>CAZRTR010000044.1:0-13058 GCA_964603095.1 uncultured Planctomycetia bacterium
GCCGTTCCGCTGGTGTTGAGGGACGAGGGGACGGATGTGGGCCCCCTCTATCAGCATCTGGAGTCGAAGGGGATCCAGTGCAAAACGCTGTTCGGTTCCCTCCCCACGCAGCATCGGGCTTTCCGGTTCCTGGGCCATCGGGAAGGGGAATTTCCCGTGGCCGAACGGATCGGCCGGACCGGCCTTCATTTCGGAGTTCACCAGTATTTAACGGATGACGATATCGAGCATGTCGCCCGAAGCGTCCGCTCCTACTTCGCGTAAGGAAACGTTCGAGCCCTCCTCGGATCTTGCGCAGGGTCTGCGTCTCTACCGAACCCTGATGTTGGCCCGGGGCGCTGAGGAAAAAATCCGGCAGGAGTATCCCAAGGATGAGATGAAGACGCCGGTCCATCTGGGGATAGGACAGGAGGCGATCGCCGTCGGTGTGACCCATTGCCTTCCGCCCGGAGCCCGGGTGTTCGGCACCTACCGAAACCACGCCTTGTACTTGGCCTTGACCCAGGATGTGGACGGTTTCTTTTCGGAGCTGTACGGCAAGGTGACCGGGCCCGCGAAGGGAAAGGCCGGGTCGATGCACCTGTCTTTCCCGGAGCGGGGGCTGGTGGCCACCTCGGCGGTGGTGGGGACGACGATCCCGGTGGCGGTGGGGGCGGCCCTCGCGTACAGCGTCCAAGGCCTGCCGAACCTGTCGGTGGTCTTTCTGGGAGACGGGGCGGTGGAGGAGGGGGTCTTCTGGGAGTCGCTCAACTTCGCCTGCCTGAAGAAATTGAAGGTTCTGTTCGTTTGTGAAGACAACGGTTTGGCCATTCATACCCCCTCCAACCAGAGGATCGGGTTTCGCTCGATTCCCGAAGCGGTTTGGGGATTCCAGTGTCATGTGGCCAGCGGGGACGGCAGCGACCTGGTGGAGGTGGTAGACAGGACCCGAGAGATGCTCAACCGAATGCGCATCCAACCTCGCCCCGGCTTCCTCCATTTTTCCTGTTACCGGTTCCTGGAGCATGTCGGTCCCCGCGAGGATTTCGACGCCGGGTACCGGAGGCAGCCTACCCCGGAGGAGATGGAGCGGCTGGATCCGGTCTGTCGCTTCGAGAGAATCCTCCTGGGTGGCGGCTGCTCCCCGGATCGGTTGACCTCCATTCGGGCCGAGGTGGAGGAGCAGATGGATCGGTCTCTCCGTTTAGCCCAGCAGGCGCCGTTCCCACCGGCCAGTGAATTGACCACGGATCTCTTTCGATGAAATCCCGGATGGCTTTCCGCCAAGCCGTGAATCTGGCCCTGACCCGGGAGATGGAGCAGGACCCCTCCGTTTTCGTCTTCGGTTTGGATGTGCCGGATCACAAGCGAATCTTCGGAAGCACGGAGGGATTGGTCGAGAAGTTTGGCGCGAACCGGTGCTTCGGCACCCCTCTGTCCGAGGACGCGATGACGGGGGTGGCTCTGGGGGCGGCCCTTTCGGGTCTGCGCCCCGTGCACGTCCACATCCGGGCCGATTTCATGCTGTTGGCGATGAATCAGATCGTCAATATGATCTCCAACCTCCGGTACATGAGCGGGGGGCGGCTTCAGATCCCTCTGGTCATTCGGGCGATCATCGGGCGGGGATGGGGGCAGTCGGCCCAGCACAGCAAATCCCTTCACGGGGTGTTCGGCCATTTCCCGGGGCTGAAGGTCATCCTGCCGACCTCTCCACAGGATGCTTACAGCCTGTTGCGGGCGTCCATCCGAGACGACAATCCGGTCATCTTTCTGGAGCATCGATGGCTGTACGATGTGGAGGGGGAGGTGGATGAAGAGGAAAGGATCCCGCTGGGGGTTCCGGCCGTTCGTCGGGAAGGGGATCGCCTCACGATCGTCTGCACCAGCTGGATGACGGTGGAGGCGTTGAAGGCGGCGGAGGTTCTCGCCCGTCGGGGAGTGGCGTTGGAGGTGATCGATGTGCGGGCCGTCTCTCCACTGGAGATCGATCCGGTCATTGCCTCGGTGAGCAAGACGGGGCACTGCGTCGTCGCCGATTATGATTGGGCCTTCTGCGGATTCTCCGCCGAGTTGGCGGCTCAGGTGAGTGAACGATGTTTCGGCCGGCTTCGGCAGCCGGTGAGACGTCTCGGCTTCGCTCACGTCCCGTGTCCCACGACCCGCCCCCTGGAGAACCTGTTCTACCCCTGCGCGGTGAATATCATCCGGAACGTGGAAGAGATGCTGGGGTTGCCAAAGCATAATCTGGATGGAGAGACCTTCTACCATTACGAGCAGCGGTTCAAAGGCCCCTTCTAGGAGCCGGACGCTCTACATCGCTGGCCACACCGGCATGGTGGGCTCGGCCTTCGTTCGTCACACCACCGGCCGGAAGGATGTCCGTCTGCTGACGGTTCCGCGGACCGTGTTGGATCTGACCGATCGTCCCGCGGTGGAACAGTTTCTCTCCCGGCGGCGGCCGGATCTGGTCATCGTCGCGGCGGGCCGGGTCGGGGGAATCCGGGCCAATGCGGCGGAACCGGCCTCTTTTCTCCATGAGAACCTGCAGATCGCAACGCACCTGATCCATGGATCCTGGAAGGCCGGTGTCCAGCGTTTGGTTTATCTCGGGTCCAGCTGCATGTACCCCAGGGATTGTTCCCAGCCGATGCGTCCCGAACAGCTGATGACCGGGCCCCTGGAGCCGACGAGCGAACCGTACGCGGTGGCGAAATGGGTGGGCTTGACCCTCTGCCGTTCCTATAACCGTCAGTGCGGGACCCGTTTCATGGCGGTGATTCCCTGCACCCTCTACGGACCGAACGATAATTTTGATCCGGAAGAGGGGCACGTGCTGTCGGCCTTGATCCGTCGGTTTCACGAGGCGCGGGAGAGGGGCCAAGAGGAGGTGGTCCTCTGGGGCTCCGGGAAACCGAAGCGTGAGTTCCTCTATGTGGATGATCTGCCGGAGGCGGTCGACCGGCTGCTTCAACGGTACGAGGGCAACGATCCGATCAACATCGGTTCCGGCCAGGCCATCTCGATCGCCGAATTGGCCCAGGAAGTGGCGCGGGTGGTTGGGTTTCGCGGTCGGATCCGGTGGGATCGGTCCCAGCCCGATGGAGCCCCTGAGAAACGGTTGGATTCCGCCCCCCTTCGCGAGCTCGGTTGGGCCCCCCGGACCGATTTGAGGAGCGGCTTGGGGAAAACCTATCGCTGGTTTCTGGAGCAGAAGGGTTGCATCTCCTTGTAACGGGCGGAGCGGGATACCTCGGCTCGGTCCTGGTTCCGACCCTCCTGGCCGAGGGGCACGAGGTGACGGTCATCGACAACTTCATGTACGGCCAGTCCTCCCTGTTGGATTGCTGTCACCACCCCCGGCTGTCGATCCGTCGAGGGGACGCCCGGAACAGGTCTCTGTTGATGGAAGCGCTGAAGAAGGCGGACGTCCTCTTTCCGTTGGCCTGCTTGACCGGCGCGCCCATCTGCGAGCGGAATCCGAGCGAAGCCAAAGAGGTCAACCTGGAGGCCGTCCGGCTTCTTCTGGAATGCCGCAGCCCGAATCAGCGGGTCGTCTTTCCGACCACCAACAGCGGTTACGGAGTGGGGCAGGATGGGATTCATTGCACGGAAGAAACCCCTTTGAATCCGATCTCCCTCTATGGGCGGCTGAAGGTGGAAGCGGAGAAAGCGGTGTTGGACTCCAAGAACACCGTGGCTCTGCGCTTGGCGACCGCTTTCGGGATCAGCCCCCGGATGCGCCTGGATCTGCTGGTGAACGATTTCGTCTACCGGGCCGTCACCGACCGGTTTCTGGTCCTGTTTGAAGGGCACTTCAAGCGGAACTTTATCCATGTGAGGGATATCGCCGGCGCTTTCCTTCACGTCCTTAAAAACTTTGACTTGATGAAGGGCCAACCCTATAATGTGGGTTTGAGCGACGCCAACCTTTCCAAACGGGAGTTGTGCGAGGAAATCAAGAAACAGATACCCACGTTTTACTTCATTGAGGCGCAGGTTGGCAAGGATCCGGATCAACGGAACTACCTCGTCAGCAACGAGAAGATTGAGAGGACCGGTTACCGGCCGGGCGTGTCTCTGGAGGCCGGGATCGCCGAGCTGATCAAGGGCTACCAGGTCATCCGCAAGAACGGCTACGGGAATGTCTGATGGACCTAAAATGAAGGTCACCCTGCTGGTTCCCACCTTGAACGAGATCGATGGGATGAAAGCGATCATGCCTCAGATCCAACGGGAGTGGGTCGACCAGATTCTGGTGGTCGACGGCCACTCCACGGATGGGACCGCCGAGTACGCCCGGACCCAGGGGTACGACGTGGTGATTCAGAAGAAGAAGGGTCCTCGCCAGGCCTTCAACGAGGCCTTCCCGCATGTCCGAGGAGACGTGGTGATCACCTTCAGCCCCGATGGGAATTCGAAACCGGAGGCGATCCCTCAACTCATTGAGAAGATGAAGGAGGGTTACGACATGGTGATCGCCTCCCGGTACAAGGATGGGGCCAAGAGCTATGATGACGATTGGATGACCGGGTTCGGGAACTGGCTGTTCACCACCCTCGTCAATCTCCTGCACGGGGCCCGGTATACCGACGCGATGGTGATCTATCGGGCCTACAGGACGAAGTTGTTCGTTGCCCTGGATCTGGATAAGGACGACAGCTACAAGCCGGAACGGTGGTTGGGTACGGTGGTGGGCATCGAGCCGCTGCTGTCGGTTCGATGCGCCAAGATGAAGCTCCGGGTCACGGAGATCCCGGCCGATGAGCCCCCGAGGATGGGGGGGGAACGGAAGCTGGATGTCCTGCGGTGGGGGGGCGCCTACCTCCTTCAGTTCTTCAGGGAGCTTTACTATTGGAATCCCCGTCGGGCAAGGGGGACCCTCCAGGCCGCGTTGAGCGATGAAGCTGGCTGATTTTGTCATCCAGTATCTGGCCGACCTGGGGGTCCGCCACGTCTTTGTGGTCTACGGGGCGGCCATCGGCGACCTGGTGGATGCCTTCACGCGGACCGATCGGATCCGATACGTCTGCGTGATGCACGAGCAGGCGGGGGCCTTCGCCGCAGAAACGCTCACCAAGGTTTCCGGAATCCTGGGCGTGACCATCGTCACCAGCGGCCCGGGCGGCACGAACCTGCTGACGGGAGTGGCCAACTGCTGGTACGACTCCATCCCCAACCTCTACATCACGGGCCAGATCAATTCGGCCTTCCTGCGCAAGGATCCGTCCATCCGTCAGGTCGGTTTTCAGGAGAACGACATCGTGGCGATGGCCAAGCCGGTCACCAAATTCGCTGCGATGGTGCGGGATCCGAACACTATCCGCTGGGTCCTGGATAAGGCGATTTATGAAGCGACCCATGGCAGGCCCGGTCCGGTCCTGATCGATATCCCTCTGGATATTCAGAAAAAGGAGGTCGATCCCGACCGGATGGAACGTTTCATCGCCCCCGAACCCCCGGTCGATTTCACGGAAGGTCTGGACGAGAAACTGGAAGGGTATCTGGAAGACCTGAACCGCTCGGAGAGGCCGGTGCTTCTCATTGGAGGGGGAGTCCGGCTTGCCCATGCGGTGGAGGAGATCCGAGAGTTGGGCCGTGCGCTGAAGATCCCCTGCGTGCCCACCTGGAATGCCCTGGATATCTTCGCCTCCGATTTCGAATATTACCGGGCCCGTGTCGGCACCTACGGGGGGCCTGGGCGGAACTTCACTATTCAGAATTCCGATCTGCTGCTTTCGCTGGGATGCCGAATCTCGGGTCGGATCACCGGGGGGCAGGTGAATTCCTTTGCCCGAGCTGCGAAGAAATACATCGTGGATCTGGACAAGGCGAACCTGGATCCGAACCTCCAGAACGTCCGGGGAGACGTCAACATCTATTGCGACGTCAAGATTTTCGCCCAGGCCCTCCTGGAGAAGGCCAAGAAAAGATCCCTCCCCCGCTTCGATGAGTGGCTTACCAAGACACTGGAATGGAGGGAGAAGTACGATCCGGTTCTCCCCGAATATTACAACAGCAACGGGATCGTCAATCCGTATGTCTTTGTTGCCGAGCTCGCCCAGCAGTGCGCCCCGAAGGATATCATTGTGCCCGATTGCGGCGGAAACGTGGTGGTGACGAACCAGGCGTTCAAGACCCGGCTGGGGCAGCGGCTCTGTTCCAGCAACGGGAACTCCCCCATGGGCTTCTCCTTCGCAGGAGCGATCGGCGCCTGTTTCGCTCCGGCGGGGGGAAGGGTGATCTGCCTGATCGGGGATGGGGGCTTCAACATGAATATCCAGGAGCTTCAGACGGTGAAGGTGTACAACCTTCCCGTGAAGACCTTCATTCTGAACAATCACGTGTACGGGATCACGAAGCAGTTCCAGGACACCAACTTTGGAGGTCGCTACGAGGCTGCCGGCCCCAAGGGGTATCGGCCGCCCGATTTTGTGAAGATCGTCCAGGCCTACGGCATCGCAGCGGAGACGATCCGGGATCATTCCGAATTGAAGGATAAGATCCGATCTGTTTTGGAGTATAATGGGCCCATCGTTTGCGATGTGAACATGCACGATTATTTCCAATACGAGCCGAGGATCTTCGGCTGGGGGACGCCGATCGAAGATATGTATCCTTACCTGCCTCGGGAGGAGTTTCGGAAGAACATGGTCATCGACCCTCTTCCGGGGTGGGAGGATCCGCCCCTGCCTCCCAAGGTGGCAGGCCGAGCAATGGAGTAAGCTTCCATGAGCCAAGGGGAGCGGAAGAAAGTGGGGCTTCTGACCCTGCGAGGGATGAAGCAGCGGGGGGAGAGGGCGGTCTACCTGACCGCCTACGATTACCCCTTTGCTCTCCTGGCCGATCGGGCCGGGGTCGACATGATCCTGGTGGGGGATTCTCTGGCCATGACCACCTTGGGGCATCGGACGACGCTGCCGGTCAGCATGGAGGAGATGATCAGCCATGCCCAGGCGGTCACTCGGGCGGCTCAACAGGCCTTCGTCGTGGGGGATATGCCGTTCCTGTCCTATCAACCCTCCGATCGGGACGCCATATTGAACGCGGGGCGTTTCATCGCGCAGGGGGGGTGCGATGCGGTCAAGCTGGAAGGGGGCCGGCGGGTCGCTTCCCGGGTCAAGGCGATCGTCGACGCGGGGATCCTGGTCCAGGGACACTTGGGGTTGACGCCCCAGAATCTGGCCCAGCTGGGTGGCTATCGGGTCCAAGGCAAGACGGTGGACAGCTACCGGGCTCTGCTGGAGGATGCGTTGGCTCTTCAGGAGGCCGGCGTCTTTTCCCTTCTTCTCGAGGCGATGCCTCCGGAGACGGCGGGGGCCATCCGAGAACATCTGGATATTCCGGTTTACGGCATCGGTTCCGGGGATCGGCTCGATGGGCAGCTGGTCATCATCCACGACATCCTCGGATTATTCGAACAGTTCACCCCGAAGTTCGTCAAGCGATACCTGGAGGGAGGAAAGTTGATCGGCGAAGCGATTCGCCAGTACGCCCAGGAGGTCCGGTCGGGCGCGTTCCCATCCCCGGAGCATTTCTATGCCATGGATCCGTCCGAGGCGCTGGGAATCGCCCTCTCGGAAAAGAAGGGACCCTCCGAGCAGCCGACGGTGAACCGTTGGGAGGAAAAGGTTCTGTGAGCGCAAGAACAGGGGCAGGGGAGTTGGACCTGGTCTTGATCCATCCCGGAGGCCGGATGCAAGCGTACCAGGAGCTGGGACGGGAGCTGACGGCAATCGAGCCGCCGGTTTGGGCGGGTCTGATGGCCACATACTTTCGGAAGAAGGGGTTTTCTGTCCAGATCATCGATGCCGACGCGGATGAGCTGACTTCCGAGGAGACAGCGAAGCGGGTGCAAGAGCACAGCCCTCTGCTGGCGGCGATCGTGGTGTATGGGCACCATCCCTCGGCTTCCACCCAGACGATGCCGGCGGCGGGGGCCGTCTGCGCCGCCATCAAGCAGCGGCTTCCTCAGCAGAAGACCATTCTGGTGGGAGGCCATGCGGCCGCCCTTCCGGAGCGGACGCTCAGAGAGGAGGCGGCTGACTTCGTCGCGGAAGGGGAAGGCCCGGTCACCCTGTCGGATCTGCTGCAGGCGCTTCGATCGGATCGACCCGAGGACCTGTCCCAGGTGCGGGGGCTCTGGTACTGGGAGGACAAGACGGTTCGGGCGAATCCACCCGCTCCCTTGGTGAAGAACTTGGATCAGGAGATGGAGGGGGTGGCCTGGGATCTGCTTCCCATGGGGAAATACCGGGCCCACAACTGGCACTGTTTTGGAGATCTCAAGCGCCAGCCCTACGCCTCGATGTACACCACGCTGGGATGTCCCTACCACTGCACCTTTTGCTGTATTCAGGCCCCCTTCAAGACGGGGGAAAAGCTTCAGGGGTTGAAGGAATCGGTCAACACCTACCGGTATTGGAGTGCCGACACCGTCATCCGCCAGATCGACCTTCTCGTGCAGCGGTACGGGGTGCGCAACATCAAGTTTGCCGATGAGATGTTCGTCCTGAACCCTTCCCACATTGCGGGGATCTGCGACCGGATCGTGGAGCGGGGCTACCGGCTCAACATCTGGGCCTACGCCCGGGTCGATACGGTCAAGGAGGGAATGCTGGAGAAGTTGAGAAGGGCCGGGTTCAACTGGCTGGCCTTTGGGATCGAGTCGGCGAACGAGCGGGTGAGGGACGATGCCGAGAAGGGGTTCAGCCAGGATCTGATCTTCAAGACGATCCGAAGGGTTCAGGGAGCGGGGATATCGATTGGGGCGAATTACATCTTCGGCCTTCCGGAAGACGACCGGCAGACCCTGCAGGAAACCCTGGACCTTGCTTTGGAGTTGAACGCCGAGTGGGCCAACTTCTACTGCGCCATGGCCTATCCCGGTTCCCAGCTGTACAACATTGCCCTGCAACAGAAGTGGTCGCTGCCTGAAAGATGGAGCGGTTACTCCCAGCATTCGGTCGACACCCAGCCGCTGCCCACCAAGACCCTTTCGGGCGCCGAGGTTCTTCGCTTCCGGGATGAGGCCTTTCGGATCTATTTCACTCATCCCCGCTATCTGGCGATGATCACCGAGAAATTTGGGCCCGAAACGGCGGAGCATATCCGCCGGATGGCCTCCCAACGGTTGATTCGGAAATACAGCGCAGACTCCGACCCGGCGGTTGTGACTCAGGGAACCGGAGGGGCGGGGTGATCATCTCTCGCACGCCCTTCCGGATCTCCTTCTTCGGCGGGGGCACCGATTATCCTGCCTGGTACCAAGAGCAGGGGGGAGCCACCTTGGCGGCATCGATCGCCCATTACTGCACCATCATGTGCCGGTGGTTGCCCCCGTTCTTTGAGTACCGAAGCCGGATTGTCTGGTCCAAGATCGAGCTCGTTCAGGAAGTCTCCAGCATTCAGCATCCCGCGGTCCGTGAGGTGCTCCGGTATCTGGACATTCAGGATGGGGTGGAGCTTCATCATGACGGGGATCTGCCCGCCCGGACAGGGTTGGGCTCCAGCTCTTCCTTTACGGTGGGCCTGCTGCACGCCTTGTATGGCCTGAAGGGGATCATGCCCAGTAAGATGCAGTTGGCTCGGGACGCCATCGTCGTTGAGCAGGAACGGCTCGAGGAGAACGTGGGCTCCCAGGATCAGGTGATGGCGGCTTTCGGCGGGTTCAACCGAGTGGATTTTCATCGGGATGGGAACATTCAGGTCTCGCCCATCCCGTTGAATCAAGAATGCTTGGAGGAGCTCCAGAGGCGTCTTCTGTTGGTGTACACCGGTGTCTCTCGGACCGCTTCCGACATCGCGGGGGAGCAGATCAAGGCGACTCGGGAGAAGAGGCAGGAGCTGCGTCGGATGCACCAGATGGTGGAGGAGGCCATCGCTCTTCTTCAGGGCAAACAGGAGTTGGCGGCTTTGGGTCGTCTGCTCCATGAGGGATGGATGTTGAAGCGTGGGCTGACGAACCGGATTTCGACCCCCCTGATCGACCAGATTTACGAGGAGGCCCTTCGGGCCGGCGCGGTGGGGGGCAAGCTCCTGGGGGCCGGCGGCGGTGGGTTCCTTCTTCTGTTTGTGGAACCGGAACACCGGAGATCGGTGAGGGAGGCATTGAAGGACCTCTTGCAGGTGCCGGTGCACTTTGAGAGCTCGGGCAGTCGGATCATCTTCTACGATCCCGACGGGCAGGCGCTGAAGGCTTCTTCGCAGCGGATACGCACGGCGATGGAAACCGGGGTGGAGGTTCCTTAGGTGGCGAACCGTTAGGTGACGAGGAGGAGTGGATGTTACTGATTAACCCCTGCAACGCGGAGTACGGCGGGTCGTTGAGTCGGTTTACTCCCTTGTCGCTTCCGATGTCGATCGGATGCTTGGCGGCTCAACTCATCTCGCATGGGCACAAGGCCAAGATCATCGATGAGGAGGTGGCGAAGCTCAACTGGAACAATCTGGACGATGCGGTGTCCGGCCTGGAGCCGCCCTACCTGTTTGGGATCACGATCTTGACCGCGCAGGTGGCCCGCGCCTTCGAGCTGTCCGCCCTGCTGAAGGCGAAGTATCCCGACTGCAAGGTCATCGTCGGCGGGTACCATCCGACGGCTCTGCCGGAGGAGTCGCTGGAGATCGAGTCCATCGATATCGTCGTCCGCGGAGAAGGGGAGAGGACGATGCTCCAGCTGGTGGAGGCGATCCGCAAGAATCAAACCGATTTCTCTTCCATTGATGGGGTCTCTTTCCGGTTGGACGGGAAGATCGTCCATACCCCGGAGGCCCCGTTGATCAAGGACCTGGAGACGTTGCCCCCCTTTCCCTACGGGATGTACGTCGATATGATCGAGAAGGCCAAGCACCGCTGCTCCTACGATTGGGGCTTCATTGTGACTTCCCGCGGGTGCCCCTACAAGTGCAACTACTGCAGCCAGCGGATGATGACCGGATCCACGTACCGCTACTTCTCCCCGCAGCGGATCGTCCGAGAGCTGGACATCCTGATCAATCGGTTCGGGGCGAAGGCGATCTGCTTCATGGATGACAACTTCTGCTTCAAGAAGGCGCGCGTGAAGGAAGTCTGCGACGCCATCATCGCTTCCGGGCTGGGGAAGAAGTGCACCTTCTCGCTCCAGACCCGGGCCGACAACTTTTACCCCGAGGTGATCCCCATGATGAAGGAAGCGAGCTTCACCGCGGTCGGGTTCGGGATG
Organism: uncultured Planctomycetia bacterium; assembly: GCA_964603095.1. Taxonomy (GTDB): domain Bacteria; phylum Omnitrophota; class Gorgyraeia; order 1-14-0-20-64-10; family 1-14-0-20-64-10; genus CAZRTR01. Next base: position 11,181 of record CAZRTR010000044.1, read on the forward strand.
GAGACCGGGGTGGAGCGACTGGCCAAACAGATCAACAAAGGCGAGACGCTCCAGCAACACATCGACGCGGTTCACCTGGCGCAGAAGTACGGGATGGATGTGGCCCTGTTCATGATCTTCGGCTTCCCGATGGAAACTCATGCCGACCGGGTGGCGACGGTCAAGCTGGCCAATAGCTTGAAGCCGACCTTCATCAAGTACAACAACCTGATGCCGTATCCCGGCACTCCGCTGTATGAGGATGTCAAGGGCACCCCCCGGATGCACAAGGTGGGCTACTGGGAAAACTTCACCAGCGCCTTGGCGGAGATGGGCCTGCCGTTGACCAATCGCAAGCCCTTGCCGTACGTGCCGGAGACGAGCTCAGAATGGGAGTTAACCCGGGATGTCATCCGGTACAATCTCCTGTCGGTCCTGCGTCCGCAGGTCCTGTGGGGAGTGCTCACCCGAAAGCATGGCCCCGGTTGGTTCAAGCTCCGGGCCCAGTGGTACTTCCATCCGAGCGAGTGGCTCCAGGTCGTTCGGTTGGCCGGCATCCTGCTGGGGAACCTCGCCATCTCGTTCCTCCCTCTTGTTTTCTTCGAACGAGTGATCAACGGGATGAGCCCACGGCTGCAGAGGAGGGTTCCGCCGGCCCAACGGGCCGTTTACGCCCCCACGGCCTGGTCCCTCGCCTCCCAGCGCAAGGCCATGGCTTAGAACCACCGGTTCTAGCGATTTGAGCCGCCGCCTCGCCAGCTTACTTCTGACCCTCGGATTTCTCTGGGCCGTCGGAGGACCTCTCCTCCGCGCGGTTGCTGAGAACGACCTCTGGTGGATGATTCCGGAACTGGCCCACCAGGCCGGTGGCCGGGAGTGGGGGCAGGTCGTCAGGTACCTTCTTTCCCCCTCTCCCATCGGCCTGGGGGTTCCGCTCCTTAAATCAGTCCTTTTTCTCACGACTCCTGCCGTCGGTTTCTCGACCTCCTCCTTAATCTTCATCTCTGTGGCGTTCCATCTGGGCAGCGCCTTGCTGCTTTGTCGAATCAACCGGCGGTTGGGCCTGTCTGCCGAGGCCTCCCTTTTTTCTTCCTGGATTTATCTGACCACCTTCGCCCATTTCCATGTCATCCTCTGGCCGACGGCGATTCAGCATATGTTCGCCCTTTTTTGGGCCTTAGCGGTCTTGCATCTCTATTTGAAAACGGAGGAACAGAACGCGCAAGGAAACCCCGGCGTCCGCCGCTTTTTCCTCCTGACGCTGCTCGCCGCTCTGCTGGCTTCTCTCCAGCGTGGGTCTTGGATGGCCCCGCTGTTGCTTCTGGTTCACGGGGGGGCCACCTCCTCCGGTCCCCAGCCGATGAGGGCCTGGTTCACCCGCTGGTGGCCCCTCTGGGCCATCTCTTGGGTTTACCCGATTTTCACCCTGTCGTTCGTCGGGGATGTCATCATCAACGATCGGATTGCCCGGGTACCCCTGTCCCCCTGGTTTAAATTCTCCCTCCTGTGGCTCGGGGCCATCGGGGCTTTCTGGGCCCTAAGATCTCTTTTCATCCTGGCCCGCCGCCACGGTGGCACAAGCCGATGGGGCGGGGTCGGGCTGGCGGTTGGCTTATGGGGGGCGCTCGTCCTTCAAGACAGCCGCCATCTTCTTCTCCCCTACAACGCCCTCGTCCCGTTGCTCACGGCCTTCACATCGTTCCTCGATCCGCTCCGCGCCGCCTTGGAGATCGATTCCACCGAGCCGTACCATCTGCTTCTTCCCCAGATCAATCTCTTCTCGGTGGGGTTGATGTTGTGGCTGTTGGGATTCTTCGTGGGGGTTTGTTTTCGGGCACGGGGGTTGGGGGTCTGGTGGGTCTGGTATGGGATCTGTTTGATTCATCTGATGCACCAGTA
>CAZRTR010000045.1:0-12953 GCA_964603095.1 uncultured Planctomycetia bacterium
GGGATTCTGGAAACCGGAGCCAACGATGGCTACCGGCGCCTGAGTTCTACCAATGTCGAGATACACGCCGGTTCGGGCGATGGAGGAGATCAACGGCGCCTTCCTCCGAATCCCCAAAGAGCAGATCCAGGCCCTGATGTTCGAGCAGAAGGCCCTCTCCGTGAAGCACGGCCTCTCCATGTTCACGTCGCGGGGCAAGGTCCGGATCATTGATGTGAAACTGCGTCCCTGGGTGGTCGATTCGGGCCAGAGGCGCTTCTTTTACAGGACCACCCTGCTCCTTCGAGGGGCCTTGAGCCGCCTGATGCCGATGTACCTGCGCAGCCCCGCCGTGCGCCAGGTCCTCCCGCTGCATCCGGAGGAGCACGAGTGGATGTGCGAGGCCAACGCCCAGCGGCTGCAGCGGCCGCAGACGGTGGTGGACCGGATCGACACCACCGCCACCTTCGGCGTCTCCGACTGGAGGGAGCATTTCTGGTTCCTGGAGCCGAACTCCGTTGGGATCGGCGGGGTCCATTACATCCCGGCTACCTGCGCGCTGACCCGGGACTGGGTCTTCCCCCTTCTGAAGCGGATTCTTCCGGATCTTCGCCTGGTTCCCCACGACGACATCCGACGGCTGGTGATGAAGCAGCTCGCCCGCCATGCCCGGGCCTTGGGGCTCAAACTCCAGCGGGTGGTGTTGGTGGAGGATCAGTCGGTCTCCGGGGGAACGGATGAGTTCACGGAGATCGCCCGGTTCTTCCGCGCCCAGGGGCTGCCGGCCTTCACCGCCGATCCCCGGGACGTCACGGTCCGCAACGACGAGGTGAGGGTCAAGGGACGCCGGGTCGACCTGGTCTACCGGGACACCGAGATCACGGAGCTGTTCGAGATGGCCCGCGTCAGCGGTCGCAAATCGATCCTGGGAATGAAGGAGGCCTTCCTGCGCAACCGGGTGATCTCCTCGGTGGCGGGGGAGTTCGACCACAAGTCGGCCTGGGAGCTTTTGACCAACCCGGAGTTCAGCCGGCACTTCACCCTGCGCCAGCGGCGGCTGTTTCGATTCCATGTCCTCTGGACCCGCCTGCTGTGGGAGCGCAAGACCACCGACGCAAAAGGCAAACGGATCGACCTGGTCCCGTACAGCCGTAGCCATCGGGAGCAGCTGGTTCTTAAGCCGAACCGGGCCTATGGGGGAGAGGGGGTTGTCTTCGGGCATCAGGTCAGCCAGTCGGTCTGGGAGCGGGAGCTGACCAAGGCGCTGAAGAGCCCCTTCACGCATGTGGTTCAACAGGCCGCCTTTGTCCGGGCGGAGCTGTTCCCGGTGGCGGAGCCCAGCGGCGCCGTCCGCCTGGAGCCGTTCTACGTGGTGACCGGACTGGCCGCCACCCAGGACGGGATCGCCTTTTTGGGGAGGATCTCCAAGGAGCAAGTGGTCAACGTCTCCCGAAAAGGGGGACTCGTCGCTGTCTGGCGCCTTGGTTAACCTCCTTCCCGTTTTAGGTTGACAATCGAGGGCCCCCGGCCGATAGTAGGATCATCCCGATGAAGCAGGAGATCCAGCAAGTCGCCGATCGCGTTCTGGAAGGAGGGGCGGTCACCTTCCCGGAGGCGGAGCGGTTCATCGAGTTGGACGCTTGGGCCCAGGTCCTGGAGCTGGCGGCCCAGGCGACCCGGATCCGGGAGAGGTTCACCGGAAACGACGTCGATCTGTGCGCCCTGGTCAATGCCAAGGCGGGGAACTGCTCCGAGGACTGCAAGTTCTGCTCACAATCCTCCCATTGGAACAGCGGAATCTCCACCTATCCCCTGATGGGCGCGGATCAGATCGTCGCCCGGGCCCGACAGGCCAAGCAGTTCGGAGCCAAACGGTTCTGCATCGTCGCCGCCACCCGGGGGTTGGCCGATCGGGATCTTCCGACCCTGTGCGAGGCGGTCCGCCGGGTGAAGGAAGAGGTGGGCCTGGTCCCGGAATGTTCCTTGGGGTTTTTGACCGAACCGCAACTGGAGAAGCTGAAAGAAGCGGGGATGACCCGCTACAACCATAACCTGGAAACGGCAGAGAGCCATTTCCCGAAGATCTGCGCGGCCCACACCTACCAGGACCGGCTCAACACCTTGAGGATGCTCCGGCGCCAGGGAGTGGAGATCTGCAGCGGCGGAATCCTGGGACTCGGAGAGTCCCGGCGGCAGCGGCTGGAGCTGGCCTTCGCCCTGGCGGAGTTGGACGTGGAATGCGCCCCGATCAACCTGCTCAATCCCCGCCCCGGCACCCCGCTGGAATCGGCCACCCCGCCGGATCCGAAGGAGGCGATCAAGACGATCGCCGTCTTTCGGTTCATCTTGCCGAAGGCCCGGCTGGAGCTGGGGGGCGGGCGGGAGGTGAACCTTCGGGATTTTCAAGTGATAGCCTTTCTGGCGGGGGCCAACTCCCTCATCATCGGTGGATACCTGACGACCCACGGACGCCAGCCGACTCAAGACCTCAAGATGCTCCAGGATCTGGGTTTTACCGTATAGTCATTGCGAGTCCCGAAGGGGCGAAGCAATCTCGTTTTTGACGATGCAGTTTGACACCCTTCAGCAAGAACTCCACGGACTTTCGGCGCGTGGGTTGCGCCGCGAGTGGAGCCGCGTCGATGGCCTCGACGGATGCCGGATTCTCGTCAACGGCAGATGGCGGATCCATCTTTGCTCCAACAGCTACCTGGGGCTTCACCGGCATCCGAAGGTCGTGGCCGCCGCCCAGGAGGCGATGGCACGATACGGGACCGGGGCCGGATCGGCCCGGTTGCTGGGCGGCACCTGCGACCTTCACGAGGAGTTGGAGGAGCGGCTCGCCGCTTTCAAGCAGGCGGAGGCCGCCCTTCTGTTTCCCACCGGCGCCATGGCCAACCTCGGAATCGTCACCGCCCTGGTCGGACCAAAGGATCTGGTGGTGGGGGATCGCCTGAATCATGCCAGCATCGTCGACGCCTGCCGGTTGAGCGGCGCCACCTTCCGGGTCGCTCCTCACCGGGACGTGGAGCGGCTTGGAGAGATATTGGAGCGCCGCAGGGGGAGGTATCGCCGACTCCTGGTGATCACCGAGGGGCTTTTCTCCATGGATGGGGATATCGCTCCGTTGCCCGAGATCCTGGAGCTGACCCGCCGGTACGAGGGATGGCTTCTGGTGGATGACGCCCATGCCACCGGTGTCCTGGGCAGTGAGGGGCGGGGCAGCTTGGAACATTTTGGGATCTCTCCGGAGGGAATCCTCCAGATGGGCACCTTATCCAAGGCTCTGGGATCTCTGGGTGGGTTTATCGCCGGCCCTCGGGAGGTGATCGAGGTGTTGAAGAACAAGGCCCGCTCCTTCATCTATACCACCTCCTTGCCGCCCGCTTGCGCCGCGGCGGCGTTGGCGGCGTTGCGCCTCCTTCAGGGGGAGCCCCAGTTACGCCGGCGTCTCTGGGAGAATGTGGCGACCTGGACCCAAGGTTTGGCCGAGGCCGGGCTTGAGCTGATTTCCAAGGGAAGTCCCATCATTCCGATCCGGGTGGGGGATGTCGGGGAGACGATGCAGCTGGCCCAAGGGTTGTTCGAGGAAGGGGTCTATGCCCCCGGGATCCGGCCCCCGACGGTGCCGGCCGGCTCCGCACGGATCCGGACCAGCGTCACGACACTGCACACTGCCGCCGACCTGAAAGAGGCACTTGAAGCCTTTTGTAGGGTCATTGCGAGCCCCGAAGGGGCGAAGCAATCTCGTTTTAAAATCGGGATTGCTTCGTCAGCCCTGCGGGCTTCCTCGCAATGACGCAAGTGGACTATTTGAAGGAGAGCTTGAAATTCCTGGATCGTCAGATGCTGATCGCCCCCAGCGTCAACGGCCAGATCGGTTTCGACTTCCAGGGCTTGAGGAAAAGCTATCGGGAGGATCCGAGCCATCCCGATTCCAGGTTGGTGGCCCGGTTCGCCAGGATCTGGATCTACGATGTGGGCTTGAATATCTACGCAGACCTTAAATCCAAGCGCCTGCGGCCCGCCGGCAACCAGGCCGGGCGGGTCATGCAGTTGGCCCGTCGGGAGCAGGAGAAAGGATTCAAGGGGCTGTGGCACTTCTCCTACAACACCCAGGGGGACAGCTTCATCGATCCTCGGGGCCCCACCGGCGCCAACGCCTGGTGCCTGAATGCGATCTATGCTTTTGTCTTGGCCACCGGCGAGGCGACGCTGCTGTCCTTCGCCAATCGGGCGGTCAAGGAGGTCCTGTTTCCTCTGCAGAGCACGGCCCCGGAGGATCCCCGATGCGGCCTCATCCGGGCCGGGCTTTACAACGCCGACGATATGGCCCGTGGGGATGGGATGGGGTATCGGGTTTACGAGGGGGATCTGAACCGTCGGTACGAGCATGTCATCCTGGAGCATAACGCCGATTGCGCGGGCACTTTCCGGCTGGCCTTTCGGGCGACGAAACGGTTCGCCCCGCAGGATCGGGAGTTCCTTGAAGCGTTGATCCATCGGCACGATCTGCTGATGCGGGGGACCCGGCGATCCTTCTGGCAGGGGGATCATTTCGTTTCCGCGCTCGATCCGGCGGGGAAATTCTACGCCGGAACCGACGGCCTGCCCAGTGTTGCGGTGGACAACAACACCTGGGCCGCGCATGTTTTTCTGCCGTACGACTGGGATCTGAGTCGGGCCTCGATCCGATATGTGGAGGAACGTTTCTTGATCCGGACCCCGCCGGCCATGGTGGAGGATCTGCCGGGCGGTTCCTCTCCGAAGGAGCTGGAGGGACTTTACTATTTCACCTCCACCTTCCAGGACCCGTTTGTCCTGGTGGCGCCGGAGCATCGGGTGAGGATGGAGCGGCTTCTCCATCCGGAGGCGGCCTTCGGCTTCGTCCTCTTCCTGAAGGATGCGGGTGATCATGCGGCCGATCCGACCGAGGGGCGGCGCCTTCGGGAGCGGGCGAAGGGGCTGTTCGACCAGGCCGTCTCTCTCCAGCGGATGTACGGCTCCTCCGCCGCCCCCTACGCCAGCGCCAACGTTCCCGCGATCTTCTCCACCCTCCACTCGGTCACCACCGCCGCCACCGGCGCCATCGCCTCGTCGATCCTGGAAGGGGCCGCGGGCGATGATTTCATCGGGGTCGTCCCGCCGCCGGAGTTCACCGTCGATGGCAAGCGGCCTCTTTATCACCGGGACTGACACCGAGGTCGGCAAGACCGTTACCACCGCCGCTTTGGCCCACGCCCTGCGCCGGCGCGGGGTCGATGTCGGGGTGATGAAGCCGGTGGCCACCGGCTGCCTTCGCCGCAACGGCTCCCTCATCTCTGAAGACGCCGAACTTCTCATCCGGGCCAGCGGTGTCTCCGATCCCTTGGATCTGGTCTGTCCATATCGCTTCGAACCACCGGCGGCCCCGTGGGTTGCTTGGGGACAGTCCCCGAAGGGGACTATCCCCATTTCGCTCGATCGGATTGAGCGGGTCTGCCGGGCCTTAAGCGATCGCCACGAGTTCCTGCTGGTGGAGGGGATCGGGGGACTCCTCGTTCCCCTCGATTCCCGGCGGACGGTGGCCGATCTGGCGCATCGTCTGGGATTCCCCGTTCTGATCGTGGCCCGGGCCGGCCTGGGGGCGATCAACCAGACGCTGCTGACGTTGCAGACGGCCCGGTCCGCCGGGCTCGAGATTTTAGGGGTGGTCCTCAATGGGCGCAGCGCAAGGCCGACCCTGGCGGAGCGGACCAATCCGGAGGCGATACGCGCCATCGGCGGGACACCGATCCTGGGAGTCGTCCCCCGGATGGCGGATCCTTCCGCGGGGAGAATCTCCCGATACCTCCAGGTCGAGAAGATCCTGAAAGGGGTCAGACCCTTATCAAGTAAAAGGGGTCTGACCCCTTCTAGGGTTTGGCACCCGTTCACCCAGATGTCGGAATGGGAGAAGAGCCGACCGCTGATCGTCGAGTCGGGCGACGGAGTTTATCTGACCGACATCCATGGAAAGCGGTACCTGGATGGGGTCTCCTCCCTCTGGGTGAACCTCCACGGCCACCGGCACCCGGCCCTCGACCGGGCGATCCGGGAGCAGCTGGAGAAGGTGGCCCATTCGACCTTGCTCGGGGCGGCCAACGTCCCCTCGATCGAGCTGGCGGAGGAGCTGATCCGGATCGCTCCGAAGAACCTCACCCGTGTCTTCTATTCCGACAACGGTTCGACCGCCGTGGAGGTGGCCCTGAAGATGGCCTTCCAGTACTGGCATCAGAACGGCCAGCCCCGCCGCCGGGAATTCATCCATTTCGCCAACGGCTATCACGGCGACACGATCGGCTCCGTCAGCGTGGGAGGGATCGATCTGTTCCATCGGGTCTACCGGCCCCTTCTGTTTAAGGGGATCAAGGTCCCTTCTCCCACCTGCTACCGTTGTCCCCTGAAGTTAACCTATCCTTCCTGTCGGATCGCCTGCCTCAAGCCCTTGGAGCAGGCGCTGCGCCGGCATCACCGGCAGGTCGCCGCGGTGGTGGTGGAGCCGATGGTGCAGGGGGCCTCCGGGATGATCACCCAACCGAAAGGGTGGCTTAAGAAGGTGGAGCGGCTCTGCCGCCGGCATGGGATTTTCCTGATCGCCGATGAGGTGGCGGTTGGGTTCGGCCGGACCGGCAGGATGTTTGCCTGCGAGCATGAACAGGTTCGGCCCGACTTCCTCTGCCTGGCCAAAGGGTTGACCGGCGGCACTCTGCCGCTGGCCGCCACCCTGACCACCGAGCGGGTCTACCGGGGATTTCTCGGGTCGTACGGCTCCCAGCGGACATTCTTCCATGGCCACAGCTTCACCGGCAATCCTCTGGGCTGCGCGGCGGCGTTGGAAAGCTTAAGAATCTTCCGGCGGGAGCGGGTCTTGGAGCGTTTGAAGCCGAAGATCCGGCTCTTCAGCCGGGAATTGGAGAAATTCCGGGGGCTTCCCCACGTGGGGGATGTCCGCCAGCGGGGGCTGATCGCCGGGATCGAGCTGGTGGAGGACCGACGGACGAAGCGTCCCTACCCCTGGGAGGAAAGAATCGGGATCCGGGTCTGCCACTATTTGCGAGGGCAGGGGATTCTCCTTCGGCCGCTGGGCAATGTGATCGTCCTGATGCCTCCTCTGGCGATCTCCGAGGAGCAGATCCGCTTCCTCTGTCGGGAAACTTACGCCGCGATCCAGTCGGTAACCCGGTAGAAAGGGACGGTTCTGGAACCGTCCCTTTTGTTGACAAAATAATTGAAAATTATGATAATATCATTCCCAAGGAGAAAATGCGATGTCACGGACACCCAGACATTTTCCATCTCAGGGGATATTCCATGTGCTTGCACGTGGGAATAACCGGATGGAACTGTTTCATCGCTCAGCCGACTATCTGGCGTATTTGGGTATTCTTGGAGACGCTTTAAAAGATTTTCCGGTGGCATTGCACCACTACTGCCTTATGCCAAACCATGTCCATCTTTTGATCTCAGCAGGGCCTCCTGCAAGCGTCCTGTCCCACTTGATGCACAAGGTTCAGCTTTCGTATGCAATCTACTACAAGGCCCACCATGAGCACATTGGACACCTCTGGCAGGATCGGTTTAAGAGTCTTTGGATCAATACCGAACGGTACTTCCTAGTGTGTGCAGCTTACATTGAACTCAATCCCGTGGCGGCTGGAATAGTGGGGCATCCCCAAGAATACCCCTATTCGAGCTATCATCAGTACGCCTTAGGAATAACCAACCCGCGTTTAACGCTCCATCCCCTCTATGGAACGCTCGGATCAGCCCCAGCGGAGAGACAACGAGCGTATCAGGCATTGGTCGAGGAAAGGATACCTCGCAGGGTAGAGGATCACTTCACCGTGGGATTCCGCGTAGGGATGGGTGGCCGCCCGCCAAAAAAGGGGACAGGTACGGAACCGTCCCTTTTTCCTTTTTAGCTGGAGGTGACGCTGACCGTCGGGGCTCCGACGGAGGGGGCGCTGTTGACCTCAGTGATCACTCCGGAGGTGTCGAAGGAGACGTTCACCGTATTCGGGGCCCCACCCTCCTTGACCGTGAACGAGGGGATGGTGAGGGTGTTGAGCCGGTTGCCAGCGGGGATTGTGAAGGTGGAGATCGTGTAGTTGGATTGGCTGCTCGCCTGATCATCCCCGGCCACACTGGTGAATCCGTTTGTATCGGTGCCTCCCTGGGTGTAGTAAGTCCTGCTGGAGATGTTGCGGTAACCCTTGACCAGGAGGTTTGCCCCGAGGGTGACACGGACGGTGTTGTAGGTACCCGGCGGGACGCTGGCGCCGGAGACCAGACCGGCGACGGTCGCCCCCGCCGAGGCGCTGGCGATGTTGACGGCGGAGCTGCCGCTAAAAACAGTAACGAAGGCGCTCCCATCGGTGGAGATCTCGATCTTGGTCATGGTGACGGTGTAGGTGCCGTCAGCGTCACTCGATGCGGCGCAGGCAGATCCCGCAACAACCAAAAGCCAGGCGCTCAATCCTGCCAAGTTAAGAGTCCAGCGCCTCATGTTACGTTCCCCGCTTGACCTCTACAGAGACCTTCCCCTTGGATTCCCGGTAGCTCTCCACCACGATCTCATGGTGCCGCTCCACCAGGCGGGTCAGCCGATCTCCCACATCCCCTTCCGGGAAGATGACCGGGTCCAACTTCAGAGGAGAGGGAGCATCCTCCGGGGAGTTCTTCCCCAGCGGGACGCGGACGGCCGCGTTCAGTTCCCAGGCAATGGCCCGCTTGGTGTTGTCGCTTAAGATGACATCCAGCACGATCGGCGGGATCGGCTTGTACTCGGCCCGCAGCGACCAGCCCTCCCGGTTCTTGAACTGCTTGAAGTTGTACCACTCGTACCCGCCGAACAACTTCAGGCGCGAGTAGTAGGGAAAAGGAGCCCCCACCTCCAGATCCAATCCGTCCACCGCTTTCTGAATGATGTTCGAGGCCGACCCGGGTTCGGTCGTGCGAGCCGGGGAGAGACCGAGGTAGCTGTTGAACCGGAGTTCCGCGTAATTGCTGATCGCCTCGAACCCGGTCCCGACCCGATAGTGGGAGTACTGCGTCTCGTAGTCGTAGAAGAGGTTCCCCCCCAGAGCCCAGGTCCGGTCGAAGATCAGGTGTCGGTAGCCCAGCCCCATGTTGAACAAGGTTTCCCCTTCCAGGTGGGTGAAGCGGGGTTCAAAGAAAATATTCCGGTCCTCCGCGTCCGGGTGGTACAGAGGGAAGATCAGGTCGGCGAAGTAGCGGGGAGACTGGTTTTCCTGGACGTTGATTCCGAACTCCCAATTCTCGACGTAATCCTGCCATCCCCAGTCCCCCCGCAGAGGGTCCTCTTTGAAGATCCTCTTGAAGATCGATTCGTCCACGCCGTAAGCGTAGGCCGATGAAGAGAAGACCAGAAGGAGGGTGACTGTCAAAAGAACCTGCCCGATTCTCGGCGCTGCGCAGATCCGCATGGAATTGGTTGATTGTATCACAGGCGTCCATACTGGACATGAAATTCTTCCGTGTGGTATCGTTGGCCCATGGTGTGGCCCTGGAAGCGGAAATTGCGGACCGTCTCCTTCACCTACAGGACTTACCGGAACGGGAGAGCCCCCATCATCCCGGTCAAGGTCCGGGCGGGGAAACGGTGGCGAAAGGTCTGGGCCTACGTCGATTCCGGGGCGGCCTACAGCATCCTCAAGGTGGCCGACGCCCGGCGGTTGGGGCTGATGAAGATCAGGGCCCGGCGGCTGGCGGTCACCACCAGCGGAGGCCAGACCCAGAAGATCTCGCTCCATCGGCTCTGGGTCATGCTGGGGACTCACCGCCTCTCCATCACCTTCGGCGTTCCCCGGGGGTTCGACATCGACTTCAACCTGCTGGGGAGGAGGGATCTCTTCTCCCGATACGTGGTCTCCTTTGACGACGCGCACGGCTTCCTCACCTTCATCGAGCATCGAAAGTAATCCCCCCGATTCCAAGGGGCGGTTCATCCGCCGGCTGTTCGATCGGATCTCCCCCCGGTACGATCTGTTCAACCGGCTCTCCAGCTTCTGCCTCGACCGGCCCTGGCGCCGCCGGACGATCCAAGGGCTGAAGCTCCTTCCGGAGATGCGCCTGCTGGACCTTTGCTCCGGCACCGGCGATCTGGCGATTCAAGCGGCGGTGGAGATGCTGCCTTTGGGCCGTGTCGTGGCCTGCGATTTCTCCGAGCGGATGCTCCGGAGCGCCCGACGCAGATTCGGACCGTTCCCGCCCGCCCGGTGGCACATCCGGCTGATCCAGGCAAAGGCCGAATCCCTCCCCTTTGGGCCGGGATCTTTTGACGCCGTCACGATTGGCTTCGCCCTGCGCAACGTGACCGATCTGGAGGCCACCTTTCGCGAACTGCATCGGGCGCTGAAACCGGGCGGCCGGATCGGTTTGCTGGAGTTCGGCCGGCCGAGGGACCCGTTTCTCCGAGTCGGGCAATGGTTCTGGTTGTCGACCGGAGTCCCAATCCTGGGGCTGCTCACCACCGGCGCCCTCTGGCCCTTTCTGTATCTGCGCCGATCGATCTTCCGGTTCATGCCGCCGGAGGAGGTCCTGCGCCGTCTGGCGGCGGCCGGCTTCACCGGGCTCGAGTCCGAACCCTTATCCGGCGGTCTGGTGGTGCTATACCGGGGTGTCCGACCTTGACATCCGCCATCCAGAATGGTATACTCCATATGTAAGGAAGTAATACCAAATAAGGAGGAATCCCATGAGGGTGACGCAGAAAGGGCAAGTGACCATCCCCAAGATGATCCGAGAGCGTTTCGGCCTGCGGCCCGGGACGGAAGTGCGATTTGTGGAGAAGAATCATTGGGTGGTCTTGGAAAAAGGAGCAAGGGCCGACGCGTGGGACAGGTACCGCGGGTTTTTGAAGATGAAAAGGAATACAAATCAAATCTTTCGTGAGCTGCGAGGCAGGGACATCCAACCTTGATCACTGCGGTGGACACCAACATCTTGATGGACCTGCTGCTTGACGATCCTGCCTTTCAACCTAAATCAGAAGCTGCCTTGCGAGAGGCTTCTCGGGAAGGGGCCTTGGTGATTTGTGAAGTCGTGTATGCCGAGATAGCAGGGCTGTTTCCGGAACAGTCGCGATTGGACGATTTCCTCAGAGAAACGGGCATCGAAATGAAGCCCTCCACGCCTAAAACGCTATGGAAAGCAGGTCAGCTTTGGCGAAGATCCAGGCGTGGGTCTACCGATGAGCCCGTTTCCCGCCGACGGTTTCTCGCCGACTTCCTGATCGGTGCCCATGCCCTGCTTCAGGCCGAGCGGCTCCTCACCCGGGACCAGGGATTCTACCGGGTCGCCTTCTCCGGCCTGCGCCTGGCGTAGACGTTAGTATAAATCAAAATCTAGTTATAACCCTTGAATCTTGAGCCGGTTCCAGGTATACTTGGGGTACCAATCAGGCAAACTCCGATGAGAGCCGATTTTTATTTCCAGCGAACCGTGGCCCTTTGCCTAAGTCTCGCCCTCGGTTTGCCTGGGGTGTCTGACACCCGCCTGCCCGCCGGTTCTTTGGCGGGCAGGGTGTCTGACGCCGTTTTGCTTTCCAGCACCCTGCGCCCCCTCGGTCCCGGAGACAACGCGGGCCTGGAGGAGGAGCTTAAGGAAAAGCTAGGTGTCGGGTTTCGGGTGTCAGGTCCTGGGTCTGACCGGATGCCAGAGGCCGGAGGCCTGAAACCCAGCCGTTCCGGGGCCGGGCTGGAGGAGCAATGGAGCTGGCCCAGGTTCTGGAAGGGGGCGGGGATGGGGACGATGTTGGGAACCGCCGGGGTGATCGGCTGGGATACAGCGCTGGATCGACTCGGACCGGGTCAACCGCCGGCCCAGATCAGCCCAGCTCCGGAGCTTCCACTGCCGGTTAAGGTGGAACTCCCCGAAACTCCCACGCAGCCGGCACCTCCTGCGCCCGTTCAACCCACGGTTCCTCCCGCGGAGTCGAAACCCACACCGGTTCTGACGCTGCAACAGAAGGCGCAGGGGATGCTGGAGCTTTTGCAGGAACTAGCCCGCACCGCCAGCAACGTGGATGCCCCGGACCGGGTACTTCGGGTTTTGCTGCCGGACTACGGCCGGCGGGAGTGGCGAGACCTCTCAGAGAGTGAGCGGGAGAAGATCGCCAGTGATCTGGGCCGGATCACCCTGACGACCAATGAGCTCTGGCACCGGATCGGGCAGAGAGCCGGATTCGATGCGGTGGAGATTCAGCGGTTCCTGGGCGATCTCAACGCCCGGCCATACGATGGGTTGGACCGGAATCTGCGGGATGGCCGGATGGCGGCTGTCCCGGATGAACTCGTGATAGCTGTCCTGTTGAAGGAGACAGCCGATTTCGATGCAAGGGCCCATTATCCCAACGACGGGATCGGGCTGATGCAGGTCAACCGGACCACCTTACGCTGGCTCTGGCCGCTGGCGCAGAGCCACGGACTGGTTCCGGAGGGAGTTACCCCGAAGCAGTGGGCGAAGCAACGGGGGGTCTCAGAGCCGGGGATCTCAGAGCTGGAGCTTCTTTTTGAGCGGCTGACGGATCCCGGATTCAACGTCAAGATCGGGATCCTCTATCTGCGGGAGCTGTCGGCGAAGATGGATGGGCTTCTTACTCCGGAGCTATTTATCCTCCATGCCTACAACCGGGGCCCCACCTGGACTTTTGGGATGTACGATCACCGGTCCGGAGAAATGGTCGGCGGTGCGATCCGAGCCGCCAGGGAAACCGGGGTGACGGATCTGACCTTTGGAAACGTCCTTCCTTATTATCGGGTCCCGATCGTCTGGCACGATGAGAAGGATCGAAACAGGACCATGGAGATGAGAGAGGATGCCTTTGAGATCGGCTTTGACTATGTGCAGACCGGCTCCACCACCGCCCATCTGCTGCGGCTCGTCATCCAGCCGACCTCTGCGCTGCCTACCCAGCCGGTCCTGACCCGCCA
>CAZRTR010000046.1:0-12519 GCA_964603095.1 uncultured Planctomycetia bacterium
GCCTTGAACTTGGTGTGCGGCGTGATCGATCCCGGCTTGGCCAGGACCATCCCCCGCTCCAGATCCTTCTTGTCGATCCCCCGCAGCAGCACCCCCACGTTGTCCCCGGCCTGCCCCTCGTCCAGTGTCTTCTGGAACATCTCGACCCCGGTCACCACCGACTTGGTCGACTTGGGACGCAGCCCCACCACCTCGATCTCGTCGTTCACCTTCACCACGCCCCGCTCGACCCGTCCGGTGCCGACCGTCCCCCGACCGGTGATGGAGAAAACATCCTCCACCGCCATCAGGAACGGCTTGTCCAGCTCCCGCTTCGGGGTCGGGATGAACTCATCGATCGCCTTCAACAGCTCAAAGATCCCCTTCTCATGCTCCGGATCCCCCTGATGGGCCTTGAGGGCCGAACCCTTGACGATCGGCGTCTTGTCCCCCGGGAATCCGTATTTGGTCAACAGGTCGCGGACCTCCAGCTCCACCAGATCCAGAAGCTCCTTGTCCTCCACCAGGTCCACCTTGTTCAGGAAGACCACGATCGCCGGAACGCCGACCTGTCGGGCCAGAAGGATATGCTCCCTCGTCTGCGGCATCGGTCCATCGGGAGCGCTGACCACCAGGACCGCACCGTCCATCTGGGCGGCGCCGGTGATCATGTTTTTGATGTAATCGGCGTGTCCCGGACAGTCGACGTGGGCGTAGTGTCGGGCATCGGTCTCATACTCGACGTGGGCGATGCTGACGGTCAGGATCTTGCTCTCGTCCCGGACCACACCCCCCTTGGCGATGTCGGCGTAGGCCCGCTCGGTGGCCTGGCCCTTCTTCGCCAGAACCTTGGTGAGGGTGCTCGTGAGCATCGTCTTGCCATGGTCGACATGGCCGATCGTCCCGACGTTGACGTGCGGCTTTTTCCGCTCAAATTTTCCCTTGGCCATCTTGAGTATCTCCTCCTCAAAAAAGAAAAAACAACCCTCTTTCCTCTACCAAGCTGGAGACGGGAATTGAACCCGTGACCCCGTCCTTACCAAGGACGTGCTCTACCGACTGAGCTACTCCAGCAACCGATGAAAAAACCGGGCCTCCCGGCCCAGCTTGACCTGCTGGTTGTTGGTAGATAGCGCGTTGACTCTATTTGGGTTGGTACAAAACTACTTATTGTATAGAGGAATACAGATCTGTCAAGGAAAATATTACAGGAATGTTACGCCAGAGAGCCGAAGTAACGGGCGGTCGCCTGGAGGGAGGGCGTTATGTCACCGAGAGGAACGACCCCTTCTTGCTTAAGCCGATCGAGAAGATCTTGCAACCAACGGAGCTGATTCGGATCCACGGGGTAGACTTCATAATGGGCGAACTCCTCCTGAGCCCTTGCAAGCGCCAAGAAGGGACTTAGCCCTTCGAGGTCCGGGCGTTGAATCTGGTACTGTTCCCTGCTCACTTCCATATCGTCCAACAACACCTGGACACCCTCCGCCTCAAGGTCGGAAGTAGCAATGACCAGGAAGGCCAGCTTTCCCTTCGCCACCAGAGGAATCGCATGGAAGGTTTCAGGCTCGTAGAAGATGGGCAGGAGTCGCTTCGTGACATCGCGAGCAGGTGTGGCCACGATATCCTTCCACGCCTCGACCGCTTCTGCCCTCACCGTCTCAACTTCCTCCAACCCGGCCCCTGGATTTCTGCCTAACAATCGGTCGACTTCGTCGAGGATCCGATTCACTTCTTCTTCAGATCGCTTTTCAGAAACCACGATTACCCTACGGGTCTCCTGCCTTGAGAGGACGTTGGGATCAGCCGCGTACATCATGATCGCTTGCCAAGATTCGTTTTTTTCCATTCAGGATGATAATATTTGGCACCAATCCAGGCCATGATAAAAACAAGCTTTGCGGCTCGAAGCTCGCCTAGCGCATTCTTTACCTTGAGATTTTTGGTGTCGCCTCCTACTAAAACACGGCTGGCTTCATCCAGTGATAGTCTTCCCGCCAGGAAGTGATCGACTACGGACCAGCCAGACGGCCCAAAACCATACTTAGTTTTTATTTTTTCATTCACTCTCAACCTAATTTCAAGATCATTGGCAGGGATGCCTTCTCCGGGCCCCCACTCCTCCAGCCCGGAGCGAAGCTCGGCTTCGAGCGCGTCCAGGGTGGACGTGCGCTCCTCCAGGCCGGCGCTGCGGGGGCGCAGCATGCCTGTTCGTCCTTCGACAGGCTCAGGACGAACGGAGGGGGCGGACTCAGGGTCACGCACCGCAGGCATGGCCAGGGTCAGCGTCAGGAAAAGGGCTAGGGATCTGGCGACAAATTTCCACATGGATTGCTTCATGGATACCTTCTAGTATACTTGAGGGACGGCCCCTCGTCAAGAACCCAGCGAAATTTTATCTAACTTTATATATTACCTTAAACGACACAGGCGAGCTAAAGCGGGTGACGGGAATCGAACCCGTATATTCTGCTTGGAAGGCAGAAACTCTACCATTGAGTTACACCCGCGATCAGTTCCTTTCACTTTAAAGCATTCAGGTCGATGGGAAGCGGTTGCCAGCGCCAGGTCCCGTTGACTCGCCTGCCCAGCTCAAGGGTCTTGTCGCCGGAGACTCTCAGATCGATGTCAGGACCTTGACAGTACCGGCCGCCCCCAGGCGCGGTGGCGAAACTGGCGGCGTATTCTGCTCTCGACGCCGGGCGGGTCATTCTCGTCTCAAGATGGAAGGCATGATACTCAGCGCCTCGGGTGAAGAAGATCTCGCCCCCCTTGAGTTCTCGGAACGCTCCCTCTCCTGCCTTTTGATAATCCCCGGAAGGGTAGCGCACCCAGATCTCCGGGACAATCGACGAATTTCGCGTCCACCGCTCACCTTTGGGCAGGGTCACGAAAACCAGGGTCCCGTCCGGTTTGACCAGGTAAACTTGGCCCATTCCCCGCCCGTGGCGGGCCAACTCCTTTTCCAGGAAAATTTCGTTCAGCACTCCGGAAGAAAGATCCAACCCGTAGTGGTGACCGTCCGGCAAAAGGTCGCTGCGCCGCTGGCCGGCTTCGCTGACCAGCGCCTTCGTTCCACAGACGGCGTCAATGTGAAAGTCCCCCTGGTCAAAGGCCCACTGCTCATTATCCTTCCGAACCAATATGGTAACCTTCCCAGAATCCAGATCGACCGTGCCGATGATCTTCCGGTCGGTCAAGTATCGGCCGATGCCGCCATCCGGAAATGTCCGCCATCCGACCGGGGGCCGATAGATGATCCGGTTGAAGGTGAAGATCCCCAGATTCTGCTCGGCCACGACGGCGGCGCTGACAAAATGGCTCCGGTCCTCCGGGGCCCCAAGCCCGCTGATCACCCCGAGAACCAGAGCCGCCGCTACCCACATAGCCGCTTAGTTCCCCCCTTCC
Organism: uncultured Planctomycetia bacterium; assembly: GCA_964603095.1. Lineage (GTDB taxonomy): Bacteria > Omnitrophota > Gorgyraeia > 1-14-0-20-64-10 > 1-14-0-20-64-10 > CAZRTR01. The sequence goes on from CAZRTR010000046.1 coordinate 3,388, forward strand.
TCTTGGGGAAGGGGGGAGATTTTGTAAAGGCGAAAGCGGGGGGAAACGTGAAGTGTCCCCCCGCTTGACGATTTGCAGTTGCCGGAGAGGGGGAAACCAGGGGGAGAACCAGGCAGTGGTGCTCCCCCTGGAACGAGCCACGACCGTTGAACGTACAGCACAGGCCTGGAGATTGGAAAATGCACAGAGCACCTGAGACACCCCGCTGAATACACACCCTAAGTGGCTCGTTGTTGGTGGGCGGAGAAGGATTCGAACCTTCGTAGCCCGTAGGCAACGGGTTTACAGCCCGTCCCGATTGGCCGCTCCGGCATCCGCCCATGAGATAAATACGTCTGCCTCCTGGCGCGCTGATTCAAGAAGGCGCTGAAGCAATCGTTTGTCACTATATCGAATATGGACTACACCGTAAGGTAAAATCCTCCGGCGCGCTCGCTCGGGCCGAAGCCGACTCACATAAGGTTTCATGAACTGAGATTCTGGAATTCGAGTCAATTGGCTCCAATAGCGCCGAATTTCCACGATGTCCTGCCCTTCGTAAACATACAGAAAGACACGAAGCCTCGACTCAGCCACTCCACAAATCTCTCTTAGGAAACGTAGAAACACAAGAATCAGCTTTGGGTCGGTATTCGACAGGTCGACGAAGCTTCCCTGTTTAGCTCCCTCTGCCCAATAAAGCATAAGTCCGGCGGTACGGAGGCGATCCTGCTCGGGTGTTAACACCTTGCGCCAGCAAAATTGCGGCTTGTCCCGATTGACCAAGAAGTTGCTCTCACTCCCCGTACGACGGGAAATTCCATGACGGCGCATCAGCTCATAGAGATGCTGCGGCCCTACATGAAAAGCCTCAGCTATCTCCGGCACGGAGAGCTGCCTTTCCCAATACCATCTCCGAAGCCGATCAGGAGAGACACAGTCTCGGACGAGCCAATCCTGAACCCACTTCTTGTACGATCCTTCCATCGAACCTTCTTCTTTCCTCACCAAAAATTCATTATACAGAAGCCCACGGTCCGAATCGAACGGACGACCTGCCGCTTACAAGGCGGCTGCTCTACCAACTGAGCTACGTGGGCATCGAAATCTAACGGGCCACCTTCCGGAACGCGTCGGGGATCGAGGCCAAAACGTCGCCGGCGGTGAGAGACACCTGCCCGATCCGACGGGCGGCCAGGTCGCCGGCCAGGCCGTGGAGATAGGCCCCGGCCTTGGCCGCGGTGAACGGCTCCAGCCCCTGGCCGATCAGGGCGGCGATCATCCCGGTCAACAGGTCCCCCATTCCGGCGGTGGCCATCCCCGGATTTCCGGTGGAGTTGACGTATGTCCGGCCCGTCGGAGAGGCCACCACCGTCCGGTGTCCCTTCAAGACCACCACCACCTTGAGCTCCTTGGCCGCCTTCTCAGCGATCCGGCTCCGATCCCGCTGGACCTGGTCCGTCGTAACCCCGAGAAGACGCCCCATCTCTCCCGGATGCGGAGTGATCACCACCGGCCCCTTCGCTTTCGTCAGGACGACCCGATCCTTTCCTGAAACGGCGTTGATCCCGTCGGCATCCAGCACGATCGGTAGATCCACCGTGGTCAGGATTCGATGAACCCCCTTCCGGGCGAACGGGCTCTGGGACAGCCCCGGGCCGAGGGCGATGACATCCGACTTCAGGATCAATGGATAGAGGGTCGCCAGCCCGTTGACGCTCAAGGTGCCGCTGGGAGATTCCGGCAGCGGGTGGACCATCACCTCGATCAGTTGAGAAGCGACGATGAAGTAGACCGACTCCGGGACCGCCAGGGAAACCAGCCCCGCCCCGGAGCGCAGCGCCGCTTGCGCGGCCAGGACCGGCGCTCCGGTAAAACCGATGGAGCCGCCGACCACCAGGACGTGGCCGTAGTCCCCCTTGTGGGTGTCGGGCCGGCGCTTAAGCAGCCCCTTCGGGATCGGGATCATGAGGAGACAACGATCGCAGTGGCGACCGCATACTGCTCGGTGTGAGTCAGGGACAGATGGACCCGCTTCTTCCGGAACCGTGCCATCGAACGATGGAAGAGAACCCGCGGCTGGCCCCCGACGCTGTGGGTCACCTCCAAGTCATGCCACTCCAGCCCCAATCCCTTCGGCGCCCCCAGCGCCTTGACCACCGCCTCCTTGGCGGCGAACCGGGCGGCCAGGTGCTGCATCATCGTCTTGCGGGAGCGGGCGTAGGAGAGCTCCGCCGGAGTGAAGATCTTCTTTAAGAATCGATCCCCCAGCCGTTCCACAACTCCGTGGAACCGCGGCACCTCCACCAGATCGACTCCGGTCCCGACGATCTTCATGAGAGCGGCACCCCTATTCTTCCCGCCCATGGACCAAAGCCGCCATCTCCTTGACCGCCTGATGGAACCCCACCTCCAGCCCTCTGGCCACGATCGAGAAACCGATGTTCAGCTCCTCCACCTCCGGGATCGCCGCCACCTCCCGAACGTTGTGAAAATCCAACCCGTGCCCGGCCGCCACCCGTATTTGTAAGGCGGTGGCATTCTCCGCCGCTTCCCTCAATTGTTCGAGCGCCTGGCGCCTCTTCGAGCGTGAGAGGGCCTGGGCGTAACGGCCGGTGTGAAGCTCCACCATCGGGACCCCCAGCTCCGAGGCCCGTTCAACCTGCTTGGGATCCGGATCGATGAAGAGAGAAACCCGAACCCCGGCACTTTCAAGCCGACGGATCGCTGACACGAGCCGGCTGGAAGACCGCGTCAGATCCAATCCCCCTTCGGTCGTCAGCTCCTGCCGGCGCTCCGGAACCAGCGTCGCCTGGTCCGGCCTGGACTTGACCGCGATCCGGACGATCTCAGGGTCGCACGACATCTCCAGGTTGAGCGGCGCCTGGATCACCCGCTTCAAGGCGGCCAGATCCTGATCCCGGATGTGCCGCCGGTCCTCCCGGAGATGGCAGACGATCCCGTCGCAGCCGGCCTGCTCCGCCACCATCGCCGCCCAGATCGGGCTGGGAATCTTCCCCCCCCGGGCCTGGCGCAGCGTCGCCACATGGTCGATGTTGACACCTAGCCGTGCCATTCTCTCTTAGAGGTGCAGAGTCTGGCGGACTGCTATCCAGGTGCCTACGGCTAAGGCCAGGGCCACCAGTTTCAACCAAAAACGATGTCGCATCCAGCTCATGCCGCCCCTGGCCTCCCCGATTCCCCATACAGGGCCTTGGCGATCTGCTCCCTATCCAGGTTCCGGGTCATTCTTCCCTTGTGGACCAGGGAGATGATTCCGGTCTCCTCCGAGACGACGATCACCACCGCGTCGGTCTGCTCAGCCAACCCCAGCGCGGCCCGATGCCGGGTCCCCAGCTCCTTGGAGAGATTCGGCTCTTCACTCAAGGGAAACAGACAGGCCGCCGCCGAGATCCTCTCCTGCGAGATGATGACCCCGCCGTCGTGCAGCGGGGCGCCCGGCATGAAGATCGTCTGGATCAGATCGCTGGAGACGATCGAATCCAGCGCCACTCCGTTCTCGGAGTAGGAGTGGAGCGACGTCTGCCTCTCCACCGCCAGGATCGCCCCGATCCGCCGTCGGGAGAGGGCCAGCACCCCCTTGACGATCTCCTCCACCACCTTCTCGCGGCGGGGGCCTAAGCGGAAGATCGTCTCCCCCCCGATCCGGGCCAGGCCCCTCCTCAATTCCGGCTGGAAGATCAAGATGAAGGCCACCGCCACCACCGCCACGATCTTGGTGAAGAGCCACATGAGGACCTCCAGCTTCAAGATGGAGGCCACGAGAAAAATCAGGGCCAGGACCACGACCCCCCGAAGGACCTGGACCGCCACGGAGCCCTGGAAGAAGACCAGGATCCAGTAGGTGAAGACCCAGAGAATCCCGATCTCCAGGGCGGCTCGGAGGAAGTCCGCCGCCTGACTAAGAAAGTCCATCGGCCCTCATCACCGCATGGGCGACCCGCGCCACCTGGCGCATCGGGCCCACGTCATGCACCCGAACGATATCGGCCCCGTGGGCCACCCCGAGGGCGACCGCCGCGGCGGTCCCCCAGAGACGCTCCTGAACCGGCAGATCGAGAATCCTTCCGATGAACGACTTGCGGGAGGGACCAATCACCACAGGAAAACCGAGGGCCTTGAAGGCAGCCAGGTTCCTCAGCAGACACCAATTGTCTTCCGTCCGTTTTCCGAACCCCAGCCCCGGATCCACCAGGATCCGGTCGGATCGAATTCCGGCCGCCTTCGCCTTGGCGACGGCGGCCTTCAGTTCAGATAAGATCTCCGGGATCAGCCGCCGGTACCTCGGGCTCTTCTGCATCGTGCGGGGGGTCCCCCGCATGTGCATGAGGATCACCGGAACGCCGGCCCGGGCGATCACCTGCCCCATTCGGGGATCCTTGAGAGCCGTCACATCGTTGACGAGCGCCGCTCCGGCATTTAAGGCGGCGTCGGCCACCACCGCCTTGGAGGTATCCACCGAAATCGGGATCTTCAGCCGCCCCACCAATCGCCCCAGAACGGGAAGAATCCTCTTGAGCTCCAGGCCGGCGGAAACCGGCCTCGCCCCGGGCCGGGTCGACTCTGCGCCCACGTCGATCAGATCGGCCCCTTCCTCTTCCATTTGAAGGGCCCGGTCCAGCGCCCGGCGCGGGTCAAGGGTACGGCCCCCGTCGCTGAAGGAATCGGGGGTGACATTCAGGACCCCCATGATGAGGGGCCCATTATGGAAGGAAGGGAGGCGGGGCTTAAGCAACGAACGGCTGTTGGGAAGCGCCAGGCGACTCTCCCGATTCCTCGGAAGGGGAATCGGCCATCACGATCCGCTTGGCCTCGTCCCCGTCGAGGACCTCCTTTTCCAACAGGGCGTCGGCCAGGCGCTTGAGGCGATCCTTGTGCTGGGTGATGATCTCCTTGGCCCGCTGATGAGACTCATCCACGATCCGATGGATCTCCTGGTCGATCGCCAGGGCGGTGGAATCGGAGTAGTTCCGCTCCTCCACGATGTCCCTTCCTAAGAAGACCATCCCCTGCCGGTGCCCGTAGGTCAGCGACCCCAAGCGGTCGCTCATCCCGTACTCGCAGACCATCCGGCGGGCGATGTCGGTGGCGATCTCCAGGTCGTTCTGCGCCCCCGTCGTGATCTCCCCGAAGGTCAGCTCCTCCGCCGAGCGGCCCCCCAAAAGGACCGCCAGCTTGGTGAACAGCTCCCTGCGCGTCATGATGTACCGATCCTCCAGCGGCATCTGCATCGTGTAGCCCAGCGCCGCCGTCCCCCGCGGGATGATCGACACCTTGTGGACCGGATCGGCCCCCGGAATCATCATGGAAACCAGGGCATGCCCCGCCTCGTGACAGGCCACGATCGACTTCTCGTAGGGAGAGATCACACGGGACCTGCGCTCCGGCCCGGCCATCACCCGTTCGATCGACGCCTCCATCTCCTTGGCGCCCACCTCCTCCTTGTCGTGGCGGGCCGCCAGCAGGGCCGCCTCGTTGGCCAGGTTGGCCAGGTCGGCCCCGGAGAAACCGGGGGTTTGCCGGGCGATCGAATTCAAGTCGACGCTCTTCGACAGCTTGATCTTCCGGACATGAACCTTCAGGATCTCCTCCCGCCCTTTGAGATCGGGCCGATCGATCACCACCTGGCGGTCGAACCGTCCGGGCCTGAGCAGGGCCGGATCCAGAACGTCTGGTCTGTTCGTATTATGGAGCAATATCGGGTTTATCCCTCCAAAGAATGCTTCGTTCCCACAGCCGCACAGGTCGTACACATACCCATCGTACGGTTCCCGGACAACGGATAGGACCTTGGCTCTTCGGGTAAAAGAGGGATACCCACTCCCTGGCCAATTCCGCTTCCCGATCTCGAGCAGGTAGGCCTGGGTAGGTTCTAAGTTTCTCCCACGCACGACCCGAGCGGGGACATCAATCTCACGGACCGTACTCTTGATCCCATGGAGGCGGCAGAGCCAATTCAACTCAGTCGCTAGGGATCGGTTGACCGTACAAGCGATGTGTCGACCCACCTTGTCCTCATAACCATCCCCTTCCATGTAGGCCTTAAGGAAACTGAGAAATACCTCCCGAGGAGAATCGTAGAGGAACGCTGGAAGGCGCTTTCCACGGGCTCCCCTGCCAACCTGAGATACAAGGAATTGGGTCAAATGGCTATTCTTAAAGCTCACGCAGGTTTCGGTCGGCTCCGGATGGCTCACATAGGGAGAATTGACCTGGAACAGGGACATCATCAGTTCCTTAACTTCCTGTACGAGATGCCCTTCCTTCACGTTAAAGCTGAAGGTAATCCGATGCCGAGGAGACTCCAGCGAGCCTTCGGCGACAAGCAGTCCAAAGAACCGCGCCAGATCGTTCGTTACTGGAACAACCGGGGGTACGGGGTGTCTGTAGTCTTGACGTCCCAATCGACGCGGACGCTTCACACCACGCTGCCAGCCACTGATCGTAGTCTGGGAGACACCCAGCCTTTGAGCAACCGCTGACTGGGATTGAAGACCCCTTTGACTTAAGGCGTATCGATACTCCTCCTGCCACCGATCAAATTCTGGAATGACAGCAAGCGCATCAGGTCCCTTAAGAGAATGGGTGGCCAACGCCCGAAGTTCGCGGCGCGCCGTCGTCCGATTGACTTTATAAGGCAAATCGACCAAAACATCTCCCGGCTTAAGCTGATCGACCCTTACCGCCCGGATCCCTCCGCGGTAACTTACAAAAACCGAATGGGACCCTGTCGCGCGGACCTCCCCCCCTTTATACCGGATCCGATACACATGATCCACCTTGTGTCGGTAGACTCCTCGGACCGGTTGGAAATCGGCCACCTCGAATTTATTCCCAAAAACGGAGTACCCGGCTTTTCGGACATAGCCCAGAGTCCTGATACCCGAGACCGGCTTTTCTGTGTCACTTTCTCCAGGAGCGTAGAAGCGATCCACAAACTCACCGATGGGAACCATCCGACGGACGCCATTCTCCTCGATGAGAATCGGGGTATCCCCAGTAACACTGGCAGCCACGAGGATGACTCCCTCTTGGGTGTTGAAGCCGTCCATCTCCACCAAAAGGGCATTCAACGTCTGCTCCCGCTCGTCGTGCCCGCCCCCGATTCCGGCGAACCGCTGGCGCCCCACCGCGTCGATCTCGTCGATGAAGATGATGCAGCCCCGGCCCGAGATCTTGGCCGACTTCTTCGCCTGGTCGAACAAGTCCCGAACCCGGGAGGCCCCCACCCCCACGAACATCTCGACGAAATCGGAGCCGCTGATCGAGAAGAACGGAACCCCTGCCTCGCCCGCGACCGCCTTGGCCATTAAAGTTTTTCCGCAGCCCGGTGGCCCTAGGAGCAAGACCCCCTTGGGAATCTTGCCTCCCAGGCGCTGGAACCTGCGGGGATCCTTGAGGAACTCGATCACCTCTTGAAGCTCCTCCTTCGCCTCCTCCACCCCGGCCACATCCTGAAAGGTGACCCTCTGCCCTTCCTCTGGAAGGATCTGGCGGGCCCGGCTCTTTCCAAAGGAGAGGAGCCGCCCCCCTCCCTGGGCTCCCCGATAAAACAGCAGCCACAGGGCCAGGAAGAAGAGCAGGGGACTCAGGAGATTAAAAAGGAAGCTGACCCAGAAGGTGCGGGGAGGGACCACCCGGAAGGAGGGGACCTTTTCCCGAAGGACCGGGACCAGGTACGGATCCTCGATCGTATCCGGAACGTAGACCCGGAAACGCCGGCCGTCCTCGGTCTTGCCCTGGATCAGATTCTCCGTCAACTCCGCCGAGACGACCTGAGAAGGGGCGGCGGCGGTCAGCCACTGGAAAAACTCCCCGTACGAAATCTCCTGCGGGATTCCCCCCTCCACCGTCATCGAACCGACCCGGTAAAGATAGAGGAAGCTCAAACCCAGCATCGCCAACACCGTCCACCGAAACCAGGGGATGTTCGGCCGGCTGGGCAGAGGCGGCCGGCCCGGCCCCGACGGGGCGACCGGAGATTTACCGTTCTCTAACGTCGGCATGATCTGTTCACACTCCTCTTTTCAGTGTACCAGATTTGGCGATCAGCCACAAGGAGGCCGAATCCGACTCCGCCCGGAATCCGTGGGGGAGATCCAGCCCTTTCCCCACGCCGTTAAAGAGCAGCCCATCGATCCCCACCCAATGGGACCGGCGAAAACCGCGACCATCTCCCTGCATCCTCTCCACCGCCAGGCGCAAGATCCCCCGCCGAAGAGCGGTCGGCAGGGCCCGTAAACGCCGCCGGTTCATCCTCGCTTTGGGCCCCTTCACCCTCGCCACTCGCTGAAACTCCCGTCGAAGCTGCGGCGCCCACCCTTCGATCTCCTCCCGGACCGTCTGCGCCAACTGGGCCAGGTGGCGCCGGACCTGAGGGTTGTACCGGCTTTCCAGCAGAGGGATCAGCTGACGGCGGATCCGGTTGCGCAGAAAACGGGGGGAATCGTTGGTTGAATCGATCATCGGGCGGATCCGGTGGCTCTCAAGGGCGGCCTCCAGATCCCTGCGCGAACAGTCGATCAGTGGCCGGATCACCCGTAGGTGTCTGACACCCGAAGGGTGTCTGACACCGTTTTTAACTTTCCGCACCGGCGGAATCCCCGCCAGGCCGCTCATCCCGGTTCCCCGCAGAATCCAGATCAGGACCGTCTCGGCCTGGTCATCCTGCGTGTGGCCCAGGGCGATCGCTTGACAACGAAGGCGCCGGGCCAATCCCCCCAACGCTTCGTATCGAACCTGGCGAGCCTTCTCCTCCCAGGATTCGCCCCCCGATCTTCGGACTGATCGGCGAAGGATGTCCACCGGCACACCCCACAGCCGGCCCCAGCGCCGGACGAAGGCCGCCTCCCGTCGAGCGGCCGCGGGACGAAGCCCATGGTCCAGATAGGCGGCCCGGAGATCGAGCGACAGCTCCTTCCGGAGGGCGACCAGCGCCGACCAGAGGGCCATCGAGTCGGGGCCGCCGGAGACGCCGATCAGCACCCGATCCCCTTTGCGGAGCATCCGGTGGCTGGCGATCGTCGCGCGAACGGTGTCTAGAAACATGAGGAGTTCCTGGCGGCGAGTGGATTTGAACCACTGACCAAGGGCTTATGAGTCCCCTGCTCTACCGGGCTGAGCTACGCCGCC
>CAZRTR010000047.1:0-12065 GCA_964603095.1 uncultured Planctomycetia bacterium
CCTCAAAGCCCTGGAGGCCGGCGCTCGGTACGTGGCCCAGAATATCCAGAAGGTCGATCCGGTCATGGTGGCCCCCACCGGGCGGCAGCCGAAGCTGATCCTCTCCGGAAACGAGGCCCTCTGTCTGGGGGCGATCGCGGCCGGACTCAAGGTCTACGCCGGCTATCCAATCACGCCGGCTAGCACCATTCTGGAGTTTTTGGCCAAAGAGCTTCCGAAGGCGGGGGGGGTGGTGATCCAGACCGAGGATGAGATCGCCGCCCTCGGCGTGGTGTTGGGGGCCTCCTTCGCGGGGAAGAAGGCGATGACCGCCACCGCCGGGCCCGGGTTCTCTCTGATGGTGGAGATGCTGGGGTTGGCCGCGATGGCGGAGCTTCCGGCGGTGATCATCGACGCCCAGCGGGCCGGGCCTTCCACCGGGATGCCGACGAAGGCAGAGCAGGCGGACCTGATGATGGCGATCCATGCCGGCCACGGAGAGGCGCCGCGGGTGGTTCTGGGGCTGACCTCGGTGGAGGACTGTTTCTACGGGATGATCCGGGCCTTCAACATCGCCGAGACCTTCCAGACACCGGTCATCGTCTTGAGCGACCAGGGGCTGGCGCAGCGGGAGGCGTCGATCCTGAAGCCGGAGACGACCGACATCGAGATCCTGGAACGCCGCAAGCCGAACACCGAGGAGCTGGCCGACTACCAGCGGTTCAAGATCACGCCCGACTACATCTCGCCCATGTCGGTGCCCGGGATGCCGGACGGTTTCTACGCCGCCACCGGGATCGAGCATACCGAGGCCGGGGCGCTCAACTACGAGCCGGACAACCACAACAAGATGATGAATAAGCGGGCCAAGAAGTTGGCCGGAGTGCTCCAGTGCCCTTGGATCGTCCGGACCTATGGGGTGAAGAACCCGGAGATCGCAGTAATCGGCTGGGGCTCGGAAGAGGGGGTGATCCGGGAGGCGGTGGATCTGGCGGTGGCGGCTGGTTTGAAGGTGGGCGCCTTGCACCCGAAGATCCTCTGGCCTTTTCCCGCCCAGCAGATCAACGACTACCTGGCCAATGGCGTCAAGCGGGTGATCGTGCCTGAGCTGAACTTCTCCGGGCAGTTCGCCGCCCTTCTTAAGCAGCATCTCAAGCGGCGTGATGTCGAGGTGATCTCAATGCCTAAGGGAGGTGGGATTCCCTGGAAACCGGGGGAGGTTTTGAATCAGATCAAGGAGGCGACGCCTGTCCATGCCTAAGCTGACTGCGCAGCAGTACAAGACGAAGATCGAGCCGGTCTGGTGCCCGGGCTGCGGCGACTTCGGAGTGCTGCAGGCCCTCTGCAACGCCCTTTCCGCCAAGGAGGTGGACCCGAAAAACCTGGCCTTCGTCTCCGGGATCGGCTGCTCCGGGCGACTCCCTCCCTACATCAAGGGGTACGGCTTCCACACGGTGCATGGGCGGGTCCTTCCGATCGCCACCGGAGTCAAGGTGGCCAACCCGGACCTGACCGTGGTGGCGGTGGGAGGCGACGGGGACGCCTTCGCCATCGGCGGCGGCCACATCCCTCACACGTCCCGGCGCAACCCTTCCATCGTCTACATCGTGATGGATAACGGAACCTACGGGCTCACCAAGGGGCAGGCCTCCCCGACCGGGCCGCTCGGCATGAAGACGGCCGCCTCCCCCTATGGGACGGTTGAGCCCCCCTTGAATCCGATCGCCATGGCGCTGGGCTACGACATCTCCTTTATCGCCCGGGCCTACTCGGGCAAGAACAAGGATCTGGAGTCGATCATCAACCGGGCCCTTTCCCACCGGGGATTCGCCTTCATCGACGTGATCTCCCCTTGCATCACCTACTACAACACCTACAAGGAGCTTCCTCCTCAGTTGAGTTCGGTCCCGGCCGACCACGACGTTCGGGATCGGGTGAAGGCCTTCGAGCTGTCCCTGAAGACCGACAAGATCTACCTCGGGGTCTTCTACGAGGTGGAGCGTCCCACCTTCGAGGAGCGGATTCGGAATACCGTCGACCAGGCCGAGCAAAGCGGCATCCCCCGCCTCGAAGAGATCTTCCTCGAGTTCGCGTAACCCAGGGACGGTTCTCTCTAATTCGCTGTGGGATAAAGAATTGTGTCAGAACTGTCCCCGATGTCGAAAAGGGATCAGAGATGGAGTGGGTTCATGGTAGGGGGACGGTTCTCGTGGAACTAGTGCTCGCTAAAAGAGTTGTGGAGAACCGTCCCTGGGTTTTGTCGCTGCTCCTTTTCGGAACGATTCACCTCGCTTTCCCTGACTCATCCCTTGCCCTCCGCCCCCTTGGCCCCGGCGACAACGCCGGGCTGGAGGAGGAGCTGCGCGTTGTTCTGGGCGGACCCGCTTTGCCTGCGGCCGGCTTGGAGGAGCGGTTGGTTAAGCAGATGGAATTCGAAAAGATCGAGGTAGGGATTGACAAATGGAGAGGGGAGCTACAGTTTGAGGAGGTGAAGGCACAGAAAGTCGTTCGGCGGATTATTTTTGAAGATGGCCGTTCCCCAATAAGACAAGTCCGTTTGGAATACGACCCACTGGGCCAAGTCAGAGAGCTTCTGTTGGAGTGGGGAGGCACCCCATCTCTGCTTCAGGATCAGGCCATCGATCTGGAAGATGGGAGGGTATTCCATTTCGGTGTCACTGCCGATGGGGTCCCGCGGGTATGGACGGAGAAAGGGGGGGAGCCCCCATGGATCTTTAGCGGATATGATCTCATCGAGCATATCCTGGATGCGGAGGGGAGGGTCCTTCGGAAAGACCGGTTCTACGTGACCGTCTCCCATTATCTGTCCCCTTCAGGGTCCGCTACCCCCGCTTCGGAATCCTTCGATCACGATGAGATGATTCCATTCCTGCACAGCTTGAACTTACCCGGGACAGACGTGACGGTGATCAATCACGATGCGCATCCCGATGACGACCCAACAGGCCCTTATCCTCACCTTGGTAACTGGGCCCGCTTTGCAGCGGAAATCAAGTTGGCTGACGAAATACTCTGGGTTGCTCCTCTCGGCTCTGATCTGGAGACACACTCCAGGAGGCACCCTCACAAGCTATCCCATCCTCTCTATATGATTTAAAGACCACCGATCCTCAGAAGGTGGCACCCAAGAGAGGGTATGTTGTTGCCACGTATGACTTTGACTATTTCTCTCGATATGCATCCGAATGGTATCACCGCGATGGTACGGTTGAAATTCCGACCGCTGCTTCAATACAAGCTCAGATCAAAGCGCTGGTGAATACGTATAGGGACAGAGGGATAGTGTTTTCTGCGGTTAACTTCACGAGATCGGCATTTAGCAGAATACGGGTGATACAGGACTACTCCCCTTGGCCCCAGAGCAACTTTATCCTTAATGCCTTGGTCAGCGAACGCCAACGTCTGTTAGGGGAAATCGTGTTGAAGAAGATGTCAGTTTCTCAATCCCCCTTCTTGAGAGGTGGCCCGGAAGAAGCTATGGCGCAGGTTGAGCGAGCCCTGGATGGCGTCCCCGCGGGGCCGGTGGCCGAGGAGGTCCTCACCGCCGGCCAGGTGGAATCCTCAATCCTCAGTGAAGGAATTTAGGGTAAGGACAAGGGGGGGGACCTTGACGGATGAGCCGAGTTATGGCATACTTATACTGAATGTACAAAATGTACAGGAGGTACAATGACCCGGTTAGCGGCAAGTAAGGCAAGGCAGAACCTCTCGGATACCCTGAATCGGGTGGCCTACCAGAAGGAACGGATTGTGCTTCGCCGTCGGGGCAAGGACCTCGCGGCGGTGGTTCCGATCGAGGACCTCATTTTCCTTGAGAAGCTGGAGGATCGGATCGATCTGGAGGCGGCCCGAAAAGCGCTCAGGGAAAAGGGAACCGTTTCTTGGAAAAAACTGAAGGCGGATTTGGATCTATAAGGCATCGTGCCCTACACCGTTGAATTCAAACCTTCCGCCGCCCGGCAGCTGGCAAAACTGCCTCGACCGATCCAGGTTCGGATCGCCCGCGCCATAGAATCCCTATCCTTCCATCCGCGCCCTCAGGGGGTGGAGAAGTTGGGTGGACCGGAAGGTTTCCTTCGGATTCGAGTGGGAGACTATCGAATCATCTACCAGGTGAGGGATGATCGCCTCTGGATTCTCGTCGTCCGGGTCGGCCATCGGCGGGAAGTCTATCGGGGTCTCTAGTCCTTTGCTAGCTTCCTTCCGTCTCTGGGGGTAAAATAAAAATTCTCATGGGAATCCAAGACCCGTTTGGGGCGAGTGGGACCCTGACGATAAAGGAAGGATCGATCCGCTACGTCCGGCTTGCCCGGCTTTCGGAGCTGAAGGTCGGATCGGTGGAGCGGCTGCCTTTCTCGGTCAAGATTCTGCTCGAATCGCTGCTGCGCAACGTCGACGGCTTTCACGTGACCGAGGAGGATGTCCGGCGGCTTTGCTCCTGGGATCCGAAGGAGGCCAAGCCGGTCGAGATCCCGTTCATGCCGGGGCGGGTGGTGCTTCAGGATTTCACCGGGGTCCCCTGCCTGGTCGATCTGGCGGCCCTTCGGTCGGCGATCGTGCGTGCTGGAGGGGATCCGAAGCGGATCAATCCGCTCGTCCCCTGCGACCTGGTGATCGACCATTCGGTCCAGGTGGACGCCTTCGGAAGCCCCGAGGCGCTGGCGATCAACTCCCGGATCGAGTTTGAGCGCAACCGAGAACGGTACGAGTTTCTCCGCTGGGGCTCCAAGGCCTTCTCCAACTTCCGGCTGGTTCCGCCGGCCACCGGAATCGTCCACCAGGTGAATCTGGAGTACCTGGCCCCGGTGGTGATGACCCGCAACGAAAACGGCCGGACGATCGCCTTTCCCGACTCGCTCGTCGGGACCGATTCTCACACGACGATGATCAACGGGCTGGGGGTGTTGGGCTGGGGGGTCGGCGGCATCGAGGCGGAGGCGGTGATGCTAGGCCAGCCGATGGTGATGACGGCTCCGCCGGTGATCGGCTTCCGGTTCACCGGCCGGCTGCCGGAGGGGTCCACCGCCACCGATCTGGTCCTGACCATGACGCAGATCCTGCGTTCCAAAGGGGTGGTCGGCAAGTTCGTCGAGTTCTTCGGTGCGGGGCTCTCCACCCTGTCGCTGGCCGATCGGGCCACGGTGGCCAACATGTGCCCGGAGTACGGGGCGACCGCCGCCTATTTTCCCGTCGATGAGGAAACGCTTTCGTATCTGAGGATGACGGGGCGACCCCCGGAGCTGATCGCCCTTGTCGAGCGATACACCAAGAGCCAAGGGCTGTTCCGGACCGATGCCGCGCCGGCGCCGGAATTCACCGAGGTGATCGGGTTGGATTTGGGGACCGTCACCCCCTCCCTGGCCGGCCCCAAGCGGCCGCAGGACCGGGTGACTCTTCCGGAATCGAAGAAGGAATTCCGCAGGGCGTTGGTCGGTTTCTTGGAGGGGAAGATCTCCAACCTGGACCCGGCCCGCGTGAATCACTGGGTCAACGAAGGGGGATCCGGGACCGCTGTTTTGGAAAGGACGCAGACCTCCGTGGAGTTGCCGACGGGCCGTTGTGAGATCGGGCACGGGTCGGTCGTGATCGCCGCCATCACCAGCTGCACCAACACCTCCAACCCGTCGGTCATGGTAGGGGCGGGTCTCTTGGCCAAGAAGGCGGTGGAGCGGGGGCTCACGGTCAAACCGTATGTCAAGACCTCGCTCGCCCCCGGCTCCCGTGTGGTGACCGAGTACCTGGAGAAGGCGGGGCTGACCCCCTACCTGGAGAAGCTGGGCTTCTACACCGTCGGTTACGGCTGTTGCACTTGCATCGGGAACAGCGGGCCGCTGCCGGAGCCGGTTTCCAAGGCGGTCAAGGAGCATGACCTGGTGGTGGCCAGCGTCTTGAGCGGTAACCGGAACTTTGAGGGACGGATCCATCCTCTGGTCAAGGCCAACTACCTGGCCAGCCCCCTGCTGGTGGTGGCCTACGCGATTGCCGGGACGATGGAGATTGATCTCACCCGGGAGCCGCTGGGAAAGGACACCCATGGGCGGGAGGTTTACCTCAAGGATATCTGGCCCTCGCAAAGGGAGATCTCCCAGGCGATCCTGAGCTCTGTCACGGCGGAGGCGTTCCGGAAGAGGTATTCGCAGGTTTTTGAAGGGACGCCGGAGTGGAAGGCGATCCCCACCCCCGGCGGCGATCTGTACGCCTGGAACGAGGGCAGCACCTACGTGCAGGAGCCCCCCTTTCTGATGAATTTTCCCAAGGTTCCTCCGCCGATTCAGCCGATCCGGGGGGCGAGGGTCCTGGAATTCGTGGCCGACTCGGTGACGACCGATCATATCTCCCCCGCCGGCTCGATCGCCAAGGACTCTCCCGCCGGGCAATATCTGATTTCGCTGGGGGTGGACCCGAAGGACTTCAACAGCTACGGGGCCCGTCGGGGAAACGATCGGGTGATGACGCGGGGCGCCTTCGCCAACGTTCGGATGAAAAACAAGCTGGTTCCCGGAGTGGAGGGGTGGTGGACGCTCCATCTGCCCGACGGGGAGAAGATGTCGGTCTTCGATGCCTCGCTGCGCTATCAGAAGGAAGGGGTGCCTCTGCTGGTGATCGCCGGCCAGGAATACGGATCCGGCTCTTCCCGGGACTGGGCGGCGAAAGGGCCGTATCTGCTGGGGGTCAAGGCGGTGATCGCCCGCAGCTTCGAGCGGATCCACCGGGCGAACCTTGTCGGGATGGGGATCCTTCCGCTGGAGTTCTTGGCCGGCGAGAGCGCCGACTCGCTGGGTCTCACCGGCAAGGAGACGTTCGACATCGAGGGACTCGACGATTCCTTGAAACCCCGCCAGCAGGTCAAAGTAACAATCCGAAATCCGAAATCCGCAATCCGCAATTTTCATCTCCTGGTTCGGATCGACACGCCGGTGGAGATCGAGTATTACCGCCACGGAGGGATCCTCCCTTACGTCCTGCGGCAGATCCTACGGGGTCAGACCTCTGACCTGCGTGAGCTTGCATGAGCAAGCTGAAGGGGTCTGACCCCTTCTGGTTTTAAGACGATGAAGCTCACCAAGCCGTTGGTCGTCCTGGATCTGGAGACGACCGGCACCTGGATCGAGAAGGACCGGATCGTGGAAGTCGGGATGATCCGGGTCATGCCGTCCGGCGATTCCGAGTCGTTCCGATTGCGGGTCAATCCCGGCATGCCGATCCCGCCCCGTGTGGCCCAGATCATCGGGATCACCGACCAGGACGTCCGGGAGGCCCCGCCGTTCAAGCAGGTGGCCCCGCAGGTTCTGGCCTTCATCGGAGATTCGGATCTGGGAGGGTTCAACATCGAGCGGTTCGACCTGTTGATCCTGGAGCGGGAGCTGTTCCAGGCGGGGATCAAGTTCGACTGGAGGACCCGCACGATCTACGACGCCCAGAAGATCTATCACCTCCACGAGAAGCGGAACTTGAAGGCGGCCTACAAATTCTACTGCGACAAGGAGCTGACCAACGCCCACACCGCCTTGGGGGACGCGGAGGCGACGCTGGAGATCCTGGTCGCCCAGATCCAGAGGTACGGGAAACCGGAGGAGGGGATCGAGTCTCTGCGGGATTTCGACTACGAGCGGATCGACGACTTCTTCGATGAGGAGCGGAAGTTCCGCTGGTGGAACGGGGAGCTGTACCCGGTCTTCGGCAAGTACGCCAAGCGGGCCAGCTTGAAGGAGATCGCCCAGAAGGAGCCGGACTACCTCCAGTGGATGCTCACCACCGATTTCCCCCAGCAGGTCAAGGCGATGCTCAAGGGTGTGCTGGAGGGGCGGTTCCCGGTTGCGCCGAAGTAGTTCCGCCTATGCTGAGCGGACCATCGCCGCTTATCGGTGGAAGAAAGCCCAAGCGATCGCCAACTGGGGGAAGGTCCGCAGGCCGTCGAAGTTCCTTGAGCGGTTCCTGGAGTCGGTTCCTGCCGGCGGGGTCATCCTGGACTACGGCTGCGGGATCGGGACCGACATCGCCTGGATGAAACGCCGGGGTTTCGAGGCGGAGGGGCTTGATGGGACGTTGGAGTTCGTTGCCCAAGCCCGCCGGCGGTGTCCGAAGGCCAAGATCTTCTTCGGCCGGTTCGAGAGGGCCCGGCTGGCTTCGGGCCGGTACGACGGGGTCTGGTGCAACGCCGCGTTGATCCATGTCCCGCCGGAGGAGTTGGTCGCTCAACTGAAGAAGCTGCGATCGGCCCTGAAGCCAGGCGGTATCTTAGGGGTCACCTTGGCTTGGGGAAGCCGTCGCGGCTTCACCCAACGGGATTGGATCCCGGGGCGGTACGTGGCCGGCTACAGCCGCCGGCAGGCGGGTGATTTCTTCCGGGACTGGGACGTCAAGCAGATCCGGGTGGTTTCTCGGGACGGTCGGAAGGGCCGCTGGATTCAGGCGCTGGCAACGTCTGTGGTAAAATAAAACCTCTTATGCCGAAAAAGTCGAAGAGAACTCTACGGTTGCGAATCGAGACCGACTCCCTGGGCCCCAAGCCGGTGCCGGCGCAGGCCTACTACGGGGTCCAGACGGTCCGTGCGCTGGAGAATTTCCCGGTCAGCCGGCTCACCTTCCCGGCGGCGATGATCCGGGCCTTTGGAGTCGTCAAGCTGGCCGCGGCCCAGGCGAACATGCGGCTGGGCCGGCTGGACCGTAAAAAGGGCCAGGCGATCGTCCGGGCGGCCCGGGAGCTGATCACCAACCGGAACCGGCTCCAGGGCCAGATCGTCGTCGATGTCTACCAGGCCGGGGCGGGGACGTCGCTCAACATGAACGTCAACGAAGTCCTGGCCAACCGGGCGATCGAGCTGCTGGGGGGCCGGCGGGGCGACTACGAGCGGGTCCACCCCAACGACCATGTGAACATGGCCCAGTCGACCAACGACGTGACCCCGACCGCCATCCGGCTGGGAACGCTGTTCATTCTTCCGGAGCTGGTTCGCGTGTTGATCGATTTCGAGGGGGTTCTCAAGGCCAAGGCGAAGCAGTTCGACCGGGTGATCAAATCGGGGCGGACCCACCTGCAGGACGCGGTCCCGATCCGGCTGGGCCAGGAGTTCAGCGGCTACGCCCGGGTGATCGAGAAGGCGAGGGAGCGGATCGAACAGGCGCGGACAGGGCTGTGCGAGCTCAACCTGGGGGCCACTGCCGTAGGCACAGGGTTAAACAGCCATCCCCGGTACCGGCAGGTGGCGGTGGGGCTGATCCGTCGGGAGACGGGGCTTCCGGTGGTTCCGGCCAGGAACCTGTTCGAGGTGACCCAGAGCATGGGGGATGTCACCCATCTCTCCCACGCCATCCGGGGGCTTGCCCTGGAGGTCTCCAAGATCGCCAACGACTTCCGGCTGCTCAACTCCGGGCCCCGCACCGGCCTGGACGAGCTGATCCTGCCGGCGGTGCAGCCCGGCTCCTCGATCATGCCGGGGAAGGTCAACCCGGTCATGGCGGAGATGCTCAACCAGGTCTGCTTCCATGTGATCGGCCACGACCTGACCATCGCGTTTGCCTCCCAGGCCGGACAGTTGGAGTTGAACGTCATGATGCCGGTGATGGGGCACACCCTGATCACCTCGATCCAGGTCCTGACCAACGGGATCCGGCTGTTCACCGACCGGGGGGTTCGGGGGGTGAAGGCCAACCGGGCCCGGTGCCGGGACTACGCGGAGCGCTCCCTGGGGTTGGCCACGGCGCTGAATCCTACCATCGGCTACGCAAAGGCGGCCGAGATCGTCAAGGAGGCCATCCGGCGGGATGTCTCCATCCGGCAGGTGATGGAAGAGCGTGGGGTCCTGAGAGATCCGAAGATCGCGCGTCTGTTGAACGATCCATTCGCGCTAACCAAACCGAAGTAAGGAGATAGGGACTGTCCCCGAAGGGGACTGTCCCTAAAACAGAGGATGTCTATCCGCACGACCGTTATTGGGAGTTATCCGAAAGTCACCGAGAAGGGAACCGACAATCTGCCCGGGACGATCGACCGCTGGCAGCGGAAGCTCATCAACGATGAGGTCCTGGAGCAGGAGGTCCAGAAGGTGATCCGCCGGGTGATTGGGGAGCAGGAGCAGGCCGGGATCGACCTGATCACCGACGGGCAGATCCGGTGGGAGGATCTGCCGCACGGAATCGCCCGCTCCGCGCAGGGGCTGACCCGCGGGGCGCTGCGCCGCTTCTTCGACAACAACGTCTATTACCGGCGCCTGGAGTTAAACGGCGGCGTCTCCTTTAAGGCAAGCGCCGCGGCCGAGGAGTTCCGGTTCGCCTCCAAGATCGCCAAGAAGCCGGTCAAGGTGGCTCTGCCGGGACCGCTGACGTTGGTCATCTCGACCGAAGCAAAGCCGGGCCAGACCTCGGAGAAACTCCTTTCCCTTTACGCCGATCTCCTCCGAAAAGAAGTGGAGCATCTGGCTGCGGCCGGTGTGAAGGAGATCCAGCTCGATGAGCCGGCCTTCAAACCGGGGGAGCCGCTGCTGTCCAAAGCGGTCGATGCGATCAACAAGATCTTCCAGGGGATTAAGACACGGCGCTGGGTGGCCTTCTATTTTCACGACATCTCCTCGATCCTTCCGACGATTGCCAAACTTCAGGTGGAGGTCTTAGGGTTGGATCTGGTGACTGCTCCGAAGGCGGCCGATCGGCTCAAGGAGGTCGGCTGGAAGGGGGAGGTATGCTTGGGGCTGATCGACGCCCGGAACACCCAGCTGGAATCTCCGTCCGACGTCGCCCGGCGGATCCAGGAGATCTCCCGATCGATCCCGGTCGAGCGGCTGCGGCTCTCCCCCAACTGCGGCCTGGAGTTCCTCCCCCACGAATCGGCCCTGAAGAAGCTCAAGCTTTTGTCTGAGGTGGGGAAGGGATTGTAGGATGGATGACCTAAAGGTACGGACGCTCCTTGAGGAACTGAAGGCCGGGCTGAAGAAGGTCTACGGCAGTCGCCTCAAGGGAGTCTACCTCTACGGTTCTTATGCTCGTGGAGAAGCGGATGCGGAATCGGATGTGGATCTGCTGGTGGTATTGGATGCCTACAGCCGATATTCTGAGGAGATCGGACGGACCAGCCCATTGATTTCCTCTGTCTCTCTCAAATACGGTGTGAGCGTCAGCCGGGTGTTCGTTTCAGAGGAGAAATGGTCAAGTTACGACTCACCTTTTCTCCGAAATGCCCGAGCTGAGGCGATTGCCGCATGAAGCCAGAGACAGAGAAACTGTTGAAGAAGGCCTCCCGCTCGATTCGTGCAGCCGAGCGGCTGCTCAAAGAGGGGGATGTAGACTTCGCTGCTTCCCGGGCATACTACGCCATGTTTTACGTCGCCGAAGCGTTGCTCAATGAAAGGGAGTTGCAATTCAAGAAACATGGGGGAGTTCACGCAGCATTTGCGGAGCAGTTTGTCAAGACGCAACAGTTGGATCTAAAATTCCATCGCTGGCTGGTGGATGCCTTCGACGAACGGATCCAGGGGGATTATGAGGTGGAGTCAGAAGTAGACTCCGCGGAGGTCGCCGGTATGATCGCCCACGCCCAGGAATTTCTCGAAGTGGCCCGTCGGTATTTGAAAGTTAGTTCTTAACAAATCTTGCACAGGCCTTGAATTCCGGCCTCCCGTCGGGTAATCTTTAAGGTATGCCCATGAAACCGCTCAGAAGGTTCCTTAGCGCCCCCTTTGTTTTGGCTTTCGCCATCGCCCTGACAGTCGAGGTGTCTTCATCGGTGTCAGACACCGTTTTGTTTTTCGATGCCCTCCGCCCGGCCGGCCTGGAGGAGTCGGTGGCCAGGCAAGAGGTGGAGCGAGCGCTTGGCAGATCGGCTGGCTTGGGGGAGGATCTGCAGTCGTTCTTGGATGGGCTGACGCCGTCGCAAAGGGGGATGTGGGAGTTTCTCACCGGTGCGCCGGGAACGCGTGTGAGCTTCGCGAAGACGGACCCTTCCACGGGACAGGAGACGATCTTTGAGCTGCCGGGGCTTGGGCTGAGCGCGGAGGCGGTTCAGAAGCAGGTCCATCTGCTTGGGAGGGATCCCCGGACGGTGCATGCGTACTGGGCTCATCTGACAGGTC
>CAZRTR010000048.1:0-4064 GCA_964603095.1 uncultured Planctomycetia bacterium
ATCACCGGATCCAGCTTGTTCTCCCGAGCCAGTTGCGTCAGGTCCCGGCCGAAGGCGTCCAGGGCCGGGGTCTTCGTCTTGGTCGGAGTGGGCCCCACGCTGTAGGCCGGGGCGGAGGAACCCAGAAGCTCCATCACCTCTTGTCGAACCTTCCCCAGGTCGAGCCCAAGGTTCACCAGCACCTGAGCGGCGATCCCTTCCCCCTCGCGGATCAGACCCAGCAGGAGGTGCTCCGTCCCGATGTAGTTGTGGCCGAGATTCCGGGCCTCGTCCATCGCGAGCTCAATCACCTTCTTCGCCTTCGGGGTAAACGGAATGTCCCCGGAGACGATCGTGGAGGGGCCCAGCTGGACCAGCTTCTCCACCTCCAGCCGGATCTGGTCGGAGCTCAAGCCCAGATTCTGAAGGACCGCCGCGGCGACCCCTTCTCCCTCCCGGATCAGCCCCAGCAGGATATGCTCCGTTCCGATGTAGTCATGATTAAAGCGCTTCGCCTCCTCCTTGGCCAGGAGGATCACCTTCCGTGCCCGCTCCGTGAACCGATTAAACATGTTCATTTAGATGCACCTCCTTTCAGATGGACTTCCTCTATATATAATATCATACCGTTCAAGTTTGCACTGCCAAGTCAAATTATGTCACGCGGCCCGGTCCAGGGCGTCGATCAGCTCCTCCAGCCCCGCCGGCGTGGGATAGCCGAGCAGCACCAGCAGCCCAGCCAATTCCTGGCGGAAGTTCTGCGGAGTCAGAATGATCGTTTCGGAACCTGGGGTCAAGGGAAGCTCCCCCCGAAGAAGCCACTCCTCCCCAGTGGTATAGAAGATGAGATCAGTAGAAGGGATCCAACCTTTAACGACCCTCAGATCGGAACTTGTCTGAGCATAGCCCGCCTCCCGAAGCTGGTTCCGCAGGGTCTCGTTCTCCGCGTAGAGCCAGACCCTTTCTTTCTCCTCGGGAGAAAAGGAAGGGGCCGCCTGCATCAGCAGCGGCCACAGGGCCGGGATACCCTCGGATCCCTCCAGCGCCGTCGGCCCCATCAAGACGACCAGCCCTTCCTCCATCGGCCCCCGCTGCTGTACCAGAAATTCCCGCAGAATCATCCGCGGCTCCTCCAGGCCGCTCGATGGTCCAGTCGGTGGGTGCTGCGGTATAGAAACAGAACCGCGTTGAGCCAACCGATCTCCGATTTTCCAGCCTCCCCGGAAGCCGAGGAGACCCAGCCCAACACCGGTCAATCCTCCTGCTCCTAATCCGATGAGGCGTTTCTTGTACTGATACTCTGCATAACCGGCACTTCGCTTGATGCTGGCGGGCCCAATCGTCAACCGGAATGGCTCTCCTTTTCGATGCCTCACGATCATCGCAAGAGCATCGATCGTCCCAAATCGTTCCCATCTCCTGGCCGAAAATCCCTGGGGGAAGGGAGGAAAGGAAAGACTCCAAGCCCTTGGAGAGAACTCAGGAAGAGGCTCTCCTTGCATCTCTTCCTCCAATGGCGCGTCTGGCGTTGGTGGCGGCAAAGGAGGAGATTCATCCGGAGAAGGAGATGGAACAATTCCCATGATGGAAAGCGCCTGGCGACGATTCTCGGTGGCTATCAATTGCGCCTCCGAAATCTCCTCAATCTCTCCAGACACTCGGATGTGAAACTCGTCGTACCTGCTCGAATTGACAAACTGTCCATCTGGTAAGCGGAACCCCACTCGAAGGGTGGTTTGGGTTGATCCTTCCATCGGCTGTAGGGTCATATCGATCTCTTCTGATTCCCCCTTAAAGATCGGCTGGATCAACTTGGTGGGAACGTCTATGACCTCCACCTGGACGCCCGGAGGAGGAGCCACGGGAAGGGTAGGATTTTTGACGCGCTTAGGGATGTCTGCTTGGATATGGCTGGCTTCAATCTGTTCCGGCGGCGAAAACTCCATGGAGAGTACTCTCGCCAACGTTTGTGGTGAATCCAGAGATGCATAGGCAAACGGTGCCTCTATGTCCGTCGCTGCCAAGGTACCAGGGTGATACTTCAGCCAGATGACAAAGTTGCCGGAAGTCGGTTTCTTTAAAATACCGAATTTCTCTCCCAGCCTAATCATCTGTTCTTTCAAAGTAACAGATTGACCGCTTAGAAGCTGGTAATCCACGAAAGCCCCTGTGCCTTCCCATACCATCCAAGCACCCAGACTCCCCAGGCCGATCCCTCCCACCGCTGCCCCTATGGACCTACCTAGAAATCTCCTCCGAGAAATCTTCTCCTCCAACCCAGCAGCAGAAGTTGCGGAGGTTCCGGGGTCATACTGAAGTCTGTTCTCTAACTCCTCGAGGCCGGAGCGATCCTCCGCGGGTGGCTGCTGACGAAGCGTCTGGAGGGCCGTCGCGGGCAGGGGCCAAGCGAACTGACACAGCAGCAAAAGCAGGGTCAGACAGTTTTTCAACGGGGGAGAGTGGCTCATTCTGGCACCTATTATAAATTTACCCGATAAGACCTTGAAAATCAAGTATACATAACAAACTCTTCGTTACTTCTTAAAAGCAGGGACAGTCCCCTTTGAAGCGCAACTCGGAGGGCGACAGGGCGGGGACAGTCCCTAGAGCGTTTCACGCGGCAGTTTCGCTCAGCAGGTTTGCGTGGTATACTGAAATTGTCATGAAGAACCAAGCGATTGAACAAATTCGAAAGCGATTCCGCCGAGAGTGGCTGCTGATCGCTGTCGACAAAGTGGATGAAGCCACCACGACTCCCCAGCGTGGCCGTCTCCTGGCCCACAGCCCTCGTAGAGAAGAGATCGACCGCGCTTCCATCAAGTATCCCAAACCTGCCTTGGTGGTATTTTCCGAAGACGCGCTTCCCCCTGGCTATACGCTCGTCTTTTTCCTTCATGGCTGAGGCGCCTCTTGCGCCTAGCGGTCCCCTCATCTTTTATGCGGAAGTGGTCGGCCCAAGAACGTCCCGTCTCATCACGGTGGCTTTGGATACCGGAGCGCTTCAAACGGTGATCCCCATTGAAACGGCTCTGGCTGTCGGGTACGATCCGGTGAAGACCAAAAGCCGTGTAGAGATCGTGACCGCCAGTGGGGTTGAGTTCGTTTCCCAGCTGACGGTGCGAGCGGTGCGCTGCCTTGGCCAGACCGTCAAGAATGTAGGGGTAATCTGCCACGACCTGCCAACCCAGAGTCCCGTCAAGGGCTTGCTGGGTCTGAACTTCCTCCGGCACTTTAACGTCCACTTAGACTTTCTCTTGCGACGGATCAAACTAGAACGGGCGCCCTAGTCCCTTATGTCCAGGGACAGTCCCCTTTGAATCGCATCTCAAAGAGGGCCGAGGCGGGGACAGTCCCTAGAGCGTTTCCTAACGCCGGGGGATGAAACGGACGTCGGGCAGACCTTTGAAATCTTCATCCTGGGTCCAGAGGGTTGCCTCGTAGAGACGGGCAGTGGCCAGGATGATGCTATCGGCAAGGGGAAGCTTCAGATCGTGCCCGAGGCGCGCCGCCTTGAGAGCGACACTCGTGTTCAGACCGGCAACCCGTCCCTGGATCATGTGGGCAACCGCCTGAAGGGCATCCGGCTCCGCCCGTTGCTGGAGGATCCGCTTGAACACCTCCACAAGGGTAATGGAAGGAACGAGAAGTTCTCCCAGCCGCTCGATCGGTTTGGCGAAGATCCCTGCATTCGGTCCGTTGGAAAAAAACTCCAGCCACCCGGAGGAATCCACGACGTTCATACCCTATCTGGATCCCTCTCAACACGGGTCCTGATCCCCTTCAAGAATCCTCTGAGCTGTCTCAAGGGTCGGATCGGTATCAGCTCAATCCGGTCCTCATATCGAAGAATCTCCACTTTCTGCCCCGATTTGAGGCCCAGCGATTCCCGGATTTCCTTAGGAATCACCACTTGAAACTTCGGAGAAATCGTCCCTGCGCTCATGGCCACCTCCATCGATACCCCTACTGTAATACTATACACGAATCGATCAAGATTTTCAAGCCCCCCGGGACAGCCCCCTTCAGAGCAGGGACAGTCCCCTTTGAATCGCATCTCAAAGAGGGCCGAGGCGGGGACAGTCCCT
>CAZRTR010000048.1:4164-11733 GCA_964603095.1 uncultured Planctomycetia bacterium
GGGACAGTCCCCTTTGAATCGCATCTCAAAGAGGGCCGAGGCGGGGACAGTCCCTAAAGCGTTTCGCGAAGGAGCTTGGCCCGGCGGGCGTCCCGCTCGGAGGGATTCAAGGTGCGCCTCTCCAATTTCTGCAGGTGGGCCGGCTGGGTCTGGATGAAGAGGCGGTTGACCGTCGCCCGCTCCAGGGTGGGGATGACCCCCAACTCCACTCCGAGCCGGACGAGGGAGAGAAGCTCTACCGTCTCGTTGGAGGTGATCAGGTGGGCGCTTTTCAAGGTGCCGTAGGCCCGCCAGATCCGGTCCTCCAGCGGCTCTCGGCTCTGGGCGGCCAGCGCCTTCCGGGCCGCCTCCTCCTGCTCCACCACCTGCTTGATCAGCCGCTCCAGGTTGTCCAGGATCTCCTCCTCCGAGACCCCGAGCGACACCTGGTTGGAAAGCTGGAAGAAATTCCCGGTCGCCTCCGTTCCCTCCCCGTACAGGCCGCGGGCGGTCAGCCCCAGCTTGGTGATGGCGTGCAGGACCCGGTTGATCTGCTTCGTCATCACGAGGCAGGGAAGGTGCAGCATGCAGGAGGCCCGCATCCCGGTCCCGACGTTGGTCGGGCAGGCGGTCAGGTACCCCCATTCCGGAAGGAAGGCATACTCCAGTTCCCGCTCTAGATCCTGGTCGATCCGGTTCAGGACGGCCCAGGCCTCGGACAGGTTGAACCCCGACTGCAGCACCTGAAGCCGCAGGTGATCCTCCTCGTTGATCATCAGCGCGATCACCTCCCGGTCGCTCACCACCACCCCTCTGTGGCTGGAAGGATCCGCGTAGGCGGCATGCTCCCGGCTGATCAGGTGGCGCTCCACCAGGAACAGACGGTCCAGCTCCGAGAGATCCCCCAGCGCCAAGAGGAGGGACCCTTTGAGGAAGGGGGATTTCTTCACCGCCTCTTCGACGCGGGAGAAGACCTCCTTGCGCTGATCCGGGGTGGCCCACTGGGGAAAGAGGGCCCCTTGGAGGTTACGTCCCAGCCGGATCCGGGAAGAGAGGACGATCTCCTCCTTGGGCCCGCTTCCCCGCAGCCACTCACCGGTCTGTTGCACCAGCTCGCTGAGAGTCACCGCTGCAAGCATGAAACGGGGAAACGGAGAGTGGGTGAATCGGCGATAACAAACGTTCGAATCGTCATCTCGGCTCCCTCTCACCTTTTCTCCGATTCGCCGATTCTCCGGTTCGCTCTTTCTTCTTCGACTCCAGCGCCCGAATCCGGTCGCGCAGATGGGCCGCCTCCTCGAACTCCTCCGACGCGACCGCTGCCTTCAACCGCTCCTTGAGCCGGGGAAGATCCTCTTCCGCCGGCGCTTTCTGAGGGGCTGTCTCCGAGGGGCCCCGCCCCACATGCTGGGTCGAGCCGTGGATCCTTTTCAGCAACGGCCCGAGGAACCGGTGGAACGTCTCGTAACATTCCCCGCAGCCGAGCCGCCCCGTCTTTCGAAAATCGTCGTACGTCATCTTGCATCGGGGGCAGGTCGGCTTCGGCCTCGTCTCCCCCTCCAGCTTGGCTCCGAAATCGGCCAGGCCGGCCAGCAGCTCCGCCAATCCAAAAGGGGAAGCGGCCGCCGCCCCCTTCTCCCGGGCGCACGGCTCGCACAGGTGCAGCTCCCGAGTCTGATCGTCGATCATCTCGGTCAGGTGGACCGTCGCCTCGTTTTTGCCGCACAGGTCGCACGTCATAGAAAGACTAAAACCTGATGGGGTCAGACCCCTAGCTTTTAAAAGAAAGGGGTCTGACCCCTTTAGTATTTCACCCCTTCCGTCTTGGTGATCCTCTTGAAATCCCGCATCAGGCGCAGGGTGACCTTCCCCGGCTTTCCCGTGCCGATCGTCCGCCCGTCGATCTTGACCACCGGCGCGATCTCGGCCGCCGTGCCGGTCAAGAAACACTCCTCGGCGTTGTACAGGTCGTGCCGGGTCAGCATCTCCTCCTTGACCGAAATCCGATGCTTCGCTGCAAGCGTCATCACGCATCCTCGGGTAATCCCCTTCAAAATCCCGGCGTAAGGAGGCGGAGTCAGCAGCGCCCCTTTTCGGACGATGAAGATGTTCTCCCCCGTGCACTCGGCCACGTAGCCGTGGGCGCTGAGCATCAGCGCCTCCTCCACCCCGGCGTTGATCGCCTCGATCTTGGCCAGGATGTTGTTCAGGTAGTTGAGCGACTTGATCTGCGGGTTCAAGGCCTCCGGCAGATTCCGGGGGGTGGGGACGGTGATGATCTCCAACCCCTCCTTGTAGATCCGGTCCGAGTAAAGGATGATCTTGTCCGCGATCACGAAGATCGTCGGCTGAGGGCACTTGCGGGGATCCAGCCCCAAGTCCCCGACCCCCCGGGTCACGACCAGCCGGATGTAGGCGTTGGTCAGCCGGTTGGCCCTCAACGTCTGGACCACCGCCTGGACCATCTCTTGTTTGGTCATCGGGATCTTCAACAAGATGGTGTGGGCCGACTCGTAGAGGCGGTCGATATGCTCTTTGAGCTTGAAGATCAGCCCGTTGTAGGAGCGGATCCCCTCGAAGACCCCGTCCCCGTACAGCAGGCCGTGGTCGTAGATCGAGACCTTCGCCTCCACCGCGTTGATCATCCTCCCGTTGAAATAAACCTTTAGCCCCATAATTGCCCGTCCTTTAATTTAAGCACCCGCCCGGCGACCTGCGTCACCGACGGCTCGTGCGTGACGATGATCACGGTCGTCCCTTCCTCTCGATGAAGCCGGGTCAAGATCTTGAGCACCTGCGAGCCGGTCTCCGAGTCCAGGTTCCCGGTCGGCTCGTCGCAGAACAGGACCCTCGGCCGGTTCACCAGCGCCCGGGCGATCGCCACCCGCTGCTGCTCTCCCCCGGATAGCTGCGACGGAAGATGGGAGACCCTCTTGGCCAATCCGACCTGCTCCAGAAGTTCCCCCGCCCGCTGCCGCCGATCCCGGGCCGGCTGAGCCCCATTGGCCATCCATCCGGGCAGAACCACATTCTCCAGCGCCGTCAGCTCCGGCACCAGATGATAGAACTGAAAGACGAATCCGAAATCCCGGTTGCGCACCCGGGCCCGCTCCCGGTCGGCCAAGGCGTACAGATTCTTCCCCTCGAACCGGACCGTTCCCGAGCTGGGCCGGTCCAGCCCCCCCAGCAGATGAAGCAGGGTCGACTTCCCCGCTCCCGATGGGCCCACCACCGCCACCAGCTCCGCCGGCCGGATCGCCAGATCGATTCCCCGGAGCACCTCCAGCCGCTGCGGCCCCTGCGTGTAAACCTTCTTTAAGCCGACCCCCTCGAGCAGCGGCCCCTCCTCACTCATACCGCAGCGCCTCCGCCGGCTGCAGCCGGGCCGCCACCGCCGCCGGGTAGAGGCAGGCCCCCCAACTGATCACGAGAGCCGCCCCGATCACCGTCAGAACGTCGGGCCCCTCCAGCTTCACCGGCAGCCGATCGATGTAGTATATCTCAGCAGGAAGCTGAATGAATTGGTACTTCGCCAGCGCCCCGCAGAGGGCCAGCCCCAGCCCCGTGCCTAAGAGGGTGCCCAACCCCCCGATCAGGAGCCCCGCGAAGGTGAAGATCCGGCGGATCGACCCCTGGGTCGCCCCCACCGCCTTCAAGATCCCCACCTCCTTCGTCTTGGAGACGACCACCATCAGCAGCGTCGCCACGATGTTGAAGCAGGCCACCAGCACGATCAGGGTCAGGATCAGGAACATCGTCACCTTCTCCAGCTTCAGGGCCGCGAACAGGTTCCGGTTCAGATCCATCCAGGTGACGACCCAATGAGGGAATCCGATCTCCCTCTGAAGGGTCTCCTTCATCGACGGCGCCCGCATCGGATCGTTCAGCTGGACCCCGATTCCGGAGAACCGCCCTTCCCACCCGATCAGCTGCTGCGCCGTCTCGATGGAGCAAAAAGCCAGGTGCATGTCGTACTCGTACATCCCGGTCGAGAACTCCGCCACCACCGTCATCGGAACCTTGAATCCTTTCTGCCCTCCGATCACCGTGACCGAGTCCCCGGCCTTCAATCCCCAGCGCCTCATCAGCTCCGAGCCCAGGATCAGCTCCTGCGGGCCGGGAGGCCAGCTTTCGGCCAGGGGCCGCTCAAACTTCATCACCGGCGCCTGCCAGGAGGATGCCGGATCGATCCCCCGCAGGATCACCCCGCTCGCGTCGTCCCCGCGCCTCAACAGAACCTGGGTCTGGACGAAGGGGGCCGCATCCACCACCCCCGGGATCTTCCGGATCGATTCCAGCAGCGGCGCGACCTCGGTGATCCCTCCCTCCCGCTCCACGATCAGGTGGGGGTTGGCCCCGACGATCTTGGCCTGCAGGTCGGCGTCGAACCCGCTCATGACCCCCAGGACCACCAGCAGCGCCGCCACCCCGAGGGCGATCCCGAGGACCGAGATCGCGGCGATCACCGAGACGAACGGCTGCGACCGCCGCAGTCCTCCCAGGTACCTCAGCGCCAAAAACAGCTCATACCGCATTCAAGTTAGCTCCGACGGGGCAACCTCTCGGGGGTGGGGATTCGCGGACACGCGTCCACCGCCCCAGCGAGGCCGGCCTTGGGGGTCTGACCCCCTGACCTGCTTGCCCCTTCCCAAAAACCAGAGAGTCAAGGGGTCGGGTCGACCTGGCACCTTTCTCACGAGTTGGGTCATGCCGCCTTGCTTAAGGCCTCCAAGCCCTTTCGCATGAGCGAGATACCCTTCACCTTCTCCGCTAGTTCCCGGGAAGTCTGCCTGTTCAATCGACGGCCCCTCATGGCTCGGTCTACTAGAGCGCCGATTTCAGCAAGCCGTTGGGCTGGAGTAAGCTTTTGCGTCGCATGCTTCCTCTCCCACTCATTGAAACGCTCCCACTGCTTCTTGCGCTCGCGCCAGCGATTAGCCCTCATGCGCTGCTCCTTCGCCCAAGGCCTATTTTCTTGCGATAGCGCACGCCTGCTTGATAGATTTGGTAGATCAACTGAGAGAGGCGATAATGGGCGAGCAGTCGCTCTTCGGGCTTCATTCGCTTACAAAGCGAAATCATATCGTCATGACTCTTCCGCAAGATCTCTGATTTCCAGGCGGTCGTGCGGGTCACGGTTTATCCTCCGGGCGCAGCGCCTGCCCTGAGCTGTGAGCTTCTGGAGGTCGAAGGGTCGGAAAGAGGATCACGTCCCGGATCGAGGCCTGGCCGGTCAGCAGCATCACCAGCCGGTCGATCCCGATCCCAAGGCCTCCCGCCGGCGGCATCCCGTACTCCAGCGCCTCCAGGAAATCCTCGTCGATCGTCTGCGCCTCCTCCCCGCCGATCTGCCGATACTCCTCAAAGCGCCTGCGCTACTCGATCGGGTCGTTCAGCTCCGTGTAGGCGTTGGCCACCTCGATCCCCGCGATGAACAGCTCAAACCGGTCTGCAATCTCCGGTCGGTTCGGAAGCGACTTGGCCAGAGGAGAGAAGACCTTGAAGAAATCGGTCACGAAAACCGGCGCATCCCCCGCGTGCTGAAACGCCTCGTCCAGCGAGGAGACAACGGCCTTGCCCAGCTGACTCTTTGAAATCTTGCCGATGTCCAGCTTCATCTTTCCGGCCATGACCTCCAGGGAATCGGTCGGCTTGACGCCGAACCGGTCGGAGACGATCTGCTCGAACGAAACTCGCCTCCAGGGCCGCTGGAGGGAGATCTTCCTTTCTCCGTATGCCAGGTCCGTCTCGCCCAGAGCATCCTGCGCCAGGCCGGTGATCAGCTCTTCGGTGAGCGTCATCATCGAGGAGCAGTCCCCGAAGCCCTCGTACACCTCCAGCATGGTGAACTCCGGGTTGTGCCGGGTGGAGAGCCCTTCGTTGCGGAAGTTCCGGTTGATCTCGTAGACCCGGTCGAACCCGCCGACCAGGAGCCGCTTCAGGTAAAGCTCCGGCGCGATCCGCAGGTACAGATCCAGCCCCAGGGCGTTGTGATGCGTCTTGAACGGCTTCCCCGCCGCCCCGCCCGGGATCGGCTGCATCATCGGGGTCTCCACCTCCAGGAACCCGCGGGAGTCCAGAAACTTCCGGATCCCGGTCACCATCCGGCTGCGGCGTTCGAATGTCTCCCGGACCGACGGGTTGGCGATCAGGTCCAGGTACCGCTTCCGGTAGCGAAGCTCGACATCCTTCAGCCCATGCCACTTCTCCGGCGGAGGGCGCAGCGCCTTGGAAAGGAGCGCCCACTCGGAAACCCGCAGGGTCGGCTCTCCGGTCTTCGTCTTAAAGGTAGAACCGACCGCTCCGATGATGTCCCCCAGATCGAGGATCTCGACCTGGGGGTACCGCGGGCCCAAGGTCTCCTCGGAGAAGAGGAGCTGGATTTTTCCCGTCTGATCCTTGAGATCGGCGAAGGTGCTCTTGCCGTGGGCCCGGATGGCGGTCAGGCGCCCAGCCGCCTTGAAGGCCTTCCCTTCCTGGAACTGGCCCAAAAGAGAGCCGATCGGACCGTCCCGTCGGAAGGCCACCTGATACGGATCCGGCTGAACCTTCCGGGCCGCCTCCAATTTCGCAAATCGCTGCCTGACGAGCTGCTCTTCCGTCTCCAAGACACTCCCCCCTATGTAAAGAAAATCATTATACCTTTCCCATCAGGAAGCGTCTGTGTAAAATGGGGTTATCATGCCGTTCGAACCGAATTTCGTGAAGAAGCGGGCGAACAGCGGGCTGCAGAATCTCCGAAAAAATGGGTCCGGTCAAGCTCGGCGGAAGGAGTTGGAGTTACACCTTTGGGTCCTACGATCTCACGCCTGAAGCCCGTTACGAGTACTGTTGGACCATGGCGAAGGTCGGTTCCCCGCTGAAGTTTCCTCATGAGGCCGGTCGCAAGAAGAAACCAAAGGAAGGTTGGCGCCAGGAATGTCCCTATTGTGAAATTTCCACTGACGAGTTGGGAGAAGCCGTTTGCCCGAAGTGTGGGCGCGAGCTCGCGGATGTACGTTATGCGGATTGAAGGCCTATCCCGATGAAGAACCTGGATTTTCAAAAACGAGCCGGTGAACTCGTCCGGAAGATCGGAACGGCGCGGACCGACCAAGCTCGATACAAACTGACCCTCAACTTTCTTCAGTTTCCGACTACCGAGATCGTCGGATATCTGAACGCGGCTTTCGAAAGTCAACCCCGCCACCGTTGGGTTCTTCCCTCCGTCCTCAACAAATTGGTTGACAAGAAAATCCCAGGAGTAAAGGGTTTCTTTTTTCGTCTGTTATCCGACAGGGACCCTGCGGTTCGGGCCAACGCTGCTCGGATCGTTGCCGCTCGGGGCTGGGCCGATGAATGTATTCCCGAGCTGCTCGCCGTTGCCCAGAAAGAAACACCGCCAGATCCTTTTCTGGCGGTGTTGGAGGCTTTGGGAACCGGGACGGGTACGGCTGCCTTCAAGGCCTTGACGACCTTGGCGGCGCGCAAGATCAAGAACCCTTGGCGGCGCGGCAACATTCTGGAAGGGTTGGCCAATCACCGTCGGTCCGACGCGCGGCCCATCTTTCAGCGGGTTCTTAAGAATTCAGGGGCATCCCTATGTGCATC
>CAZRTR010000049.1:0-11732 GCA_964603095.1 uncultured Planctomycetia bacterium
TGTAGCCGGTGTGGGAGATGGTGATCACCACATCCTCCTCGGCGATCAGGTCCTCCACATCCATCTCCTTTTGCTCGGCCACGATCTGGGTCCGGCGCTCGTCCCCGAACCGTTTGGCAATCTCCCGAAGCTCCTCCTTGATCAGAACGAACACCTTCGTCTCGGAAGCCAGGATCGACTCCAACTCGGCGATCCGCTTGATCAGCTCTTCGTATTCTTGCTCCAGCTTCGAGCGCTCCAGCGCCGTCAGGCGGCGCAGCTGCATCTCCAGGATCGCCTGCGCCTGCGCCGCCGTCAGGTCATACTCCTTGATGAGGGCCGCCTTGGCTTCCTCCTCGCTCTTCGAACGCCGGATCAGCTTGATGATCGGATCCAGGTTCGCCAGGGCGATCTTCAGCCCTTCCAGGATATGGGCCCGCTCCCTGGCCTTCCGGAGCTCAAAGCGGATGCGCCGCAGGACCACCTGCTTGCGGTGTTCAATGTAGACCTGGATCAGCTCCTTGAGCGTGCAGACCTTCGGCCGGTTGTCGACCAGCGCCAGCAGGATGACGCCGAAGGTCGACTCCAGCTGCGTGTGCTTGAACAGTTGGTTCAGGACAATTTGGCCGTTGGCGTCCCGCTTTAGGTCGACGACGACCCTCAAGCCCTCTTTGTCCGACTCGTCCCGCAGGTCGGCGATCCCCTCGATCTTCTTGTCCCGCACCAGCCCGGCAATCGCCTCCAAGAGGGTGGCCTTATTCACCTGGTACGGGATCTCGGCCACGATGATCGAATCCTTCCCTCCCTTGGCCTGCTCGATGTGGGCCTTGGCCCGAAGCCGGATCAGCCCCCGGCCGGTCCCGTAGGCGTCCGCGATACCCTGCTTGCCGGTGATCAGGCCGCCGGTGGGAAAATCGGGGCCCTTGATGATCTTCATCAAGCCCTTGACGTCGATCTTTGGATCGTCGATGACGGCAATGATCCCTTCCACCAGCTCGTTGAGGTTATGCGGCGGTATGTTGGTGGCCATCCCGACGGCGATGCCGCTGGAACCGTTGGCCAGCAGGTTCGGAAACCCGGCCGGCAAAACGCGCGGTTCCAGGGTGGCCTCGTCGAAGTTCGGGACGAAATCAACCGTCTCCTTGTCGATGTCGGCCAGCAGCGTCTCGGCGATCGCCTCGAGCCGGGCCTCGGTGTAGCGGTAGGCGGCCGGCGGGTCCCCGTCGATGGAGCCGAAGTTCCCCTGCCCGTCCACCAACAGGTGGCGCAAGTTCCACGGCTGCGCCAAGCGGACCAGCGCATCGTAGACCGCCGCGTCGCCGTGAGGATGATACTTCTTGAGCACCTCCCCGACGATGCCGGCGCACTTGGTGTAGCGATGCGTGTGGAGCAGACCTTCGTTGAGCATCGCGTACAGGATCCGGCGCTGCACCGGCTTCAAGCCATCCCGGGCATCCGGCAGGGCCCGACCGACAATGACCGACATCGCGTAGGAGATGTAGGAGTCCTTCATCTCCTGTTCGATGGCGATGTGGACAATCTGTTCGTTGCGCGCGTACATTAAAACCTCAGTGCAAAAGCAACCGGGGTCAGACCTCGGGGACAGGTCTTAGACCTGTCCCCCCAAAGGGGTCTGACCCCATCAGACATCCAAGAACCTCACCTCGGGGGCGTGCTCCTCGATGAACAGGCGGCGGGGCTCCACTTCGTCTCCCATGAGTGTCGTGAACATCGCCTCCGCCTCCACCGCATCCTCCAGCGTCACCTTCTGCAGGGTCCGCTTGTCCGGATCCATCGTGGTTTCCCAGAGCTGGATCGGGTTCATCTCCCCCAAACCCTTGTACCGCTGGATCTGCAATCCCTGCCGGCCCAGGTTCTTGACCACCTGCAACAGCTGCGCGAGGGAGCTGACCTCGTTCGTCTCCTTTTCTCCCTTGATCCGGAACAGGGGCGCTCCCCCCGGCGTGGCAACAGCCGATCGCTTGCCCCCTTTCCTTGGGGTCAATGGCTCCGGGAGCTGCTCTTGGCTCTCAAAATCGGCCAGATCCACCCCGAATTTTTCCAGTTTGTTCGCCAGCTCATCCAGGTCGGCCGCCTCAAAAATCTCCAGGAC
Source organism: uncultured Planctomycetia bacterium (assembly GCA_964603095.1). GTDB lineage: Bacteria > Omnitrophota > Gorgyraeia > 1-14-0-20-64-10 > 1-14-0-20-64-10 > CAZRTR01. Next base: position 2,093 of record CAZRTR010000049.1, read on the forward strand.
GTCGGCCTCTTTCTCCTCCCCTTTGGTCAACTTGGCCAGCTCGTCGTCAGAATAGATAAAATGGGTTTCCTCACCCACTTTTGCTCTAAAAACAGGGTGTTTTTTGGTCTTTGGGTGTCTAAGATCCAGGTATTTTTGAAAATTCACTCCCTTTTTTCTTATAGACCGACCCAGGTATTCCACCTCGGTTAATAGGCGTAATATCTCTTTTGCCTGGGTGTCGGCGTACTCCTTCTTCTGTTTCACGTTCTGCAGGGTCGTCCCTTCAAACCCCAGGTCGAACAGGATGTCGTTGAGCCCGGCTTCGTTGTAGACGTACTCCTCCCTTTTGCCCCGCTTGATCTTGTACAGGGGCGGCTGCGCGATGTAGATGTGGCCGTTTTTGATCAGATCATGAAGCTGGCGGTAAAAAAGGGACAACAGCAAAGTCAGGATGTGGGAGCCGTCCACATCGGCATCGCACATGAAGATCACCTTGTGGTAGCGCAGCTTCTCCACGGAAAACTCCTCCCCAACGCCGGTCCCTAAAGCGGTGATGATGGTTCTCACCTCGTCGTTGGTCAGCACCTTCTCCAGGCGGGCCTTCTCCACATTGATGATCTTCCCCTTAAGCGGCAGGATCGCCTGGAATTTCCGGTCCCGCCCCTGCTTCGCGCTTCCTCCGGCGGAGTCGCCTTCCACCAGGTACAGCTCGCACAGGTTCGGGTCCCGCTCGGAGCAGTCGGCCAGCTTGCCCGGCAGCGAATCCATCTCCAGGAGACCCTTGCGCCGGGTCAGCTCCCGCGCCTTCTTCGCCGCCTCCCTGGCCCGAGCAGCTAGGATCACCTTCTCCGCGATCTTGTTGCCGACAGATGGGTTCTCCTCGAAGAAGGCGGCCAGGGCGTCGTTGACGATGCTAGCGGTCAACCCCTCCACCTCGGAGTTGCCCAGCTTGGTCTTCGTCTGGCCTTCGAACTGGGGGTTGGGCAGCTGCACGCTGATCACCGCGGTCAACCCCTCCCGGACATCTTCCCCGCTCAACGGGGTATCCTGCTCCTTCAGGTGCCCTTTGTTCCTGCAGTAGCTGTTCAGCACCCGGGTCAAGGCGGAGCGGAAGCCGGACAGGTGCGTTCCCCCCTCCACCGTATTGATGTTGTTGGCGAAGCAGAACATCGTCTCGGTGAAGCTGTCGTTGTACTGAAGCGCCAGCTCGACGATCACCCCCTCCTTCTCCCGGGAGAAGTTGATCACCTGCTTGTGGCGCGGGGCCTTCCCCTTGTTGAGGAACTCGACGAAGGAGACAACCCCTCCCTCGTACTGAAAGGTTTGGGTCCTGTCGGACCGTTCGTCGGTCAGGGTGATCTTCAGGTTTTTGTTCAGGAAGGCCAGCTCCCGCAGGCGGTTGGACAGCATCTCGTACGAGTAATCGATCCTTTGCCCGAAGATCTCCCGATCGGCCTTGAAGATCACCCGCGTGCCGGTCGAGTTGGCCTTGCCGACGACGGTCAGCCTCGTTTTCGTCTTGCCCCGTTCGTAGCGCTGGTGGTGCACCTTGCCGTCGCGGCGGACCTCCACCTCCAGCCATTCCGCCAAAGCGTTGACGACGCTGACCCCCACGCCATGCAGACCGCCGGCCACTTTGTAGACCCGATGGTCGAACTTGCCCCCGGCATGCAGGGTGGTCAGCACCACCTCCACCGCCGGCTTCTTCTCCGTCTTGTGCATGTCGACCGGGATCCCCCTCCCGTTGTCGGTGACGGAGACGGTGTTGTCCGGGTGGATGACCACCTCGACCGCCGTGCAGAAACCGGCCATCGCCTCATCGATCGAGTTGTCCACCACCTCGTAGACTAGGTGGTGCAGGCCGCGTGTCCCGGTATCGCCGATATACATGGCCGGCCGGCGGCGGACCGCCTCGACCCCCTCCAACACCTGGATCGTGGTGGCGTCGTAACTGCCGGGCCTTTCCTTCACCTTATGATTGCTGGGCATTCATCCTCTCTCCGATTCGCAGCGACAGCCCCTTCACCCGGCCCGCCCCGAACCGCTCGATCAATCCCTGCAGGATCTGCGACCTCTTTAAGTTCAACGTGTAGATCCATCCTGAACTGTCCACCTCCACCATCAGCCGCCCCTTTAAAAGGGAACGGGGCCAACTGTGTCGGGCCGCCTCCTTCCCCGCAACCCTCGCCCACGCTTCCTGGATCGCCTCCCACGAGGGGCGAGGGTTGGCCTTCAGATCCTTTAAGACCTTGGGGAGGAGCTCGCCCAGGGAAGCGGCGGACCGGGATCGGGCCATCCTCGGGTACGGTCAGGAGTTCAGCTGCATCGGCAGCACGATGTAAAGATAATGATCCTTGGTTCGGATCACCCCGGGCCTGTCCGGCCCGGGCAGCTCAATCTCCACGTCTGTTTCCGGCAGCACCTTGAGCACTTCGATGAGATAGGTTGGATTAAATCCGATCGAAAATTCCGATCCGGAATAGCGGGCCTCCAGCTCTTCGTGGGCCTCCCCCACCTCCGGCGTCTGCTTTGAAAGGATTGCTCGATTCGGCCTCAAGTCCAGGCGGATCGACGGAGAGTCAGGGGTGGTCCAGAGGGAGATCCGGCGGGTCGCCAAGAGGAACATTTCTCGAGAGATCACCAGCTTCTGGGCCGACTCCGCCGGAATTACCTGCTCATAGTTTGGGAACCGCCCGTCGATCAGGCGAGAAACGACCTGCGTGTTTCCCAGGTCGAAGGCCACTTGATTTTCCTTCCAGGAGATTCTGGCAGTTGGCGCTTCCCCTAGAAGCCGATGAAGCTCTGAGATCGCTTTCAACGGAACGATTACTTCGTGATTTCCCTTGGAGTCGGTCATTACCTCCCGATCGATCAGCGCCAACCGCCTTCCATCTGTTGCCACCAGGCGAAGCGATCCCCCCTTGGAGATGAATAGGATTCCGGTTAGCACGTAACGGGATTCATCCCGGCAGACAGCAAAACCGGTTAAGCTCAGCATCGCCTGTAGAACCTCTTGGCTCACCACCAGGGCTTCATGGTCATCCACGTGCGGCAGACGCGGAAACTCCTCCTTGGGGAGCCCCATGATTTTGAACAGGCCTCGCTCGCACTCGATGGAGACCTGCTGGTTCTTCTTGGTGCTTAATTGCAGGGTGCTGTTGCTAGGAAGCTCACGAATAAGGTCCGCAAAGCGCTTCGCCGGCACCGTGATCGCTCCCTCCTCCGCTACCTGCGCCGGAACGAAGCAGGTAATCCCCAGCTCCAGATCTGTGCCTGCTAATCGCAAGCCCTCTTTCCTGGCATCCAAGAGGATATGAGACAGAATCGGTAATGTGCTTCGGTTTGGGATGGCTGGCTGGGTAGTTTGGATCCCTTTCAGGAGATCCTCTTTTGAAATTGATACTTTCATGGGGTCCGTTTACCTCTTTATATTCTATAGAACAAAAACAATATCAACTAGCTCTGTTGATACTGTGGATAAACTACCTAACCACTTTAACAAAAACAGGATACAATTCAACAGATCCTATGGATAAGCTGTTCCAGAAACCAACACACTCAACCAGAGAAAGACTCAAACAGAAGTTATCCACAACTTATTCACAACCCTTTCTGCAACTCTGCAACGAGCGTGGTAAATAGCGAGCCAATCGTTCCCTTATCTTCTTTCTTTGCGCGACCTACCTTCTGGCAGGCGTAAAGAACGGTGGCATGGTCCCTTCCTCCAAAGGCCGCTCCAATAGCCGGCAAAGAGGACTCAGTCAATTCCCTGGAAAGGGCCATCGCCAGTTGTCTGGGAAGCGAAATCTTCCTGGTCCGGCGCTTCCCGCGCAGGTCGGCCACGGAAAGCTGGAAATAGTTGGCCACGACCCGTTGGATTCGCTCCAACGTGATCTGCCGGGCGGACTCCGCCACCACCTCCTTGAGAACCTCCTGGGCCATCGCCAGGGTCAACTTCCGTTCGGTTAAAACCGAATAGGCAATCACCCGATTCAAGGCCCCCTCCAGCTCCCGGATGTTGGAGGTGATCCGCTCGGCGATAAACAGAGTGATCTCGTCGGGAACCCCCTGTCCTTGCGTCTGGGCCTTTTTCCTTAAGATGGCCACCCGAGTTTCCAGATCCGGCGGCTGGACGTCGGTCACCAGGCCCCACTCGAATCGGGAAACCAACCGCTCCTCCACCCCTTTGAGTTCCTTGGGGGGGCGATCGCTGGAAATCACAATCTGCTTATGAGCGTCGTACAGGGCGTTGAAGGTGTGGAAGAAGACCTCCTGGGTCGACTCCTTTCCACCGATGAACGGGATATCGTCCACCAGCAGCACGTCGGCTAAGCGGAACTTGTCTCGGAAGGCGGCCATCGTCCGATTCTGGATCGCCGAGATCAGCTGATTGGTGAACCGTTCGCTGGAGATGTAGATCACCTTTGAATGCGGGAACCGCTCCGCCAGCCGATGGCCGATCGCCTGCATCAGGTGCGTCTTGCCCAGCCCAACACCCCCGTAGATGAAGAGCGGATTGTACGCCTGGGCCGGCGACTCGCTCACCGCCAAGGAGGCGGCATGGGCGAACCGGTTCGAGGGCCCGATCACAAACTGATCGAAGGTGTATCGGGGATTCAGGACCAGCTCGGATCGGCGGGCCGTCTCCAGTCCAACAGCTAGGCCCGCGCCCGCCGGCTGCTCCGGCCCCTTCGCTTGGCCTGATTCGGGCCGCGAGGAGGAAGGCGAGGATGCGCTTGCCGCGGAAGGGTGAAGGGCGACGGTGTACTCCACCCGAACCTTGGAATGGGCCAGATCTTCCAAAATCCGATCGATCATCTCAGTGTAATGACTCCTTAGCCAGTCCCGGAAGAACGGGTTGGGCACCTCGACAACCAGGGCGCTTGCCGTGGAGCCGACCGCCCGGGTTGGCTGAAACCAGGTCTCGTAGGCTTGACTCGGCAGCTCCCGCTGGATGTGGGTCAGCACCTGATGCCAGAGGTTGAGATCCAAGCGGTCCATTGGAGCTTTTCATCCTAGCATGCCCGGGTTGGTTTGACAAGAAGAGTGCTGGACTGTACAATGCCGTTTGCCTATGACCCCGCCCCTCTGGTTCCTGCGCCGTCGAACGGCGCAGCATGAAGGAAGAACTCGACGGCGCCTGTGCCGAAGGCACAGTGCCACCGCCCCTGCTTATCTTTGGCTACCCAGCGGTGCGGGGCGGTGGCGTTGGACCAGAGGGGCGGGGTGAAGAAACACCTCAAGAACATTTCCCTGCGCAGACGGAAACGCCGGCACGGGTTCCGTCGGCGGATGTCGCGTCGGGCCGGCCGACGGGTCCTTCGTCGTCGACGGAAGAAGGGACGCCGCCGCTTGATTCCGTGACCCCGGCTCTCACCGTTCGCAACCGGGGCTTGAGCGTCGCCGCGCGGTTCCGCACGGAGGTTTCCAGGTCGGGCACAGCCCGGAGGGGCTGTTTTGGATGCGTGGTCCGTCGAAAAGCCGTCCCCCTGTCTGTGGATAGAAACCGGCTGAAGCGCTGGCTCAGAGAGGCGTTCCGTCGGAATCGATCGTCTATCCCCCCGGGCTTTGATTGGATGGCGGTGGTCTATGAGAGGCCTACGAAGTGGAGCTATTGGGATCTGGAAAGCCAATTCCTCGAGCTGGTTCGCTGTCTGAAGGAGCGAACCGGTTCCTCAGTGGGCTGATCCGACTGTATCGGGGGCTCGCGGTGGCGGGGCTCACCCTTCCCTCCTGCCGCTTTTTCCCGACCTGTTCCGCCTACGCCGAGGAGGCGCTGCGTCGAGGGGGAATCCTCCGAGGGACCACCCTGATCGTCCGGCGGCTCCTTCGATGCCATCCGTGGCATCCCGGCGGATACGACCCTATCCCATGACCCCGCCCCTCCGGTTCCATGACCCTGCCCCATCCTTTGAGAGCACGAACTCAGCAGGGACAGGGTCACTGTGCCGAGCATGGGCTCGGCACAGGCGCCGTCGGTGCGTCTCTTTTTCTGCTGCGCTGTTCGACGGCGCGGGAACCGGAGGGGCGGGGTGAAGCCGGAACAGCGACTCCTTTTGGCCTTGGGACTCGCCTTAGGGATCCTGCTGGCCTGGACGACGTTGTTTCCGCCGCCGCCCCCCCCACCCCGGGTTGTCCCGTCGAGGCCGACGGGCCCGGTTCCCTCCGTGCTGGAGAGATCGGTTCGGACGGAACCGATCCTGAACTTCACCGTCGGCTCCCTCAATCTTGGGATTGGCGCAGACCGGGGTGGAATCCGGACCCTCTGGACGGACGGAACCGATTTGATGCAAAAAGAGGACCCCGGGCTTCTGGAGCTGGAGATCCTGGAGCCATCGGCCAGTCAGATTGAATTTCAGCAAACCCATCTCTATGATGGAGTCCTATTGAGTGAGCTGACACTCAGTCCCGCATTGGCAAAGATCAACAGGCGAATTAGGCCGGCCAAAAATGTGCCCAGCTCCATGCTAGATTTAAACTTAAATATTTTGAATATCTCTAAAGAAACAAAAACGTATCGCTTGCAGACCGTCGCCTATCGTCCTCTTCAAGCTAAGTCTGCCCAGGACCGTCAGTATCTCCAGGGATTTGTTTCCATCGATCGGAAGATGCATAAGATCCCGTTGGATCCACAGAGGAAACAGCGTTTTCCAGGGAGCCCGGAATGGATCACTGCTCAGGCCCGTTCGCATGCCCTGATTGTCCAGCCGGTTTTCCCGGGGGGCCTGTTCCACGTGGAACAAACCCCCGGCGGACAGACGGTGGGTTGGCTTGAATTTCCTCCCGTCACCCTGGCTCCAGCCGCAAAGGCGGAGTGGAACCTGCGCCTCTATGCCGGGCCGATGACTGTATCGGACCTGGCCGGTTCCGGGCTGGAGGGGGCCTTCTCTTTTGGCGCTTTCTTCGGGATCGCCAAGATGCTGCTAGGCATTTTGAGGTGGAGCTACGGCTGGCTGGGCAACTATGGATGGGCCATCCTCTTTCTGAGCGTGTCGATCTGGCTCCTTTTCTTTCCGATTACCTGGTCCGGAGTCCGGATGATGAAGGTGATGGGTGAGATACAGCCGCAGGTGGAAAAGATCCGAAAGGAGCAGGCGAAAAATCCGCAGAAGATGAACCAGGAGATCCTCCAGCTTTACCGAAAATACCGGGTCAATCCGTTAAGCGGCTGTCTTCCACTCATTCTGCAGATGCCGATCTTTATCGCCCTGTTTCAGGTGCTGACACGCTCCCCAGAGCTCCGAGGAGCCGGGTTCCTCTGGATCCGGGATCTATCGGCCCCGGATGCGATGATTCATTTTCCAAAAGCGCTTCCGTTCTTGGGCGATCACCTCAATCTCCTGCCGATCGTCATGGCGTCGGCGATGTTTTTCCAGCAACGAATGAGTCAACGGCCCCTGTCGGAAATGAGCGAGGAGCAGGCGATGCAGCAGAGGATCTTCCGCTGGTTTCCGATCCTGTTCGGCTTCATGTTTTATGGGCTTCCATCCGGACTCGTGTTATACTGGGTGACCAACACATTCCTGACGATGGGACAAACCCTGTTAGCCAAGCGAGCTTAAAGCATGACCCCTACCGCGCCATCGGCAAAAAAATCGAGGTCTATCTCCGTCGAGGGAAAAACGGTGCAGGAGGCAATCTCCAAGGGGCTGAGCCTTCTCGGCGTTTCCCGAAAACAGGTCACGGTCCGAATCTTGTCGGAGGAGAACAAAGGGCTGTTCGGAATGAGGGGCGCCAAGCAGGCCAGAATCCGCCTCACCCTAAAACCCGGAGCGTAATGTTCCACGTGGAACATGGCTAAAACGATCGCCGTCTGCAATCAGAAAGGGGGCGTTGGAAAGACCACCACAGCGGTTAACCTGGCCACCTCCTTGGCGACGGCTGGAAAGAAGACTCTCCTGATCGATCTGGATCCCCAGGCCAATGCCACCGGCGGCTTAGGGGTGGACAAACGGGGGCTGAATCGGTCGATCTACGAGGTCCTTCTGGAAGGAGTCCCCGTGGAGTCGACGATCCTCCCAACGAAAATTTCCAACCTTTGGTTGGCTCCATCCCAGCCCTCTCTCAGTGGAGCCGAGTTGGAGCTGGCGAATCAGCCGCAGAGGGAATGGCGGCTCAAGTCGGCGATCCAAAAGAGCGCCGACACCTACGAGTTGATCCTGGTCGACTGCCCGCCATCACTGGGCCTTCTCACGGTCAACGCCCTCTGCGCCGCCGACAGCGTCCTGATCCCGATGCAATGCGAGTATTACGCACTCGAGGGCTTAAGCCAGCTTCTGGAGACGATCCGGTTGATTCAGGAGAACCTGAATTCCGACCTGACGATCGAAGGAGTGCTGATGACAATGGCCGACTTCCGGACGAAGCTGACCAACGATGTGATTCAGGAGGTTCGGAAATTTTTTGGGTCGAAGGTCTACGAAGTGGTGATTCCCCGATCGGTTCGCCTGAGCGAGGCCCCCAGTCATGGGTTGCCGGTAGCCCTGTACGACCCCGGCTCTGCGGGGGCGAAGGCGTACCAAACGTTAGCCGAATATATACTTGAGGAGGAAACCAATGCAGCCAACGCGCGGGTTGGGCAAGGGGATCCGGGCCCTGATTCCGGAAAGGAACGTGGAGACGTTGCCGGTCGAGGTCCAGTCGGCGCTTCCGAGCGGACCGACGACCGAGCAGGCCGGCCTGTCGAGGGAGGAGAGGGTGATCCGAATACCGCTCACCGAAATCCGCCCGAACCGGTTTCAGCCCCGGAAGAACCCCGATGATATAAAAGTCCAGGAACTGGCTAATTCTATACGAGAAAGTGGTTTGATTTACCCACTTTTAGTCAGAAAAATAGACAAAAGTGGTTTAAACGGACCATACGAGCTGATAGCCGGAGAGAGACGGCTGCGGGCCCTGCGATTGCTTGGTGAGACGGAGGCGCCGGTCCTTGTCAGGCAGGTACAGGATGATCGGAAGGCCTTGGAGCTTTCGCTGCTGGAGAATATCCAGAGGGAGGAGCTCAACCCGATCGAAGAGGCAACCGCTTACCAGCGGCTGGGAACCGACTTTGGACTCACCCAGGAACAGATCGCCACTGCGGTGGGAAAGGATCGAGCCACGGTGGCCAACACGCTGCGCCTTTTGAGATTGAGCGCCCCGGTCAAGGAGGAGCTGACCCGGGGAGGGCTAACGTTGGGCCATGCCCGGGCGTTGCTGGGGATCGAATCGGAGAAGGCCCAGTGGGCCTTGACCCAGCGGATCGTTGCGCAGGGATTGTCGGTCCGGCAGGTGGAGCAGATCGTTCAGGGGACCGGACCTTCTCGCAAGACCAAGGCCCGGCTTTCCCAGTTGGCCGATCCGCACCTTGCGGCGGTGGAGCAGCGGTTGCGCCGGGCTCTTGGTACGAGCGTTCAGATCGTTCCCAACCGGAAAGGAGGCACCGCCGCCGCCAGCGGCTGGGTGAGGATCGCCTACTATTCCTTGAAAGATCTGGATCGGGTGATCACCCGGCTGACTTCACAGCATGGAACGTTGAGTTAGTATTACGCACAGCCGGTTATTTACCCTTGAATTTTTAGCGTGGATCGGGTAGACTTTAAGGTGAATCCTCGAAAAAGGCACGGCCAGCGTTTTACGGCCACGCAAAGCTACGGATCCGAAAACGGTGTCTGACACC
>CAZRTR010000050.1:0-11440 GCA_964603095.1 uncultured Planctomycetia bacterium
AAGCCCCGCAGGGCCGATGGTACTTGGCTGGCAACGGCCTGGGAGAGTAGGTCGGCGCCCGGTTTTTTCTTTTCCTGGGAGACCTACTCTCCCGGGAGGAGGTGTGGAGGCCGCCCGCGGCCTCCACGCTTTTGGAAGGAAAGGAATACTAGGGGAAACCATGGGTTTCCCCTAGGGAGCGGACGGGGTGACTCCGGGTGGCCGGCAGGAGCGACGGAGAGTAGGTCGGCGCCCGGTTTTTTCTGCCCTGGAGTTAGAGGTGACAAAATCTGGTTATACCCCTTGACATTCAGAAGGGGGATCGGGTAGACTTGAGGTTACCAAACCCAGAATGTCGATTTCAACCGAAATGAGACAGCCGTTAGGCCAGATGCTCGTTGCGGCGGGGGTGATCACCGCCCAGGATCTTCAAGTCGCCCTGGAGGCCCAACGCCAGGCCCCGGCCCCCTTGGGGTTGACCCTGGTGCAGCTGGGGATCGCCACCGAAGAGAAGATTCTGCCGGTCTTGGCCCAGCAGCTCAATCAGATCGGGGTTTCCCTGGCGCCCCCGAAGGGAAAGGGCCCGCAGCGGATCACCGTGGCGGATGCGCTTCAGGAGCTGACCGCCCAGGCGGTCGAGGAGGGGGCCACCGACCTTCATTTCGAGCCGGCCGTGGGTGGAGTGAAGATCCGGATTCGGGTCGATGGGATCCTTCACGAGATGGGAGTTCCCCCGGTCATCTCCTCCCAGTACCCGGCGGTGGTTTCCCGGATCAAGATTCTGTGCAACCTGGATATTGCGGAGAAGCGCCTTCCCCAAGACGGCCGAACCGCGGTGGCCGTGAAGGGCCGGGAGTATGACCTTCGAGTTTCGGTGCTGCCCTCCCGGTACGGGGAGAGTGTCGTCATCCGGATCCTGCAGACAGAGCTTCCCTTGGCCCTCACCCACCTGGGGTTGGATGAGAAGGCCCTGGGGATCCTCACGAAGATCCTCGAGCGCCATTCGGGACTGATTCTGGTGACCGGCCCCACCGGTTCGGGCAAGACGACCACCCTGTACGCCTGCCTGCAGGAGCTCAACGATTCCACCCGCAAGATCGTTACGGTGGAGGATCCGCTGGTGTACACCCTGGCCGGGGCGCTTCAGCTGCAGGTGTACCCCTCCATTGAGCTGACCTTCGGGCGTTACGTGCGGTCAGTCCTGCGGCACGATCCGAACATCCTGATGGTGGGCGAAATCCGGGACACCGAGACGGCCGAGGTGGCGATCCGGATGGCGTTGACCGGCCACCTGGTTCTGTCCACGCTCCATACGAAGGACGCCGCCTCCAGCATCGCCCGCCTACTGGAGATGGGGATCGAGCCGTACCTGGTCGCCTCCTCTTTAAGCTGCGTCATCGCTCAGCGCCTGGTCCGGACGATCTGTCCCCGATGTCAGGGCAGGCGCTGTGTGGGCTGCGTGGGGTTGGGACTGAAAGGCCGGACCGGGATCTTTGAGTTCCTCCTGGTGGATGATGAGATCCGCGAGAATATCCTACGGCGCGGCTCCGCGGCGGAGATCCGGGAGTCGGCCCGGAGCCGAGGGATGCGAACCTTGTACGAAGACGGCTTGACCAAGGTCCAGCAAGAGATCACCACCCGGGAAGAGCTGGACCGGGTCATCCACTCCGACGAACTGTAGTATAATGGCCCAATGTCCGGGCATTCGAAGTGGGCCAGCATCAAGCACAAGAAGGGGGCCGCCGACGCCAAGCGGGGCCAGCTCTTCACTAAGCTGATCAAGGAGGTCACCGCCGCCGCAAAAACCGGCGGCGGAAATCCGGATGGGAATCCCCGCCTCCGGTTGGCCATCGGGAAGGCGAAAGAGGCCAACATGCCCAAGGACAACATCGAGAAGGCGGTCAAGCGCGGCACCGGGGAGCTGCCCGGGGTGATCTACGAGGAGGTTCTCTACGAAGGGTACGCCCCTGGGGGCGTGGCGGTCTTGGTGGAGGCCCTGACCGACAACAAGAACCGGACCACGGCCGAGGTCCGCAACCTGTTCGCTCGCAACGGCGGGAATCTGGCCGGCGCCGGGTCGGTGGCCTGGATCTTCCAGAAGAAAGGGTATATTCTGGTCGAGAGGCCAAAGGTGGAGGAGGAACGGCTGATGGATCTGGCCTTGAGCGCCGGGGCAGAGGACTTAAAGACCGGCGAAACCACCTACGAGGTGACCACCTCCCCGAAGGATCTGGAGCAGGTCAAGCAGGCCCTGACCCAGGCCGGCATCCCTTTGGCATCGGCGGAGCTGACGATGCTCCCCACCTCCACCGTTCCGGTGACCGACGAGGCCTCGGCAAGGAAGATCCTGGCCTTCATGGAAGCCCTGGAAGAGCACGACGACGTCTCCCACGCCTACGCCAACATCGACATCCCGGATCAGATCCTGGCCGCCGCTGCCGCCTGATCTGGCGTTGACACCCGGCTACCGCCGGGGCTATGCTACTTCCATGCGTATCCTGGGGATCGATCCCGGCCTCGACGCCACCGGCTACGGCCTCATTGAAATAAAAGAAAGGCCCGTTCTTATCGAGGCGGGTCTCATCCGGACGAAGAAAAACAATCCCCTGGCCTCCCGGCTGGCGGTGATTTCGAAGGAGATCGAGACGCTGATTGTCCAGCACCGACCCGATTCCGTGGCGGTGGAGGATCTGTACAGCTACACCAAGACCCCCAAACCGGCGATCCTGATGGGTCATGTGCGGGGGGTGATCTTGAGTCAGGCGGCCCTTCATCGGATCCCAGTGGTCAGCATCCTCCCCACTCGCGTCAAGAAATCGGTGGTGGGGCGGGGGCACGCCTCCAAGGAGCAGATCTCTCGGATGATCCGGATGCGTTTGGGAATCGGGAACGGCCAGGTTCCCGCCGATGTGAGCGACGCGTTGGCGGTGGCGTTGTGCCACCTCGATACCCTCACCCCGGGCCGCTTATACTGGGGAGAGAGGGAAGGATGAGGCGGCGCTGTGATTAGCCGGCTGCACGGGAAACTGACGGAACGTCGGGAGACCACCGTCCTTCTGGAGACCAACGGGGTCACCTACGAGGTCTGGATCCCGACCGCCATCCTGCGAACCATCGACCGTCATCTGGGACCCGACCGGATCATCCGGCTGGTCACCTTCCATTACCACCATCTGGAACCCTCCCGGGCCTTCCCGATCCTGGTCGGGTTCGTCAACGAGGTGGAGCGGCAGTTCTTCGAGATCTTCATCACCGTCTCCGGGATCGGCCCGAAGGCGGCGGTCAAGGCGATCAACCAGCCGATCCCCTTGATCGCCCGGGCGATCGACGACGGGAACGTCGATTTCCTGCGGTCGTTGCCGGGGATCGGGCCGCAGCGGGCCAAGGAGATCGTGGCGAAGCTCCAGGGCAGGGTGGGCAAGTACGCCCTGATCCCGGAGGAGGGCCCGTCGGGGGCGCCGATTCCCTCGACCGATGCCGCCACCGAGGCGCTGGAGGTCCTCCTGCAGCTTCAGTACCGGCGGGTCGAGGCCCAGGCGATGATCAAGAGCGCCCTCTCCCGCAGCCCCAACCTCTCCAGCGCTGAGGAGATCTTGAACGAGGTGTACAAGCAGAGGGCGAAAGGACAGTGAAAGAGGGGAGACAGGGGAAAGAGGGGAGAGAGGGGAAGAATGAGTGGATGAGTTGACGGGTGAGAAGGCGCGGGAGGTTCTGCTGACGCAGCAGGAGACGGACGAGGATCGGGTCTTGAATCTGTCCCTCCGTCCGCAGACGCTGGAAGAGTTCGTGGGCCAGCCGGAGCTGGTGGAGAATCTGAAGGTGGCCCTTCAGGCGGCCCAGAAGCGAGGGGAGCCGCTGGAGCACCTTTTGTTCAGCGGCCCTCAGGGGCTGGGCAAGACGACCCTGGCCTACATCATCTCCCACGAGATGGAGACCAAGATCACCGCCACCTCCGGGCCGGCCATCGAGCGGGCCGGAGATCTGATCGGGATCCTGACCAACCTGGGTGAGGGGGATATCCTGTTCATCGATGAGATCCACCGGCTCTCCAAGGTGGTGGAGGAGTTCCTTTACCCGGCAATGGAGCAGTTCCAGATCGATTTCGTGATCGATAAGGGGCCTTACGCCAAGACGATCAAATTCAACCTGAAACGATTCACCCTGATCGGAGCCACAACCCGTTCCGGGCTGCTGACCTCGCCGTTGAGGGCCCGGTTTGGGTTGAATCACCACCTGAGTTTCTACGAGTCGGCCGATCTGGTCCGTATCCTGGAACGGTCCGCTCGCCTTCTTTCGATCGAGATCGATGGGGAAGGGGCTCCCGAGATCGCCCGACGTTCCCGAGGAACGCCCCGGGTGGCGAATCGGCTGCTCCGGCGGGTTCGAGACTACGCCCAGGTCAAGGGGGACGGTCGGATCACGCGGAGCACAGCCCGGACGGCCCTGGATGCCCAGGGGATCGATGGGATGGGGCTGGATGAGATGGACCGACGGGTGCTCAGGGTGATCCTGGAGCAGTACGACGGAGGTCCGGTCGGGGTGGAGGCGCTGGCCGCCACGCTGAATGAAGAGCCGGACACCCTGGTCGATGTGGTGGAGCCGTACCTGTTGAAGGCGGGGCTCATCCGCCGGACCCCCCGCGGCCGCGAGATCACCAAGATCGCCTCCGACCATTTGGGGCTGACCCGCGGACCTCAGGGACTGTCCCCGTCCCGCGACCAGCAGGTATCTCCTAAGGGGACTGTCCCTGAACTGTTCTGAGACCCTAAGGGACTGTCCCCGAAGGGGACTGTCCCTGAACTGGTTCTGAATGTCTATCGGTAAATTCCTCATCCTTTCAGGACTGCTGTTGGTGGCGCTTGGAATTCTCCTCACGGTGGCGCCCAAGCTTCCCCTGGGCCGGCTTCCCGGAGACATCTTCATCCAGCGGGGAAAATTCACCTTCGCATTCCCGATCATCACCTGTTTGATCTTGAGCTTCCTGCTGACGCTGATCGTGAACTTGTTCTTCCGGCGATGAGAGAGCAAGGGTTAGCACGGGTTAGGAGGGGTTGGCAGGGGTTAGCAGGGGTCTTGTTACCCTTGCTTACCCTTGCTTACCCTTGCTTACCCTTGCTCGCCCCTGTCTCCGCGGCGGAGGAGCCGCAGGTGCGGGTGGCAATCCTGCAGGAGGTCCCCAGCGCCCGGATCACGGTGCTGGCCCCCTGTCGCCTGACCGATCTGACCACCGGGGCGTTGATTGAGGAGCGGGACAAGGTGCTCTGGCAGAAGGTGGAGCCGAGCAACCCGGGACTGAAGATTGGTCACACGGAACTGGACTCCAGCGCTGTGGTTCTGGAACCGATAGAGGAGGAGATCCTTCGAGTCAACGCCCGGCCGTACCGGGGAAGTTTGATTCTCCACCGAACTGAGAAGGGGAACGTCACGGTGGTCAACCGACTGGGGCTGGAGGAGTACCTGGTCGGCGCCCTGGCCAGCGAGGCGGACGCCGACTGGCCGATCGAGGCCTTGAAAGCCCACGCGGTCGTTTCCCGGACGATGGCGGCCCACCGGATCTGGATCCAGAAGGGAAAATTGTTCGACCTGACGGCCGACACCGCGACCCACCTGTACCACGGCGTGGCTTCGGAGAGGGAAGGGACGCGGGCGGCGGTGGAGGCGACCCGAGGAGAGGTTCTGGCGTATCAGAAGGAGTTGCTTTCGGCCACCTTCCACGCCAACTGCGGCGGGCACACCGAGGATGCGGCGGAGCTGTGGACGGTGAAGGGGGACCCGGCCCCTTTGAAAGGGCATCCGGACCCCTACTGCAAGGATCTGAGGCATTTTCGATGGAAGGCCAACCTTTCCCGGAACGCTCTGCTGGAGGCGCTGGGGAAGGAGGCCGATCCGGTGGGGGAGCTTCAGGGGATCGAGATTTTGGAGCGCAGCCCCTCGGGGCGGGCCCGGACGATCCGGCTGACGGGAAGAAAAGGCCAGGCAGTTCTGACAGGTCGACGGTTCCGGGAGCTGCTGGGGGCCAACCATCTACGGAGTCTCAAGTTCACCGTCCAGGTTTCCCGAAAAGGGGTCTCCTTCGACGGGTTTGGCTGGGGCCATGGGGTGGGTTTCTGCCAATGGGGGGCTTACGGCATGGCCAAGCAGGGCAAGAGGATGGATGAGATCCTCCGGTTTTACTTTCCCGGCGCCCAGCGCCGGAAGCTCCAGGGGTTACCCGGTTTCTCCTCGTAAGTTAGAGGTAGCGAACATCTTGTTACCATACCTTGAAAATCTCCTCTCCATCGAGTAAACTTAAAAGTACCATGGGGACTCCCCGATGAATCGGCCATTTTTGTTCCAGCCAACCTTGGCCCTTTTGCTAACCGTGGGGCTGGCCCTACCGGGCCCCGCCCTGGCGTTACGCCCGACCGCCCGACAGGAAGCTGGCCTGGAAGAGCTCGAGAAGGCCCTCGGCGCAGAGCTGGAGGAGTCGGCGATTGAAGGGCTGCTGCGTAGGTTCACCGGCCACACCGATGGGGTCCGAGCCCTTGCCTTTTCTCCCGACGGTCAAACCTTGGCTTCCGCCGGACACGACCGCGCCGTCCGCCTGTGGGGGCCTTCTTTTGCCACTTTGAAAGGCCGGCTTGAGGAACCCGGTGCAACCGTTCCCGAGAAGCTCTCCGCGATCCGCCTGCTGGGTTTGCTGGGAGGGAAGGAGGCCCTCTCTGAGTTGTTTATCCGGTTGGAGGGAGGCGATCCTGAGCTTCTGCCGGCCCTTCTGGCTGCTGTTCCGTTGGCTTTAACCCACCCGGATCGTGCCGTTGCGCCGGAGAGCCGCCAGTGGGAGGTTCTGCTTGAACGGCTTTCTTCCGCACTCGAGAGGGGGCTTTCGCCTGAACAGGCAGATAGGATTTTTCAAGGATTGTCCGCTGCTGTGCGGTTAAAAGGTCCACCCCTGGAGAGGGGAGCGATCCGAGGAGCGGCTCAGAGGGTCCTGGTATCCCTCGGGATCTCTTTCTCCGAAACCGAGGAGAAGGCCTTTGCCAGGATTGCTCCCAAGAGTCAGATTGCGCAGGCGCTCTGGGCCTGGGCGCTGCGGAGCCGCTTGTCGGCCGCCTCGGCCAAGCTTTTGGCCCGCGCCTCGGTTCGGAACCGCCTGGACATGGCCCATCTGCTGGTTTTGATGGAGCTGCTTCGTTTGGAGCCGGCCCTGGCCGGTTTTTTGGATCAAGCCGCCTCCATCGCGAAGGGATTGGCCCAAACTCCCCGGAACCAGTACCTGGCCGCCCTGCTTAAGGGGTGGCTGCCGAAGGCGGCCTCGGTCCGGCCGGCGCTCTACGCCTTAGGGATGGAGCGACTTCTCGCCGGGCAGCTTCAAGCGCCCCTTAAGAGCGCGCCAGCCCTGACCGCCTCCGCTCAGGCATTGGAAAAGGCCGTTGCCGACGAGGCCGGCCGCATTCTGAATGTTCAATTTGATTCTGGCCGGCCGAGCCCCTTGACCGTCCCGGAGATTCCAGAGCTGAAGCGCCGGATGTTCCTGCAGGCGGTGCTCTATCAGGCCGAGCATCGGCAAGAGACCCTCGCCCGGGCGCTGGGGGCGTACCTGGTGGCCCTTCAGCAGGGTCTGGACGAATCCCAAGCTCTCGCCGCGGTGCACCAAGCCCTGGCTGAGGAAGCCCCTTCGCTTCCAGCCCCGCTGCCTCAGCCGCCGGCTTCCATCGAGCGGATAGTCCAGCCGCTTGCTCCCGTGCAAGCCCGGGCCGAGGAGAGAACCGGCGTGCTCTGGCAGGAGATCCGGACTCACCTGAGTAACCTGGCCGGGGAGGACCGGATACCTGTCGGAGAGCTTCGGGAGGGGCTGGCCAATTTTGTGACTCAAGCCCGGGGTTCAACGCCCGGCCCGGATCAGGCCGGGAAGCTTCAATCAGAGTTCCTGGCCTTAAGCCAGCAGATCCTCGAGGATCCCGAAGCCGGCCGGGTGGAGGAGATCCGGGCCTTGGTCGAGACGATCCGGCGTCACCTGAGCGATCTTGTCAGCCAGCGTGTTGCTCAGGAGAGGGAGACGCAGCCGGTGGCTGTCCGGATTGAGTTCGCACAGGATCCGGTGCGGATACTTCACCTGGGCTGGCCGGACCTGCGGGGCTCCTGCTTGGACTGTGTGAACGGCCCTTACCGGCACCACGCCCAAGAGTACGCGACGCATCCGGGCGTGGTGATTCTCTTTGCCTACGATGCCAATGCGCCTCCCCAGACGGCGCCCCCCTTCGCTCGACTGGCCGCCTTGCGCACTCGGGAGGGCTCCCTCCTGGTCACCAGCCGCCTGCGCTCCGATCGGGCGTTGGACTTGACGCCGGTTTTTGCCGAGGCGCTGGAGCTCTACGCCCGAGAGATCGGACAGCCGGTTCTGCTGCCGGCGAGCTTTTTCCCGGTCTCTCCCGGTTCCGGCTGGAAGCAGGTAACGGTTGAGGTCACGCTGCCGGAGGGGGCTCAACCGGGGTTCTACTCCGACCTGACCGGCAGCGTTACGCTTCCCCACACCCTGCGGGAGCTTGCGGTCTGGCAGCACACCCCACCCCCCGCCGCCGGGCTGGAGGAGGAGAGGGTGAATCAGTTCCGGAAGACGTTGTCGCCCCAGCAGGAGAAGATCATCGCGCAGTTGCTCCGGGGCAAAGAAGGATCTGCCTCCATCATTGCCGCTCCCCAGAGACTTGTTTTTATCTCGAAAGAAGAAGGAGGAGGGGCCCTGACGGACGAGGAACTGAAGCGGTTTTTAGGGATGGAGCCGAAGGCGATTGAGCAAAGGAGAACGGAGGTCCTGGACCAGATTCCATGGGATGAGGATGACCCGGGAAAACGTCAACGGTACGAATGGGCCTGGGACGACTTGATGAAGCGGGCCTTCCCCCAGCGAGCGGTTCCTCCTCGGGCGGTGTCCCCCGATTGGTGGAGGTTAACTTCCCGGCAGCCGATTTCTATTCCGGTGGAGGCATGGGATCGTCTAGGGAAGGACGGCCTTCGCTTCTTCCTAGCCAAGTCGGTTCTCCTTTGGCTCCAGCAAACAGAAGGCGGCCAGTTCGAGCTGAAGGAGTTTCAGGCAGATTCTGAGGGAGTGATGAGGCAAGTTTCCGCGGAGGGCCGGAAACTGGAGAAGGGTACCCCCATCGTTGTAGGGCGTAATCCGGACCTTTCTGGATTTCCTGAGGGGAGTCAGAGCTACAGGGTGGAGCGGCAAGGTTGGCTTTCAGAGGAGAAGTATGGGCGACTCTCCCGGACTCACCTGAGTATTCTGTGGACCGAGGGAGAGAAAGGGGAGGTGGTCGTTCTGGAGGATCTGGGCTCTACCAACGGTGTGTTTCTTCCCTCCCGCCAGGCCCAGATCCTCGGCCTTCTCCCCGCCGTTCCCCCTGCAGAGCAAGGGGCAGGGCTGGAAGAGCAGAATAGCGAGTTCCTTCTCAACGAAATCCAGGAGTTGCGTGAAATCGTTAGACAGGCCCATCAGGCCTTGGAAGAGGTTAGGGAAGAGGCCAAGGCGGTAGAGAAAAGGGCTCGGAGAATTATTAGCCGATTGGAGAAGACTCAAGGGGACCCTCGCTTTGATCTGGAATGGAAATCGACGTTTATGCTGCTGCCCCCCCTGCAGGAAAAGGTTCGGAAGATCAGGGAGACGTTTAAAGGAAGCTCCGGACGGTTTGATCGAGTCGAGAGGGCCTTTCTCGAGATGCCGCCGGGAGAGCCCAAAAGGGAGGTGGCAATGGCCAGTGATGAACTCTGGGAGGATCTGAAGGAATTCCAAGATCTACGGGTTCGGGTGGGTGCCCTCCTAGGGAATATCTCCGATTTAGAGTGGTGGTCCCCCGCCGCCGGGCTGGAGGAACTGGGCGCAGAGACAACTCGGCGGTTGGCGGTGGAGCTGTGGTCTGGGGTCTGGGTGACTCCGGCCAGCCGGAAGGTGGATAAGCTCTTGATGCCGGCCTTTCACGACAGGAACACTTTCTCGGCAATTCCCCTGGTGGCCAGGGGAGAGCTGCCGTTTCTGATCCTGGCACTCTCGGAGATTGAAGCGGAGGCAGTCCGGACCCTTCTGACGGGTCTTTCCGTCGATCCAGATCAATACCGGATCTGGCGATTGGACGAGATGGCTCTCAGCGTTTCAGAGGCCCTGGTCCAGGCCCAAGGAACTTTCTCAGGATACGATCTCTATCCGGTTGATCCTGGTTCCAACTGGCTGAAGGATCTCCAGAAGAAACTCCAGGAAGCAGGTGCGATTCCGTTGGATGATTTTCAGCCGGCCTTTCAAGCCACCCAGGACTACTTCCAGTTCGTTTAGTTCTACCTCCGCGCGGCTCCTTTGCTCGTCTCTGCTATAATGGGGCCGATGGTGAGCTACGAGCTTCCCCAAGAACTGATCGCGCAGCGGCCCTGCGAACCGCGCGACAGCGCCCGACTGCTGGCGCTGGATCGGGCCGGCGGTCAAATCTCTCACCGGGTCTTCCGAGAACTCCCTGATCTCCTGCGTCCGGGAGATTGCCTGGTTTTGAACGACACGAAGGTGATCCCGGCGCGGCTCTACGGGAAGAGGGCTGATACAGGCGGGAAGGTGGAGCTGCTTATCCTTCGACAAGCCTGTCCTGAGCGAGACGTTCGCCCTTCGACAGGCTCAGGGCGAACGGCGAGTCGAAGGGCTCAGGATGAGCGGGGTTGGGTTTACTGGTGCTTGGGGCAGCCGGGCCGGAGACTGAGGCCGGGAATGCGGCTGCTGTTCAACCATGGCAGCGTCCAGGGAGAGGTGCTCTCCTCCCAGGAAGGGGAGAAGCAGGTCCGTTTCTCGGAATCGGTCGATGAGAAGCTCCTGAATGAGCTGGGAGAGGTTCCGTTGCCCCCGTACATCCGAAGGCCGGCCGAGGCCGAAGATGCTGGCTGGTATCAGACGGTTTTCGCGAAGAAGCCGGGCGCGGTGGCGGCCCCGACGGCGGGGCTTCACTTTACCCCGGAGCTGCTGGATCGGATCCGGCAGCAGGGGGTGCGGATTGTTTTTGTAACCCTTCACGTTGGATGGGGGACGTTCAAGCCGGTGGGGGAGAAGGAGCTGGCGGCGGGCAGGATGCATCCGGAGCGGTTCTCGATTCCCGAGGAGACGCTGGAGGCGATCCGGGAAACGAAGGCCACTGGGGGACGGGTCGTCGCGGTTGGGACGACGGTCGTGCGAACGCTGGAGACTATTTCACAGATGTCATCCTCGCGAAAGCGAGGATCGATTCCCGCTGGAGCTTGCCCTCGGCTACGACCGAGGGCGGGAATGACGGAAGGAGTAACCGACTTGTTCATTCGGCCGCCGTACCCATTTAGGATGGTGGATGCGATGGTGACGAACTTTCATCTGCCGGGGACCAGTCTGCTTTACCTGGTGGCGGCGTTCGCCGGCCAGGGGCGGATCCTGGCCGTTTATCGTGAGGCGATCCGTCAGGGATATCGGTTCTACTCGTAC
>CAZRTR010000051.1:0-11368 GCA_964603095.1 uncultured Planctomycetia bacterium
CCTCTGCTTCCAGCGGTACATCATCGAGGGGCTGACCCGGGGCTCCACCGTCGGATGAAGTTGGGGGTCAGCTACTACGGGAATCGGATCCCCTGGAGGGTGGAGGAGGACCTGAAGGTCATCCAAGAGGCCGGATGCACCTACGTGGTCCACACCTTCAGCGAGGAGGATTTCGAGTTTTACCAGGGGGCGATGGGCCAGATCGTCGATAGCTCCCATCGGCTGGGCCTGGAGGTCTGGCTCGACCCGTGGGGGGTGGGCCAGGCCTTCGGGGGGGAGACTTACTCCTCCCTGATCGCCAGGAACCTTTCCCTCCGACAGATCAGCTCGACCGGGGAGTCGCTTCCGATCGCCTGCCCGAACCAGCAGGCCTTCCGGGAGTACCTGGTCAAATGGGCTCAGGCCGCGGCCCGTCTCAAGGCCGACCTCCTGTTCTGGGACGAGCCCCACTTCCAGATCTTTCCGGAACCGGAAGGGACGGAGCCGAAGCTGTGGGCCTGTCGGTGCTCCGCCTGCCAGGATGGCTTTCAGAAGAGCCGTGGGGTTCCCCTGCCGGATCGGCTGACCCCGGATGTCCGCTCCTTTAAGGAAGAGTCCCTCGTGGAGTTCACCCGGTTTCTGTGCGATGCCACCGTCCGTTTGGGGTTGAAGGCCTGTGTCTGCCTCCTTCCTTTCGAGAACTCCTCCACGGTCAACGACTGGGCGAAGGTCGCGGCGATCCCCTCCCTAACCGTTTTCGGGACCGACCCGTACTGGAGGCCGCACCAGCCGGACGTGGAGCCGTTCGTCGGCCGGTTCGCCCGACGGGTCCAGGAGGTCTGCCGGCGTTTCGGGAAAGAGGGCCAGCTGTGGATCCTGAACTTCAACATCCCCAAGGGAGAAGAGGAGAAAATCCGGGTGGCGGTGGAGGCCGGCTACGCTCAGGGGATCCGGAACTTCGCATGCTGGAGCTACTTCGGGGCCGGCTACATCAAGCTTCGGGCCGAAGATCCGGAAGCCGTATGGAAGACCTTGACGAGCGTCTATCAGGATCTGCGGAAACGCTGATTTTTCAGTTGACAACCGACGATGGGACAGGTATTTATAAAGCCCTAAACAAGGAGGGCTCCCTGTGATCAGAGGCGCGGAACTGGACGATTACTCTCTCACCGAGCGGGAACGGAAGAACGTCGCCATCCTGGAAGCGATCAAGCGGTACGGCCCCATCTCCCGGACCGATATCTCGAAGCTGACCAAGCTGAACATCGTGACGGTTTCCAACTATGTGAACAACTTCATCGAGCAGGGGATCGTCATCGAGAAAGGGCTCGATATCTCTTCGGGAGGCCGGCGGCCGACCATCGTGGTGTTGAACCCGAAGGCCTCCTACGTGATCGGGGTCGATCTGGGGATTTTCCATGTCACCACGGTGCTGACCGATCTGGAGGGATCGATCGTCTCCCGCTCCAAAGCGACCCGCCCGAGGGATTCGGCCGATAGCGTGGTCAAGACCCTGACCGACCAGATCGACCAGATCGTGAAGAGCTCCGGGGTGGACCCGAAGAAGATCCGGGGGATCCAGATCGGGGCCTCCGGCGTGATCGACCGGGAGGTGGGGACCATCCGCTGCACCGAGGGGGTGGCCTCGATCTACGTGCCGATCACGACGCTGGTCTCGGAGCGGTTCAAGGTGCCGGTGAAACTGGAGCACGATGTGACGACCGCCGCCTACGGGGAGTGGTCGCTCGGGGCCGGAAACGACGTCGACATCATGCTGTTCATGTATTCGGGGGTCGGATGCGGCATGATCATCAACGGGGAGATCTACCACGGGATCAGCGGCACGGCGGGGGAGATCTCGATCAAGGATCAGCTCGACTTCACCGACGTCTGGATCGGGAACATCTCGGCCCTCAAGCCCTGGGCCGCCCACCTCGGCATCCCGGACGACGCCCGGGAGGCGATCAAGGCCGGCGGGGTCTCCAAGATTTCCGATGGAGTTCAGGGGAACCTGGACCGGATCACGTTGGAGACCGTTTTCGAGGCGGTGAAAGAAGGGGACAAGCTGGCCACCGAGATCGTCCAGAAGGCGGGGGAACGGTTGGGGGTTCGAATCGCTTTCCTGATTAATCTGCTCAACCCCGGGGCGGTGGTGATCGGCGGCGGGATCGAAGTGGCCGGGCCGGTCCTGATCGAGGCGGTCAAGAAGATGGTTCGACTCTGTTCCTTCGAGGAGATGGCCAACGCGGTGAAGATCGTTCCGGCCCGCTTAGGGAGTGATTGCGTCGCCATCGGAGCCGCCTCGCTCGTCATCCGGGACGTCTTCGCCGGGGTTTAGGGACTGTCCCCGAAGGGGACTGTCCCTATTTTCTAAGGAAAGCCCATGCAGTACGGACATTTCAATTCCGACGGAACGGAATACATCGTCACCCGCCCGGACACCCCTCGGCCCTGGTTCAACTACCTTTTTAACGACGTCTACCACGCCCTGATCTCTCAGACGGGGGGCGGCTTCTCCTACACCAAGGATCCGAAGTTTTACCGGATCCTCCGGTACGACCACCTGAGCTCCGACCGGCCGGGGCGGTACCTGTATCTGAAGGACGCGAAGAAGAAGAAATTCTGGACCTTGAACTGGCAACCGGCCCGCAAGCCGATGGCAGCATGGGAGTGCCGGCACGGCCTGGGCTACACCCGGATCCAGGCGACCGAGGAGGGGATCGAGGGGACGATCACCTATTTCGTCACCCGGCAGCATCCGGTGGAGCTGTGGCTGGTCTCTTTGAAGAATCGGACCAAGGCCGAGCGGGCGCTCCAGGTCGTCCCGTTCGTCGATCTGGTTGGGGGGGACGTGGCGTTGGAGACCCATTACCGGAACATCCTGATGCTCTACAACGAGGCCTCTTTCGATGCGGGGCTCTCGGCGATCATCGCCTTTAAAAATCCGTTCAAGACCTGGCACAAGCCGGGCTACGCCTTCTTCTCCGCCAGCTTTCCGGTGGAGAGCTTCGAGTGCCGTCGGGAGAGCTTCGTCGGGCCCTACGGGGAGCTGGACGAGCCGGCGGCGTTGAGCCAGAAGCGCCTGGGGGGCCACTCGGTCCGGGGGGAGGATATGGTGGGGGCCCTGGAAGGGACGATCACCCTGAAGCCGGGCGTACCCAAGCAGTTCGTCGTAGCGCTGGGGATGACCGAAGACAGGGCCGAGGTCCCAGGGTTGGTGAGGCGCTTCAGCTCCGTGGAGACGGCGCACGCGGAGCTGGAGGCGGTGAAGACCCAGTGGCAGGAGAACCTGCAGAGGATGTGGGTCGAGACCCCGGATAAAGGGTTCGACACGATGGTGAACCTCTGGGGGAAGTACCAGCTCTTCGCCATCACCCATTGGCGGGGCACCTCCCATTACCACGGGGCGGAGGGGGGGGTGGGGTTCCGGGACACGGCCCAGGATGTGGAGGGGCTGCTCAGCGTCGATCTGTCGACGGCCCGGGCGAAGCTGATGAAGCTTCTCTATTACCAGTACAGCAACGGCCACGCGGTCAGCGGTTTCTCCGACATCGAGGGGACCTGGGAGAACCAGGGGGTGGCCGGGGTCATCAAGAAGGCGGATGTGGCGGTCTGGCTTCCGTACAGCGTGGTCTCCTACGTGAAGGAGACCGGGGACGTCGATTTCCTGAAGGAGGAGGTCGGCTTCCACGACGGCGGCTCGGCATCCGTCTATGAGCATATCCTTCGGGCGATCCGCTACCTTTACGGCGCCCGGGGCCGGCATGGGCTTCCGTTGATCGGGCATGCCGACTGGAACGACGCCTACGATCATGTGGGGATCAAGGGCAAGGGAGAAAGCGTCTGGCTCGGGATGGCCTTTGTCCGGGCGGCTCGACAGGTGGAGGATCTCGCCCGATTCCTGAAGGACAAGCCGGTGGAGCAGGAGATGCGGGATAAGGCGGAGGAGCTGACCCGGATCGTCAACGAGGTCGGATGGGACGGCTCCTGGTATCTGGCCGCCTTCAACGACGAGGGGCTCAAGATCGGCTCCCAGGAGAACAAGGAGGGGAAGGTCCCCCTGAATTCCCAGACCTGGGCGATCTTAAGCGGGGTCGTTCCCCCGGACCGGATGCCCAGCATCCTGGACAAGATCGATCGGTACCTGGACACCCCGTACGGGCCGGCCTTATTTCTCCCCAGCTACACCCGATTCCACCCCGGCATCGGGCGGGTCACCTCCTTCGCCCCCGGCACCAAGGAGAACGCGGCCGTCTTCTCCCACGCCTGCGCCTTCAAGGTAGTGGCCGACTGCGCGATCAAACGGGCGGAGCAGGCCTACGCCACCTTCTCCAAGCTGGTCCCGTTTTCCAAGGTGAAGCAAAACCATGACCGGTACAAGGTGGAGCCGTACGTCTGGGCCGAGTATGTGATCGGGCCCGGCTCCTCCGACCGGTTCGGCGAGGGGGCCTTCACCTGGAACACCGGGACCACCCCCTGGATGTTCATCGCCGCCACCGAGTGGATCCTGGGGGCTCGCCGGGAGTTCGAGGGGCTGCTGATCGACCCATGCATCCCGAAGCAGTGGGAGCTGGCGAAGATCCGGCGCCCGTTCCGCGGGGCGGTCTATGAGATCACGATCAACAATCCGGAAGGGGTCAGCTTTGGCGTCAAGCAGATCACGGTGGATGGAGTCAAGCAAAGATCCCCCGTCATTCGGCCCCACGGCGATGGAAAGGTCCATCCGGTGGAGGTGACGCTGGGCAAGCCGTCCGGTCGCCCTGAGCCGGCCGTCGTCCTTCGACAAGCTCAGGACGAACGGCCGAGTCGAAGGGCGAAGAAAGTTAAGGCGTAGTAAAATCTAGTTCAATCCCTTGACTTTGAAGGAGGTTTCGGGTATACTGTTCTTGTAATCCCTGAGCAACGATGCGTATCGTCCCAATGCCCATGACTCCCCGATTGGGTTGGGGAGCTGTACAACAAGGGTCAGCAAGGGTTAGAAGGGGTTGGCAAGGGTTGGCGGGGGTTCTTGTACCCCTGCTTACCCTTGCTTACCCTTTCTCACCCCTGCTCACCCCGGTCTTTGCTGCCGCTGACGAGGAGCCGGCCCCCAAGACCTTCTGGGAGCGGCACGGCAAGGTCGAAGATCCCAACGCCGCCCCCTCCTTCGGTTCGGAAACCGCGCCTGAAGCCCCCATTGAGAAGTCTCCCCTCACCCTGGAAAACCTGCGCATCCCGGTCCAGCATGGGTCCCTCAAGGAAACCTTCTCGGCCCGGGAACCGATCATCGTCCATATCCAGGACGCCCACGCCAACTACGAGGCGCAGAAGCATCTGAGCGGAATCCTGGACTACCTGATCCGGGCCCACGACCTTTCCCTGATCCTGGTGGAGGGGGGGTCCCGCAACGATTCTCTCTCCTACATGAGAGAGTACGCCCCGCTGGAGAAGCGCCAGCAGGTGGCGGAGGAGTTTTTGAAGGCCGGGAAGATCTCCGGAGAGAATTACCTGGACTTGACCACCGACTACCCGTTCACCGTCTACGGCGTCGAGAAGCCGGAGCTGTACGACCAGAACATGGAGGCCTTCTTCACCATCGAGAAGGTGCAGCCGGAGGCGCTGGCCGCGATCCAGGGATTCCACCAGACGGTCACCCTTTTAAAGGAGCGGCTCTATCCCCAGGAGGTCAAGGATCTGGAGCTCAAAGAGATGGAGGTCCAGGCCGGGAGGATTCCGCTGGCCACCCATTACCAGATGCTTTCCGAGGAGGCCCAGAAGAGGAACCTTCTCCTCGATGAGAAAGATGTCCCGAACCTGATCAAATTCCTGACCGCCAGCATGCTGGAGGGGGAGCTGGACTTCAAGGTTGTGGAGACGGAGCGGACTCGGTTCCTGGAGTCGCTCACCCGGGCCCTGCCCAAGCCGGAGATGGACCGGCTGCTCAAGCAGAGTTTGGAACTGAAACAGGGACTCGTCACCCCCGCCACCTTCTACGGCCATCTGAAATCTCACCTTCGCCCCGAGCAGGCCTCCGAGTATCCGGTCTTGGCCCGGTACATCGAATACCTGGCGCTGTTCGAGGCGATCGACCACGCCGCCCTCTTTACCGAGGTAGAGCAGTTAAGCGACCGGATCAAGGGTTCGATCTTCACCACCAAGGATCAGCGGACCTTAGGCCTCCTGGCCAAGGACATCGGGGTCCTCGGGGATCTGTTGGATCTGAAACTGACTCCCGACAGTTACGAGTATTACCGGACGCATAAAGCGGAATTCAGGCCCGACAAGTGGGCCGACGGCTTGCGGGCCCTCGGCGCCAAGCAGACCCCACCCCAGACCTTTGCCTTGAATCCAGGACCTCTGAATGGGGCGATCCCGTCGATGTCCAGCTTCTACGAGATCGCCCGCCAACGGGACATCGCTATGGTGGAGAATGCCTTGAAGAGGATCGAGGAGTTCAAGGTCCCCTACGCGGTTCTGATCGCCGGCGGGTTCCACACCCCGGCCTTTGAGCGGCTCTTCAAGGAGAAGAAGGTTTCCTACGCGGTGGTGGCCCCGAAGGTCGGAAAGATCGGGCCGGAGGACACCGCCAAGTACCACCGGGTCTTGAAGGAGACGTACGTCCCGATGTCGGAGCCGTACCGCCGCAAGCTGGGGATCCCCGGCACCCCGGACCGGACCGCCACCCGGGAGCCGGCGGGGTCCACCTCCGCCGAGGTCCGTCCTGTCGCTTTCGCCGAGGCGCTCGAGGAGTAACCGACGAAACGCGACGCCAAGTAGTAGGAGGAGGAATTCATCCTGTGAGACCAAAACAGACGATCGGCCCTTACCGCTTCCTCGCCCTCCTTACAATCCTTTACGGATGCTTTGCCTTGGGATGGCGGTCCTGTCGCCAGACGATGTATGCCGCTACTAATCCGATGACGAGCAGTCCAGCAACAGGGATCAATGCAATAAGATCATTCATCGGTTTTTACCCCTTTCTCCCAGAATCATCCGGTGTCAACCAGGTTCCCACCAGTATCAGACCTGATGTAATGACGAGGGCGCCTAGAAACATGCGGACGCTTAATCGCCTCGTTACCAGTTGGCCGATCAGCAGAATCGATATCACGAACTCCGCCGATCGTCCCAAGATTGCTGCCAGATACTTCCGTTTAGCGTCGCTGAGGGTCACGCACCCAGTATACCTTATGCTGGCTCGGAGGTCAATTTGATGCAAAACCGTTTTAGATTTGTCCAGCGCTTCCTCGCCTTCCTTACAATCCTTTCCTTTACCTTTACACAGGCCCTCCCCGCCTACGCCATAGCGCGCGATGAGGCAGGCAGGCCCGCCTGTGACCGCGGTGGCCAGGAACTGGCCACAGGAAATGGTGCGGCTTCTTCTAGCCGCAGCCAGGCCCTTCGCCAGCGATCCGACCTCGCCGGCCTGGAGGAAGCCCTCCAGGAGGCTCCTCCAGATATTGCCACTGGGCAAACGACCTATTCGGTCGCCACGGCACCCGCCACGACCGTCCTGGGTCTCGCCCCCATTACCTCCTATGGGGAAGCCTGGCTCTCGGAGCATCTGGCCCAGAACCGCCTGCAGCTGGAGGTGGGTAACGGCTGGGGTCGCTCCCTGATCGATTGGAATGCCCTTACGACGCGTCGCCCCGGCCGAGAGCCCGGACCGATTGCCTGGAAGCTCTGGTTTGGTGGGATCTATCGGGATGCCGCCTATGCCAATACCCGCCCGGACCGGGAGACGATCCGGCAGGCGGTGGAGCCGCGCATTACTAAAGATTTCTCCACTCTATCGGTGGGGGATCAGGCCAAAGTGGCCGACCGGATCTGGGAGATTGAGAACCGCATACTCCCCCAAGCCAGGATGGTGTATGCCCTGGAGCGTCATCAACCGAAGGAGGTCCGGTTCCTTCGCTCCGGCCGGGGAACTCCCGAGGAGCGTGTGGCGGCCGTGCGCCGGGCGGTGGGCTGGACGATCTTGGTGGAGGAGGGGGAGGAGCAGCGAAAGGAAAAGCCGGCCTGGCTGGGCAACGAGTCTCTCTGGACCCCGGTGATCGTGCGCCTTTTAGCTCCCAAGGAGCCTAAGCTGGCCGAAGCGGTGCAGGCCGATGTAGAAGTTCTGGCCGGTCAATGCTTGACCTGCGGGATTCAGGCCCTGCGTAACTATCCTGCGCCCGAACCGGGCGAGGCGCCCCTGCGCGGACCCGAGGCCTCCAGCGAGTTTATGATGGCTTCTGCCGTAGGGGCAATTGATGCGGTGTACAACAGGGTCCAACCGGGGGCGTTAAAGACCCTTCCGGCCCATCACCTCTCTGGACATGCCGACAAGAACCGGCTGGCCACTTCCCCCTATGCCCTGGCCACCTACCAGGGATTAAAGGGGATCCGTCTTCTGGCGGAGCAGGAGGAGCTGTTGGACCTTCTGGTGCCGGCGGCTTCCCTTTCGGCTCCGGTCATGATGGAGACGGTGGATCCCAAGTATCCTGCCGATGGCCCGATCCACGCGGTGGCGGTCATTAAGGTGGACCCCGAGAACGTCATCCTGGTGGATAACGAGCAGCGGGTAGTATTGCCCCGGAGCTTATTCCTACAGCAGTACCAGCCGACCGGGGTGACCCTTTTAAGTCCTGCGCAAAGCCAGCAGATCCCGGCCAAGTTCCGGCTGGAGCTTTCCGAAGCGGAGATGAAGAAAAAGCTCTGGTGCTGCGGGATCGTCTGGTTCATCGGCGATTTCAATGGCCTGCAGATCGTGCTGGATGCCTTAAAGACCCTCTTCTACCGGGCCCCGGATGCCGCGGGGGTGGATGCGATCCTCTCCGATGTCCTACGCAAGGTCAAGGAAGGCGGGTTAAACATGCCTCAGGAGCACCTCACCCGGCGGGTCCTGGGGGTGGCGGCCAACCTGGTCTATTTCTTGACAGGAAATCCTATCTTCCGGGATGGGAGGGAGACTCCAGCAAAAGCTGAGGCGGCCTGGCAGGAGGTGGCCCCACAGGAGGGGCTTGATCCCAACCAGCAGGGACGCGACCTCTCCGTGGATGCCGGGTTCACCCTGGGAAGCCTGTATGGGTACGAGCAGGGCGGCAAGACCCCGACTTCTCCTTTGGTGAAGGGAGGAATCCAAACTGGAGATTACGGTTCCCCCACCTCCGAGATTCCTTTCGACTTTAATCCCAATTTCGCCATGATGGATGAGCTGATGCGCAAACATGGGATCCCCCGGGAGGTGTTGAAGCAGATGCTTCGCAGGGCCCTCAGTCAAACCCTGCGCAAGGAGCTTACCTGGGAGGACGACTTCGTCCTTGCGGAAGAGGAGCGGACCCAGCAGTATTCCAAGGAGATCCAGCTGATTCAGGAAGCCATCCGATTGCTAGCCAATGGGCAAGCGTTAGAGAGCTCACGGTTCCAGTCTTTGAGCGACCGTACCGAGGTGGAGGGAGGAGAGGTCCTGGAGCCTTACGGGGGCCTTCCCTTCGGGTTCTCCAACCAGCAGGGGCTTGTGGATCTGGACAAGGTCGGCTTTCCTCCGCTGCGGGATGTGGCGGTCCTGGAGGAGGAAAGGTACGAGTGGATACCCCAAGAGATTGAACAGGCCAAATTTACGGTCTGGACCGAGGAGAATAAGCAGGTAGAGATTGGGGATGAGGTTGTTTTTGACTATATTCCGAAGGAAATCTACATCGGTTCGGATGGCAAGTCGCGTGCCCGGATCCATTCGAGCATCGTTTTCGAACCCAAGGCAAGGCTCTACGGCAGGAAGCTCCGCTTGGCCAAAGGGATACGCATCGGTCGCGAGGCGGAGGTGAGAGACTCTAGCCTCGGACCCAATGCCATCATTGGATACAAGGCCTATGTAACGGATTCTATCTTAGGTCCCCGGGCTACCGTTCGACAGAGGGCTCAGGTCTGGAACTCCATCCTGGGTATGGGAGCAGTGGTGGAAGGGGCCACTACGATGGTTAAGGACTCCATCGTAGGAAACGGAGCCTTCATCCAGGATTCCACGATCAGCCAGTATGAGATCGGCAGAAACGCCCGGGTGATCCTCTCTCATCTGACCATGGAGACTCCGGAGGGGGAACGGATCGGCTTCTTTGGGATGCGGGACAGGGAGAAGGGCAAGGAGATCATCCCCAACATCGCCATCGAGATCGGTGGGATGGGGCTCTGGATCTATCCGGGCTTGACCCTGGCGGAGGTGGTCCGGGTGGCTCCGCACCGACTGGATTCCCGGACGCAGGAGGTTTATCGACATAAGATCGAGGAGTACGAGGCGGACCTCAAGGACCAGCGTTCTAATCCGCGCGGCCTTCTGGGTTCGGTGGGGGAGGGTACCTACATTAAGGGGGCCCAGGAGATCCGTGGGACGCTCATCGGAACCAGCGCGATCATTGAGAATCCCAAGGCCCTGGTCAATGCTACGATCTTAAGCGACCAGGAAAGCCCCACCCGCATCGGGGTGGGAGCCACAGTTCTGGATGCGATCCTTCAGTGGGGAACCAAGGTCTCCACCGATGCGATTGTGGAGCGCTCGATGCTCCTGGAGGGGGCCAAGGCGACCCACGGGGCGGTGATCTCCGAATCGATTCTCGGCTACAACTCGGAGATCGAGAAGGGAGAGGTGACCGCCTGCTGCCTGGGAGCCCACGCCGCCTCGCATCACAAGAACACGGGGCTGATTGCCCTTTGGATCCCAGAACATGGGGTCAACTTTGGAATGGGTGCTAGTATCGGTTCCAACCACACCGGTAGGCAGGCCGACCAAACCGCTCATTTCAAGCGGGGCGTTTTCGTAGGGCTATCCACTTCTCAACAGGATCCAGCCCATTACGCTTCGCATACGTTTCTTGGGGTGGGGACCCGCAACCTGTCCGGGACAGTGACATTGCCTTTTTCTATCGTTCGGCAACCCGAGGATACCTTTGCAGGGGGTGTTGGAAGGAGGGCCACCGAGTCTGAAACGATCGCTGTCCCGGCCGTAGGCGGGGGAGCCTTTGCGCTGGATGGAATGATCCTTCTGGAGCGGACGGCGGAGGATCAGCTGACCGGCCGCTATTTTCCGATTCCAAAGGAATTGGCAGAGGATAAAGAGCACCCGTACGCCTTTTCGGAGACGATCCCTCTGCCGGCTGTAGGAGAGACGGCAGGACCGAAGAAAGCGGGAGGGGACATCCGGTTTATCCGGACCAGCGAGCAGTTCCTTCAGGTCCAGTATCGGGTTCCCAAGGTCTCCCCGGCCTTGAACAAGATTGAGCCCGGGGAGGTCCTCGGGGACATGGTCTACAGCTTAAAGCGCAACGCCCGCAAGTGGCAGGCCCGGTTTACGGCCAAGCGGGTCAAGTACAACTTTGAGATCCTCCAGCCTGGCACCAAAGATCCTTCCGGCAGATACGAGCCGGGGACCGTGGAG
>CAZRTR010000052.1:0-3619 GCA_964603095.1 uncultured Planctomycetia bacterium
CCAAGGCGGACCGGCTTCTCCACACGCTGGCCCCGTTTCTGTCGGTTTTCTTCGCCCTGGTCGCCTTCGCCGGGATCCCGTTCGGGGACCGGCTGATGATCGGCGGGAGGGTGATCGACCTTCAGATCGCCAAGATCGACATCGCGTTGTTGTACATCTTCGCGATGCTCTCCCTCGGAGTCTACGGGGTGATCCTGGCCGGCTTCGCCTCCCGGAACAACTACGCCCTTCTGGGATCTTTGAGGGCCTCGGCCCAGATGATTTCCTACGAGATCACGCTGGGGATCGCCATCATCGGGGTGGTGATGATCTTCGGCACCTTGGACCTGCAGGAGATGGTCCGGGCCCAGGGGCGGACCCTCGCCGGCTGGATCCCGGTCATCGGACGCTGGATCCCATGCTGGGGGGTGGTGCTGCAGCCGGTCGCATTCCTCGTCTTCCTGACGGCGGCCCTGGCCGAGACGAAGCGGGTTCCGTTCGACCTGCCGGAAGGGGAGTCGGAGATCATCGGCTACTTCGTCGAGTACAGCGGCATGAAGTTCGGGATGTTCTTCCTGACCGACTTCATCGAGACGGTGATGGTGGCTTGTCTGGCCACTACCCTTTTCCTCGGAGGATGGCAGGTGCCGTACCTGACCGCGGCCGGGTTCCAGTTTCCCTGGGGAGGGTTCCTGCCGGTCACGGAATGGGCTTACGTTCTTCTGGGGATCGGGTCCTTCACCCTGAAGGTGATCGTTTTCTGCTGGCTCTTCATGACGATCCGCTGGACGCTGCCGAGGTTCCGGTACGATCGGCTGATGTTCTTGGGTTGGAAGGTCCTCTTCCCGATCTCGGTCGGGAACGTCCTGGTGACCGGCGCGGCGCTGGCGCTCCTGCGTCCAGGGGGCTGGTAGGGATGCAGCGCAAACGGGAGCTCACCTTCTGGGAGAAGATCTACCTGCCGGAGATCCTGCGGGGGATTGGGCTCACCTCCCGGCATTTCTTCGTGAACCTGTTCCTCCACACAGCCCACCTGTTCGGCCTGCTCAAGGATCGGTCGGCGGCGGTCACCTTCGAGTATCCGGAGAAGCCCCGGCCTCTGGCCCCCCGGCTTCGGACCCGGCATCGGCTCACCGTCCGGGAGGAGGGGACCCCACGCTGCGTCGGCTGCATGCTGTGCGAGACGGTCTGCCCGGCCAAGTGCATCACGATCGTCGCCGGGGAGCATCCGGACCCGAACGTGGAGAAGTACCCGGTCCGGTTTGACATCGATCTGGGGGTCTGCGTCTACTGCGGCTACTGCGTGGAGGTCTGCCCGGAGGACGCGATCCGGATGGACACCGAGATCCTGGACATCGCCGCCTACACCCGCGACGCGATGAAGCTGGATATCCATGAGCTGATGGATCCGAAGATCCGAAAGCCGGTGGGGGAGTGCCGGCTCAAGTTCCCCCACCAGTGCGCGTTGCACGGCAACCAGCAGCGGGGCAGTTGGAAAGAGGTGTATGGTGAGCTCAGGGGACTGTCCCCCCATTCGGCCAGCTCAGGGCAGGCTCCGGGGACTGTCCCCGCCTTGCCGGAAGAGCACTCATGAGATACAGGCAGCTTGCGAATGCGGGACTGAAACTCTCCGAGGTCGGCTTTGGGGTCTGGACCGTCTCCACCGCCTGGTGGGGGATCCAGGAGGAGTCGGTCGGGATATCCCTCCTGAAGAAGGCCTTTGATCTGGGCATCACCTTCTTCGACACCGCCGACACCTATGGAAACGGCCTAGGAGAGACGATCCTGGCGAAGGCGCTGAGGGATAGGCGGGATCAGATCGTCATCGGCACCAAGGTCGGCTACGACTTCTACCACCACACCGGCCGGCGTGGCCAGGAGGAGCTTCCCCAGGATTTCTCTCCCCAGTATCTGGAGTTTGCCTTGGGGGAGTCCTTGAAGCGTCTCCAGACCGACGTGATCGACCTGTATCAGCTCCATAACTCCCGGATCGACGTGATCCAGCGGGACGAGGTGATCGAGACACTGGAGCGGTTCAAGAGCCAAGGGAAGATCCGCAGCTACGGGGTGGCGTTGGGCCCGGCGATCGCCGAGCGACAGATCGACGAGGGGAAGGGGGCCGTCGAGAAACGGTTCCACTCCATCCAGATCATCTACAATCTTCTGGAGCAGATGCTGGGGGAGCAGCTTTTACCCCCTCACCCTCCCCTCTCCCCCCTAGGGGGAGAGGAAAAAGGTGAGGGGGTGGTAGATCCCACCAGTTTCCTGGTCCGAGTCCCCCATGCCTCCGGCTTGCTGGACGGGACGGTCAGGCCGGAGACAACCTTCACCGAGACCGACCATCGTTTCCACCGGGTCTCTACCGATGAGAAGAAGCGCCTCTGGCAGGAGGAGGGGTTGAAGAAGGTGGAGCAGCTTCGATTCTTGATCGAGGGGACCGGCCGGACGATCGGCCAGGCGGCCTTGAAGTTCATCCTGAGCGAGCCGTCCGTCGCCTCGGTTCTTCCCAACATCTACAACGAGCAACTTCTTACCGAGTTCGCCCGCACCAGCGACGTCCCGGATCTAACGCCGGAGGAGTTGACCAAGATCCGGGAGCTTTATGCCTCTAACTTTGGCCTCGCGCCAGCCGTCGCCTCATAACGGAGGCGTGGTATACTGTATTTATGCGTTCCACACGAAATCTTAGCTCAAAGGTCAAACAGCAGTTAAAGCGCCTGGGGGTAGCGATCGTCTACCTCTATGGGTCCCAGGCGATCGGACGATCCAGCGCCTTAAGCGACGTGGATGTGGGGGTTGTCCTGAAGGATACAGCGCCTCTGCGCAGACGCGACCGGAGAACCCGCCTTTACCGGAAGTTGGTCGATTGCCTGGAGCGGGTCCTTGCTCCCGGCTTATCCCAGGAGTTGGACCTGGTGTTGCTCCAGACCGCCTCACCGGTCCTCCAGTTCGAGGCGATCAATGCCGGCTGCCCTCTGTTTGTGGCCGACCCGGTCTTCCGGGCCGACTATGAAGCATCGGTTGTGCGAGACTACCTCGATGTCCGCCCCCTGGTGGAGATCCATTACCAGGCGGTCCTCGACCGGGCGGCATGACCTCCATCCCCCTGAATCGCAAGGTCCTGGTGAACCGCTTGGCGGAGATCGAGAGGGATCTGACGGAGCTCTCCAAATTCCAGCGCTTAACCCTGAAGGAGTTTACGAAAGGACACCACTTTGCCGTTGCGGAGCATCATCTGCGCCGTGCTCTGGAGGCGATTTTCGATGCGGGGAATCACATCCTTTCCCGCCTGCCCTTGGCCCCCAGTCAGCGTCCGGAGACCTACCGGGCGATTGCACGGGCCTTGGGCCAGTACAAGGTCGTCTCAGAGGAATTTGCCCATGGACCTTTGTCCGAGATGGCCAGCTACCGCAACCGCCTCATCCACTTCTACGATGAGATTACCCCCAAGGAGCTCTACGGCATCATCCACAACGATCTCAAAGACATCGAAACCGTCGCCAAGTCCCTCAAGGAGGTCATTGCTCATCCCCGGCGTCTGGGTTTAAGCATCCGGTAGACATTAGGGTATAATCCAAAGTCAGTTTTATACCCTTGTATTTTCGGCTTCCGACATCGGGAGGCGTTACTGCCGGTGCCG
>CAZRTR010000052.1:3719-11111 GCA_964603095.1 uncultured Planctomycetia bacterium
GACATCGGGAGGCGTTACTGCCGGTGCCGGGCTAACCACCGTCCAGCATGGCACACCCAGTAACGCCTCCTTTTTCAGCGGCGTGGTGGTATACTATTCCCGCGATGGCACGTTCCGGGAATGGAGAGATCACGAAGATCCGCCGGCCGTTGCAAGCGCTCGGTCGATCCCACCGGGAGATTGCTGCGATCTACCTGTTTGGCTCCCACGCGGCGGGGAAGGAAGGTCCTTTAAGTGACCTCGACGTTGCCCTCTTGCTTGACGAAAGGCAGGTTCGGCCGCAGAAATTCTTCCGATTTCAGATGGATCTGATGGGAGAGACCGCGCATGCGTGCCGGCGTTCGGACGTTGATCTCGTGCTGCTCAATCGAGCCACACCGTTGTTGGCCTATGAGGTGATTCGAGCGGGTCGATTACTATACGAGCGGGATCATGACGCGCGGGTTGCCTTTGAGGCCCGAACCGTTCAGCATTACTTGGACTTGGAGCCATTTTATCGGGTCAGTCGTTCGTATCTTAAGCGACAGCTTCTAAAATCGAAGGGGCATGGTCAATCCTGAGGTTGTCGCAACCCGCCTGACCAAGCTGCGGGAGTATCTCGGCTATCTCAAGATCCTGAGGCGTTACCCTTACCAGCGGCTTTCGCGGGATCCTTTTCTTCGGGGCAGTGTCGAGCGTTATCTCCACTTGGCCATCGAGTGTTGCTTGGATTTGGGCAACCACCTGATTGCTGATCGGGAGCTTCGCCGGGCTGAAGATTACCGGGAGGTCTTCTTGATTCTGGGAGAGGCGAAGATCCTTCCCCGGGCATTCGCCAAGCGAATCGCCCCGATGGGTGGTTTTCGCAATATCCTTGTCCACGATTACCTGCGTGTCGATCCCCGGAAGGTTTACGACGCTTTGCAAGAGCGCCTGCCCGATTCCCAACGCTTCGCCCGCATCCTGGCAAAATACCTCGATTAAGGGCAAATCCAAAGTTAGATTTATACCCTTGTATTCTCGGCTTCCGTTGGGCATACTTTATGATGTGAAGACCTCTTACCTGCTGGCCTTCCTGCTTGCCCAGATCGCCTGGCCTCCGCCGGTTTCTGCCCAGGATACCCTGCGCGCAGGAATTGAAGGCGATGTGCAAGCCGGTTTGGAGGAAGTCCTATCCCCAACCGCCGCCGGGTTGGAGGAGCTGCTCGCCCGGCAGCGGGCCGCGTAACCTAAAACAGCCCTTGGATGGCGGCGAAGGCCAGGTTTAGAAAAGGCCCCTGCCAGATCCCGATCGCCAGCATGCCGGCCAGGCAGGCGTACAGGGCGACCCGGACCGGGACCGAGACCGGGATCGGGGTCGGGTCGGCCGGAGGATCGACGTAGATCGTCTTGACCAGAAGCAGATAGTAGTAGAGGGAAATCACCACTGCCGCCGCGCCGATCACCGCCAGCCACAGGTATCCTTCCGCAACGGCGCTGAGCAGGAGCAGGAACTTCCCGAAGAATCCGGATAAGGGGGGAACCCCGGCCAGAGAGAGGAGGGCGAGGAACATCGCCGCCGCCAGGAAGGGGGAGCGTCGGGAGAGTCCCGCGTAATCGATCATCAGGTCGGATCCAACCCGGCTGGAGAAAGCAGCCACCACGAGGAAAACGGCCAGGTTGGTGACGAGGTAGCTGGCCAGATAGAAGGTGACGGCGGTGGTCCCTAAGGAAGAGGCGGCCGCGATCCCGATCAACAGGTACCCGGCATGGCCGATCGAGGAGTAGCCCAGAAGCCGCTTGATGTTCTTCTGAGGGATCGCCGCCAGGTTCCCGTACAGGATCGTGGCCCCCGCGATCCAGACGATCAAAGGAGTCCACTGCTGTTGGGCCGGGAGGAACAGCTCATGGAGGACCCGCAGCGCCACCAGGAACCCGGCCGACTTGGAGCCGACCGACAGGAAGGCGGTGACCGGTGTCGGGGCTCCCTCGTAGACGTCCGGAACCCACAGGTGAAACGGCACCGCCGCCGTCTTGAAGATCACCCCCCCTAAGATCAGGAACAGCCCGAACAGAAGCCCCGGGGAGAGGGGCGTTTCCTCCTGGACCGCCGCCCGGATTTCCGCCAGCTGCGTCGAGCCGGTGGCCCCATAGAGGAAAGCGATCCCGTAGAGGAAAAGCCCCGAGGCGACGGAGCCGAGGATCAGGTATTTCAGGCCGGCCTCCAGGGAGTGGAGATCGGTCTTGAGATACGCCGTCATCACGTAGAAGCTGATCGTGATCAGCTCCAGCGACACGAACAGCATCAGGAAATCGCCGGCGGAGGCCACGAACATCATCCCCAGCGTGGCGGTCAGGATCAGCAGATAAAACTCCGCGTGGCCCCGCTCGATCGTCTTCTCCAGCTCCCGGGTCATGAGGGTCACCAGAACCGCCGAGGAGATGAAGATCCCCTTGAAGAAAAGGGAGAGGGGATCAATCCGGTACATCCCGCCGAGCAGCGATTGGGTTGCCAGGGTACTCTGCCAGCAAAGGATCGGCAGCGCGGCCAGCAGCCCGCCGGCGGTCACGATCCCCAGGAGCCGGTGCGGTTTCCGCGAGGTTTCTCGTGCAGCGGTAGCTGCACCATCCAAGGAAAATCCCGAGCGAAGCGAGGGGCTCCAGCGCAGGTCCAGTCCGAGCAGGAGGAGGCCCAAGGCTCCGACCCACAGCTCCGGGAGCATCTTGAGCCAGCCGGTGAGCGGGGTCACAGCTTCGCCACCGCTTGTAAGGGGGTCAGGTGATTCAGCACAGAGCCGGTGGAGACGCTGATCAGATCGGTCAGAACCCGAGGCCAGCATCCGACGATCAGGAGTCCGGCCAACAAAATCAGGTAGGGGACCCGCTCAAAGGGGGTGGCATCCTTCAGGGTCACCCATCGAGGGTTGAGCGTTCCAAGGAATCCGGTCCGGACCGCCCGGAGCATGTAGAAGGCGGTGATCACGATGCCGAAGACGGCAGCCAGGGCGGACAAACGGTAGCTGTCCCAGGAGCCGAAGAAGACGAGCAGCTCCGAGACGAAGTTGCCGAAGCCGGGCAGCCCCGCCGAGGCCAAGGCCGCCATGGTGAAGACGGTGGCGATGAACGGAACCTGCCGGGCCAATCCCCCCCAGTCGGCGATCAGCCGGGTGTGGGTCTGGTCGTAGACATGGCCCACCGCGGCGAAGCACAGGGCCGTCATCAGCCCGTGGGCGAACATGAGGAGCACCGCCCCGTTCAAGGCGATCGGGTTCAGACAGGCGATCCCCAGCAGCACATACCCCATGTGGCTGGAGGAGGAATAGCCGATCAGGAACTTGATATCCTTCTGGGCCATCGCCACGAAACCGCCGTACAGGATATTCATGATCGAGATCCCGGCTACCCAGGGGAGCCAGGTGTAGGCCCCCTCCGGCAGCAGCGGGAGAGCGACCCGGAGGATCGCGTAGGAGCCGAGCTTCATCAATACACCGGCGTGCAGCATGCTGACCGCCGACGGAGCGGCGGCATGGCCGATCGGGGACCAGGAGTGGAGCGGCCAGATCGGGGCGATCACCCCGAAGCCGATCAGAAGGAAGGGGAAGAGCCATCGCTGCAGGGCTCCGGGGATCGGGTTCTGCGCCAGGTACCGCTGGAGGAAGATCAGGTCGAAGGTCTGGACCCCGCTGACGAGGTAAAGGAAAAGCAGCCCGATCAGGGCCAGCACCGCCCCGGCGGTCAAGTACAGGGTCAGCTTCATCGTGGCGTAGACCTTGTCGCCCGAGCCCCAGATGCCGATCAGCGGGAACATCGGGATCACCGCCATCTCGTAGAACAGGTAGAAGAAGAACAGGTCGAGAGAAGTGAAGACCCCGAAGACTCCGGCGATCAGGAGCAGATAGAAGATGTAATACTCCTTCACCCGCTCCTTGATTCGGTAGGAGATCATGACCCCGGTGAAGCCGCAGATCGAATGGAGCAAACTCAAGGTCAGGTTGATCCCATCCACTCCGACCTGGAAGGCGATTCCCAGTGAGGGGAGCCACGGGATCCGATCGATCCACTGGAAACCGCCGGCCGTCCGGTCGTACTGAGCGACCATGTAAAGGGTCGTCAGGAGCGGGATGGCGGTCGCCGCCACCGCGACCCTGCGGACCCAATCGTCTCGACGGCTCGGGATGAACAGCAGGATCAGCGCCCCGATCAGGGGGCTTAAGGTCAGCCAAGTTACCGGCCCCACGGGGTCAGACCTCTGCCCTGCACGAACTTGCAGGGGCTAGCAAAAGGGGTCTGACCCCTTTTGGTTTTCTCACAGACTCCACCAGAGTATGAGCGCCAGGCCGGCGAGCAGCGCCAGGGCGTAGCTTTGCACCTTTCCGGTCTGGGCCAGTCGGAGGACCCCGCCGGCGAACCCGGTCATCCTCGCGGTGCCGTTGACCCAGAGCCCGATGATCACGCGCCGCTCGAACAGGTTCATTCCGATCGCCGCCCTCTGCTGGACGTTCCGGTTGATCCAGCCGTACAGGTCGTCCACGAAGAATTTCACCTTCGATTCCAGGAAGGAGGCCACCGGCTCGACCGTTTGCCTCCAGGGTTGGAACTGCCGCTGATAGACAAGGAAGGCCAGCCCCAGGCCGGCCAACGCCACGGCGCTGGAGATGACCGCCACGATCGGGTTGAACTCCACGTGGACCCCTCCCTCATGGTGGAGCCAGGCGGGAATCCCCAGGAATCCGCCGATCACTGAGAGGGCCGCCAGAACCAGAAGGGGCCCGGTCATGACGCGGGGCGCTTCGTGAACATGATGCTGCTCGGTCCGGGTGTTTCCCAGGAAGGCGACGCAGAAGACCCGCCCCATGTAGAAGGCGGTCATCCCGGCGGTGATCGTGGCCACGATCCAGAGGAGCCGGTCCTGGGTAAAGGCCAGCGTCAGGATCTCGTCCTTGCTGAAGAAGCCGGAGAGGGGCCAGATCCCGGAGAGGGCGAGAGCGCCGACCAGAAAGGTCCATCCGGTGATCGGCATGAACTTCAATAATCCTCCCATCTCCCAGATGTTGTTTGTGTGCAGGGCGTGGATCACGCAGCCGGCCCCCAGGAACAGGAGGGCCTTGAAGAAGGCGTGGGTCGTTAAGTGAAACATGCCAGCCACCAGACCCCCTAAGCCGACCGCCATCACCATGTACCCCAGCTGGCTTAAGGTGGAGTAGGCCAGGACCCGCTTGATGTCATTCTCCACCAGGGCCAAGGTGGCGGCGAACAGGGCGGTGAACCCGCCGATCCAGGCGATCGCCTCCAAGAGGGCTGGCGAGCCGGCAAAGAGGAAGAATGTCCGGGCCAGAAGGTAAACGCCGGCCGCCACCATCGTGGCGGCATGGATCAGGGCCGAGACCGGCGTCGGGCCCTCCATCGCGTCCGGCAGCCAGACGTGGAGAGGGAACTGGGCCGACTTCCCCACGACCCCGCAGAAGATCAGGGCCCCAACCCACCAGAGCACGGAGGGGGAGAGGGTGCCGGAGCCGAGCCCCTGGCCGATCCGCTCGATCAGCTCCGGGAAATTGAGTGTCCGCTGCTCCCCCAGCGATCCGGAGATCGACCAGAGCATCAGGATCCCGATCAGGAATCCGAAGTCGGCGATCCGGTTGACGAGAAACGCCTTCTTGCCCGCCTCCGCCGCCTTGGGCCGGTCGTACCAGTAGCCGATCAGAAGGTAAGAGCTGGCCCCCACCAGCTCCCAGAAGATGAACAGGGTGATGAAATTGTTGGCCAGCACGATCCCCAGCATGGAGAAGGCGAACAGCGAAAGGAAGGCGAAGTAGCGGGTGAAGCCCGGCTCGTCCCGCATGTACCCGACCGAATAGAGGAAGATGAGAGCCCCCACGCCGGTGACCACCAGCGCCATCAAGATCGACAGGGGATTGATCCAGATGCCGAATTCCAGGGTGAGGCCCGGCAGGTCCACCCACGGGATCGTCGATTGGATCTCTCCGTTCGGATAGCGGAGGAAGGCGAAGAGCAGCTTCACCGCGCAGGCGAAGCTGAAAATCATTGACCCGATCCCTAAACCGGCGCTCCATCCTTTCCGCCGGCGGGTGATCAGCCCGATCGCAACGCAGGCGAGGAGGGGAGAGAAGAGGAGGAGCCAGCCGGTTACCACTTCAGCTCCCGGAGCCGATCGGCGTTGACTTCACCGGTCTGCCGGACCAACACCACGGCGATTGCCAGCCCCACCGTCACCTCCGCCGCCGCCACGATCAGGACGAAGAAGACCATCATCTGCCCGGTCAGGTTCCCCAGCGCGTGGGAGAAGGCGACGAAGGCCAGGTTGGCGGCGTTCAACAGGATCTCCAGCGACAGCAGGATCAGGATCACGTTGCGCCGGATGATCACGCCGACCAGGCCGATCGTGAAAAGAAGGCCGCTCAGGATGAGGTAATGAGTCAGGGGGACCATCTACATCCTCTTCTTGGCCAGCACCACCGCCCCGATCACGCCGACGAGCAGCAGCAGCGAAGCCACCTCGAACGGCAGGGCGTAGGTGGTGAACAGCAGTTTCCCCACCGCCGCGGTGGTTCCGGGAAGGGGAGCGCCGCCTGAATGGGGATGGATGAGAAAGGCCTGTGTTGCTCGGATCAGCTCCCAGAGGAAGACTCCCCCGAACAGAAGCCCCGCCAGCCCCATGCTTCCCCAGCGGATCCGCAGCTGCGCCTCGGGGCTCATGTCCAGCAGCATCACCACGAACAGGAACAGAACCAGGATCGCCCCGGCGTAGATCAGGATCTGGATGATCGCCACGAAATAGGCCTGCAGCCCGGCGAACAGCGCCGAGAGGGCGAACAGGGTCCCCACCAGTCCCAGGACGGCATAGACCGGGTGCCTCGCCAGGATCACGCTCAGGGCGCACAGGACCGAGAGGGCCGCGAAACTCCAGAACAGAATCGGATGTCCCATTTTCGGAGGAAAGGGAATTATACCCGAAAAAGGCCTGGTGCGCCAGGTTCATTCCAACGGGCGCGCTCCTCAGGAGTTTCCCATTCCGAAAAAATTTGTTATTTTATATTGACACCGGCCGGAGGATCATGTATATTTGCTTTACCATGGCCCAATCGCTCCCCTGGAGGCGGGGTATGGGGTTGCTTCTCGCCGTTGCTGCTCTCCTTCTCGTTTTCTCTCCTTTCCTTTCCGCAGGACCTCTTCCCGATTTAGCGGCTGTTTTCCGCAACGGTGCCTGGTTCTTCGACCTGGACGGCCAAGGGGGCAACGGGGAGAAGGCCTTTGCCTTTGGGATTCCAGGGGATGTTCCGCTGGCCGGCGACTGGAACGGGGACGGGAAGGACGACGCTGCCGTCTTCCGCAACGGCACCTGGTTTTTTGACCTGGATGGTCAAGGGGGCAACGGGGAGAAGGCCTTTGCCTTTGGGATTCCAGGGGATGTTCCGG
>CAZRTR010000053.1:0-10671 GCA_964603095.1 uncultured Planctomycetia bacterium
CCGGAGGGACTGAGTATAGCGGCAGGTCGGTGGTGTGGGGCAGCTCCTCCGCCGCGGGGGGCTTGGTCGGGTGGGCGGCGGCGCCGTGGGCGAGTCCGCGAAGCTGAGCGAGCGGCTGGTTGAGGGCCGTCAGCATCACGATCGGAAGCACCCAGGGGTTGTAGACCCGGCGCAGCTCCTTGGCCACCTCGAGGCCGCTGGTGTCCGGCAGCCGAAGGTCGAGGATCACCAGATCCAACGGATGATCCGCCGCGTAGGTGATGGCGGGCCTTCCCCGATTTTCGGTGTGGACCTCAAACCCCTGGCTCTCCAGCTCCATCTTCATCAGATGGGCCAACGGCTCGTCGTCCTCCACGATCATAATCCGCTTCGACTTGGCATTCTCCATTCGTTCTCCTTTCCCCGCCCTTGAGCAGGATGCTGACCTTGACTCCTCCGGTTTCCTTGTTCCGGACGTCGATCGATCCGTGGTGCATCTCGAGGATGTTCTTGGTGACCGCCAGCCCCAGGCCGGTTCCCATGCCGGTCGGTTTGGTGGTGAAGAACGGGTCGAAGATCTTAGGCAAGATCTCCTCCGAGATCCCGGCGCCGGTATCCTCCACCTCCACCAGGACCCCGGGGGATTCGGGTAACGTCCTTACGGTGAGGATTCCTCCGCCGGGCATGGCGTGGGCGGCGTTGATGAGGAGATTGACGAAGACCTGTTCGATCTTGTTTTTGTCGATCCAGACGGGGGGAAGGCCCGAGCCATATTCTTTCACCAGCTCAATGTGACGCTTGTCCAGCTCATGTTTGACCAGCAGGAGCGCCTCCTCCAGTACGCGGCCGATATCCTCCGATGCTATCGCCAGGTCCTGCTGGGTGGAGAAATCCAGCAGGCCCCGGATCACCGTATCGGCCCGCCGGACCGCGTCCTTGGCGTAATTGAGCACCATGACCGGCTCCCCTTGGAGCGGGACGGGGAGATGTTTCGACAGATACGAAAGCCCTTGGAGGATCACTGCCAGGGGATTCTTCACCTCGTGGGCCACCCCGGCGGCCAGACGCCCCACCGACTCCATCTTGGCGGCATGGATGAGATGGAGTTCTGTCTGCCGCAGCTTCTCCTCCGCCTGCTTGCGTTCGGTGACGTCGCGCGCGATACAGACCAGGCCCACCGGCTTGTCATTTCGGTCTAGGATGGAAGAGATCGAGATGTCCAGAAAGACATTCCCCCGGTTCGGGCTGGGATAGGCCGCCTCAAAGCCGTGGATCACCGGTGTTCGGAGGAGTTTCTCGAATCGGTCGACGAGAAAAAGATCGGGGTGGACCGACCAGATCGATTTTCCCACCAGGCGCGGCTCCGCCAGCCCGAACAGGTTGGAGGCGGCATGGTTGGCGGTCCGGATGATCCCTTCCCGGTCCAGCACCAGCAGCGCGTCGCTCATGGTCCGCAGGATCTGCTCCGTGGCGAAGAGGGTGGCCGTCTCCCCCAGGCGGTAGACCCAGATCGTCTGGGCGGCGATCCAGACGAAGCC
This sequence comes from uncultured Planctomycetia bacterium, assembly GCA_964603095.1. Classification (GTDB taxonomy): domain Bacteria; phylum Omnitrophota; class Gorgyraeia; order 1-14-0-20-64-10; family 1-14-0-20-64-10; genus CAZRTR01. The sequence goes on from CAZRTR010000053.1 coordinate 1,518, forward strand.
GAAGACAAACAGGTAGCCGATCGGGTAGACCGGGATCCCGAAGGCGGGCAGGTAGTCCACCGATCCGAGATAGGCGATGGAGAAGGCGATCAGGAGGGCCTTCAGGCGGCGTTTCCGGATTGTGGTATCGGCCCGCCGGAGTTCCAGTCCATACCGGCACAGGTTGAAGGCCATCAGGGCGAAGAAGAAGATCAGAAACGGGATGGACCAGGGGCCGTATCGGGCGAAGTAACCCCAAGGGTAATCATAGACGCCGGCGATGAACCGGTCGGTCCCGAGGATCGACCCGGCGAAGATCAGGGAGAGAAACAAACTTCCCCACGCCAGGAGCCGGAACCGCCGAAGCTGATCCACCACCGCCAGGGTGAACCAGGTGACGGCGCTGGGGATGAAGGCCACCGCCACATTTTCGATCTTGGCCCAGCGAAGGGCCACCCACTCACTCGAGGTGGAGTAGAGGGGGACGTGACTCCATAGCCAGACAGCGCCGACCAGGGTCATCAAGAAGAACATGACGCTGTCGAAAACGGCCCGTTCCCGGATCAGGACGATCAGCCCCAGTCCGGCCACCGCCGTCCCCACGATCAGCGGGGCCAAGGCGTCCAGCGTTACGGGATGTGTAAAGTGGTAAAGTGACATCCCCAATGGTTTTCCACCCCTCTCTTCTCGCCTCTTCCATTGAAAAAGTATACCTGATAAAATAGTCCTGTTTAGGCCCACCGATGCGGCGAATCTATCTGGATCTTCTAAACGGAAGCCACCTGGCAGGGAATCCTTCCAGCCCGCACGCGGAGGGTCGAGCGGCGGCGCAGCATTTGGAGAAGGCCCGTCGGCAGGTGGCCGATCTGATCGGCGCCCGGCCGGAGGAGATCCTTTTCACCTCCTCGGGGTCGGAGGCCAACACGTGGGCTCTCGTCGGGTTGGCAAAAGCGGTTGAGCCGAAAGGCAAACACCGGGTGGTCTCGGCGGTGGAGCACCTTTCGATTCTGCAGACGGCCCATCGGATGGAGAAGGGGGGCGGGTCGGTTTCGATCGTTCCGGTGGATCGATTCGGCCGGGTCGATCCGGGTGAGGTGGAGAGGACCTTGACCCCGCAGACGGTTCTGGTTTCGATCCAATGGGCCAATGGGGAGGTCGGCACGATTCAGCCGATGCGCGAGTTGGTCCGCCGGGTCAAGACAAAAGGGATTCTGTTTCATACCGACGCTGTGGCGGCTGCCGGTCAGACTCCGATCGACGTCCGAGAGATTCCGGTGGATGCCCTTTCGTTGGCGGCAAACAGCTTTGGGGGGCCCCCGGGAGTGGGGGCCCTGTTCCTGCGCAAGGGGGTGAGGATCGATCCTCTCTTCGTCGGGGGTGGTCAGGAGGGTGGGCGCCGGGCCGGGACCGAGAATCTCCCCGGGATCATCGGAATGGGGGATGCGGCGTTCGTGGCTCGGGAACGGTTGCCGCGTCTCAGCGGACGACTTTCCACTTTACGAGATCGGCTGGTTCAAGGTATCTTAAACGACATTCCTGAGGGCTCCTTGAACGGGCATCCGGATGAGCGGCTGCCGGGGCATGCCAGTTTCAGTTTCGCAGGGGTCGACGCGGAGACGTTGGTGTTAGCGTTGGATCTGGAAGGGATCGCGGTCGGTTTAGGGTCGGCCTGCCAGCATCAGACGATGAAATCCTCCCACGTGCTCAGGGCGATGGGGGTGGAAAATGCCCGGGCGATGGGGACGATCACCTGCACCCTGGGGGCTTCGACGACCGAGGAGGAGATCGACCAGGTGTTGGAGGTGTTGCCGAAGGTGGTGGCGAGGGTGTCTGGCTCCGGCCGAAGGCCGGTGCCTGACACCGTTTTGTCTTGAAGGAGGCGGCGTGAAATTCTCAGTGGTGACCGGACGGCTGACCGACCAGAGGCAGCCGATCCTGCTTGGACTTTTGGAAGGGACGACCCTTCCCCCCTGGGCCGGCGGCTGGTCTGCCCCCGTCCGCAAAGCGGTGGAAGGGCTCCTCAAGTCGAAGCGATTCCAGGGAAAGCTGAATGAGACGTTTCTCCTCCCGGTCGGTTCTCAATGGCTCATCCTGGTCGGGGCCGGGAAGAAGGAGGATCTCACCCTGGATCGGGTCCGCCAGGCGGCGGCGACCGCCAGCCGCCGGGCGCTGGCTGCCGGCCTTGAGACCTTCGCCCGGGGGATCGTCTCGGTCCCCAACGCCACGGCCGATCAGGTAGCCCAGGTGGTGACCGAGGGGACGATCCTGGGGACCTACCGGTACGACGAGCTGAAGGTGGTTTCGGCCGACCAGAGGCGGAGTTTGAGGTCGGTTACCGTCGTGGTCCCGACTCAAAAAGAGAAGGCCCTCGCCCAGCAAGGGGTCCGGCGCGGCCAGGCGATCGCCGAGGCGGTCTGCTGGGCCCGGGACCTGATCAACCGGCCCTCGAACAAGCTGACGCCCCGCGCGATGGCAAACGAGGCCAAGGGGGCGGGGCGGAAGTTCCGGTTCCGGGTCAAGGTGCTGGATCCTGCGGCGATGCGGCGGTTGGGGATGAACGCGATCCTGGGTGTCGCTCAAGGGTCGGTGGAACCGGCCCAGTTTATCATCTTGGAGTATGAGGGGCGGGGGAGCCGGGGGAAGGCCCCCCTGGTCTTCGCCGGCAAGGGGATCACCTTCGATTCGGGCGGGATCTCGATCAAGCCGGCGGCCAAGATGGAGCAGATGAAGTACGACATGTCGGGCGGGGCGGCGGTGCTGGGGGCGGTCCGAGCGATCGCGGCGTTGAGGATTCCGGTCCGTGTCGTGGGGTTGGTTCCGGCGACGGAGAATATGCCCAGCGGCTCCGCCCAGAGACCGGGGGATGTGATTAAGACTTATTCCGGCAAGACGGTGGAGGTGGAGAACACCGACGCCGAGGGGCGCCTGGTCCTGGCCGACGCGCTGGGGTACGCCCAGCGGTTCAAGCCCAAAGCGATCGTCGATCTGGCCACCTTGACCGGGGCCTGCATCGTGGCGCTGGGGCACCACGCGATGGGCCTGATGGGCAACGACCCGAAATGGATCGACCAGGTTCGGGAGGCCGGAAACCGGACCGGAGAGAAGACCTGGGAACTTCCTCTCTGGCCGGAGTATGGAGAACAGATCAAATCGGACGTGGCGGATCTGAAGAACGTGGGAGTCGACGGGGCCGGAACGATCACCGCCGGTTACTTCTTGAAGGAGTTTGTCGGGAAGACTCCCTGGGTCCACCTGGACATCGCCGGAGTGGCCTGGTCGGAGGCGGAGCGGGGATACCAGGTCAAAGGGGGCACGGGGGCGGGGATTCGGCTGCTGGTGGAACTGGCGAGCCGTCTTCGATGAACATAGAGACGTCATTGCGAGGAGCGATAGCGACGAAGCAATCTCAAAACGAGATTGCTTCGCTCCCGTTGGTCGCTCGCAATGACGATGGTCCACGCATCTCCTCGCTGATCCAGGACTTGCTTCTCCTTTTGGGGGAGGATCCGCAGCGGGAGGGACTGCTCAAGACCCCGGAGCGGATGGAGCGGACATTGCGATTCCTCACCCAGGGATACCGGGAGGATGTGGAGAAGCTGTTCCATGGGGCCCGGTTCGTGGAGCCGTACGACGAGATGGTGCTGGTCAGGGACATCGACTATTTTTCCCTCTGTGAGCACCACCTGATTCCCTTTTTTGGAAAGTGCCAGGTGGCTTACATCCCCAACGGAAAGATCGTGGGGTTGAGCAAGATTCCACGGCTCGTCGACATCTTCGCCCGGCGGCTCCAAGTGCAGGAGCGGCTCACCTGCCAGATCGCCGAGACCCTGCAGGAACATCTGAAGCCCAAGGGGGTGGGGGTGGTGATGGAGGCGCAGCACCTGTGCACGATGATGCGGGGGGTGCAGAAGCAGAACACCAGGATGGTGACCAGCTCGATGCTGGGGATCTTCCGGACCGATCCGAAGACTCGGATGGAGTTCTTGTCTCTTATCCGGGAGAAGAACGGGTAAAAGGAGGACGTCCAATGACACAAATGGGTTCTGCCAGGGCTGGGAGCGTCACCAGACAAATGCAAACGGTCGCCCAGGCGGAGCATCTGGACCCGGAGCGGGTCCGGAAAGAGGTGGCGCAGGGACGAATGATCATCCCGGCCAACGTCAACCACCCGGAGCTTCAGCCGATCGGAATTGGGTTGGCGGCGACCTGCAAGATCAACGCCAACATCGGCAACTCCGCCGTCGCCTCCGACATCGATCAGGAGCTGGAGAAGATCCGAGTCTCGATCCGGTACGGGGCCGACACGGCGATGGATCTGTCCACCGGGGGCGACATCCCGAAGATCCGGGAAGCGATCCTGCGGGCGAGCACGATCCCGATCGGGACGGTGCCGATCTACGAGGCTGTCCAGCGGGCCGGAAAGATCAAGCGGCTGACGACGGAGCTTCTGTTCGAAGTGATCGAGGAGCAAGCGCGGCAAGGGGTTGATTACATGACGATCCACGCCGGGGTGTTGAGGGAGTATCTGCCCCTGGTCCAGCGCCGGGTGACCGGGATCGTCAGCCGGGGCGGGTCCCTCATGGCTCAGTGGATGCTGGTTCACGACCGACAGAATCCCCTCTACACCGAGTTTGACCGACTCTGCGATATCTTTAAGAAGTGCGACGTCTCCTTTAGCCTAGGCGACGGCCTGCGGCCCGGCTGTCTCGCCGACGCCTCCGATACCGCGCAATTCGCGGAGCTGAAGACCTTGGGGGAGCTGACGCTGCGGGCCTGGGAGCAGGATGTCCAGGTGATGATCGAAGGGCCGGGCCACGTCCCGATGGATCAGCTTCAGATGAATGTCGCCAAGCAGCAGGAGTTTTGCCACGGGGCCCCCTTCTACACGCTGGGTCCCCTGGTGACCGACATCGCCCCCGGCTACGACCATATCACCTCGGCGATCGGGGCGGCGATGGTCGGCTGGTTCGGGGCGTCGCTGCTGTGCTACGTGACCCCAAAGGAGCACCTGGGGCTGCCCAATGCCGAGGATGTCCGGCAGGGGATCATCGCCTACAAGATCGCCGCCCACGCCGCCGACGTCGCCAGGCATCGACCTGGGGCGAGGGAACGGGACGACGAGATCTCCCGGGCCCGGTTCTCCTTCGACTGGAACAGGCAGTTCGCCTTGAGCTTGGATCCGGAGCGGGCGCGCCAGTACCACGATGAGGCCCTCCCCCACGACGCCTACAAGTCGGCCGCCTTCTGCTCGATGTGCGGACCGAAGTTCTGCTCGATGCACATCTCGCAGCTCCTCCAGGCGGCGACTCCCCCTCACCACGCCCTCTCCCCCAATGGGGGAGAGGATAAAGGTGAGGGGGCCATGCGGTCCCCGAAGTCGGAGGTCGCCCCTTGAACGTCCCGGCTCCGATTGCCGCCATGCCGAAAGAGCGGCTGATTGCCTTGGTGCGGGAGTTGAAGAAAGCCCAAGGGGCGGTGATCCTGGCCCACAACTATCAGGAGGGGCCGATCCAGGAGGTGGCCGATTTTCTCGGCGATTCGCTGAAGCTGGCCCAGTACGCCAGGAGGGTTGAGGAGCCGGTGATCCTCTTCTGCGGGGTCCATTTCATGGCGGAGACGGCCGCCATCCTGTGCCCGGGCAAGAAGGTGATCGTCCCGGATCCGGCGGCCGGCTGCTCCCTGGCCGACACGGTGATGCCGGGTCAGATCCGCCGCTGGAGGGAGCAGCATCCCGAGGGGGTGGTCGTTTGCTACATCAACACCAGTGCCGCCGTGAAGGCGGAGTGCGATCTCTGCTGCACCTCTTCCAACGCCATCGCCGTGGTTGAATCGGTCCCGCCGGAGAAGGAGATCCTGTTCGTGCCGGATTATTACCTCGGCTCCTACGTCCGGGCCAAGACGGGGCGGAAGATCGACCTCTGGAAGGGGTACTGTCCCTCCCACGCGGTGATCGATCCGGCTCAGATCGAGCGTTTGCAGGACCTTCACCCGGAGGCGGAGTTTCTGATGCACCCGGAGTGCGGGTGTCTCACCAAGCAGATCGATCTGGCCGACCGGATCCTTTCCACCGATGGGATGATCCAATACGTCCGACAGTCCCCCTGCCGGGCCTTCATTGTGGCGACCGACAACGGAATCCTGTACCGGATGCAGAAAGAGAATCCTGAGAAGCGGTTCCTTCCGGCCAGTGAGCATGCCCGTTGCCACCACATGGAACGCAACACGCTGGAAAAGGTGTACCGATCGCTGGTGACGCTTCAGCACGAGATCACCGTTGCGCCGGAGATCGCGCGGCGGGCCCTTGGGCCGATTGAACGGATGCTGGCGATCACCAACGGCGCCGGCCACCTTCCCGAACGATCGATGTCGGACACCGAGGATTGGGTTCTGGAGCTGGCGAACGACCTAAGATGACGCGAAGCGTCATCCTCACGAAAGTGAGGATCGGATTCCCGCTTTCGCGGGAATGACGTTCAGAGGAGGTTCTAATGGTTCGATTGGAAGATTTGGATCTGCCGGCCGGAAAGAAGGGGCGGCTTTATCGATTCCTGGTTCAGTTCGGGCCCGGCCACGGGAAGATGCAGGTTCTTCCGATCGACCAGGGGTTGGAGCACGGCCCACGGGACTTCTTCGACAATCCCGAAGCCCTCGATCCGGAGTTCCAGTTCCGGCTCGCCGTGGAGGGGGGCTTCTCCGGGATCGCGGTCCAGATCGGCTTGGCGGAGAAGTATTACCCCAAATACGCCGGTCGGATTCCGCTCATTCTGAAGCTCAACGGCAAGACCGAGATCCCGCCGGATGACGAGGCCTTTTCCCCTTTGAACGCTTCCGTTCAGGACGCGGTCCGGCTCGGGGCCGACGCGGTGGGGTACACCCTGTACGTCGGCTCCGCCGCGCAGGACCGGGACTTCCTCCAATTCGCGAAAGTGCGCCAAGAGGCGGAAGCCGCCGGGATGCCGGTGATCGTCTGGGCCTATCCCCGGGGAAAGCATGTCGAGGAAAAGGGGGGGCGGGACTCCCTCTGGGCGGTCGATTACGCGGCCCGGGTGGCGATGGAGCTGGGGGCCGACGTGATCAAGCTGAATTTCCCGCAGATTCATCCGGAGAAGATGTCGAAGCACCCGAAGCCGTACAACACCTTGACCCTGGAGCCGGTGGAGCAAATGAAGAAGGTGGTGGCTTCGGCCGGCCGCTGCTTCACGCTGGTTTCCGGGGGCCCCAAGAAGGGAGGGGAGGATCTCCTGGAGACGGTGCGGCTTTCCCTGCAGGCGGGGGTGACTGGCTTCATCTTCGGGCGGAACGTCTGGCAGCGGCCTTGGGACCAGGCGCTGAAGGTGACGGAGGAGATCCGCAACGAGATCTTGAAATCGGTGGAAGTCTCCCCCAAGGCCTTTGTGCGCCGCTAAAAGGTATACTTATTGATGCAGGCGACCAAGGCCGAGGCGCCGCCGCTAAAGCCGCAGGACCTGGACCTCAAGGACAAGCGGCTCTTGACCGCGGTCCAGAAACAGTTCCCGCTTCTGAAGCGGCCGTACGAGGCGTTCGGCCAGTCCCTGGAATTGTCGGAGGAGGAGGTCCTCCGCCGGGTCCAGCGCCTGAAGGGAGGGCAGATGATCCGGCAGATCAGCGCGATCTTTGACACGCGGCGCCTGGGCTACCAGAGCTCTCTGGTGGCGGTGCGGCTTCCAAAGGATCGGTTGGATGCCGGGGCGGCGGCCATCAACGAACATCCGGGGGTCAGCCACAACTACGGGAGGAACCACGCCTTCAACCTCTGGTACACGGTCGCTCTGCCTCCCGGCTGCTCGATGGAGAAGACGGTGGATCGTCTCCATCAGCTTTCAGGGGCGGAAGCGACCCGTCTGCTGCCGACCTTGCGGCTGTTCAAGATCGGGGTTCAGCTCGACGTGGCCGGGGAGACGAAGTTATCGGATGAGACCGACGGCGCGGCCGCTTGGGCTTGGAAGAGTCCCCCCGAGGCGGCACGTTTAAGTGAGCGGGATATCCGGGCGATCCGGGCGCTGCAGGAGGATCTCCCCTGCGAGGCGGAGCCGTTCGGTAAGATGGGGGAGTCGGAGGGCCTGAGCGGGGAGGAGATCCTGGTGTTCGGGCGTCGGTTCCAGGAGGATGGGATCATGCGGCGGTTCGCCGGCGTTCTGCACCATCGCGTCGTCGGGTTCGTGGTCAACGGGATGGCGGTTTGGAAGGTGCCGCTTGAGCGGCTGGAGGAGCTGGGGCCGGTCATGGGCGGATTCCGGGGAGTGACCCACTGTTACCAGCGGCCGACCTACGACGATTGGCCCTACACGATCTTCACGATGATCCACGCCCGGACCGGGCCGGAGTGCAAGCAGGTGGTGGAGGCGATCGCCGGTAAAACCGGGATCACGGAGCATGCGATCCTTTATTCGACGAAGGAGTACAAGAAGGTTCGGGTGAAGTATTTCACGAAGGAACTGGACGCCTGGAACCAGAGATACCTATGAGCGACTATGTCTTCCGATTCGGGGGTGAGGGAGGAGAAGGGGTGATCTCCACGGGGGACCTTTTCACCACCGCCTGCGCCCGCTCGGGGCTGGAGATCTACACCTTCCGCAGCTACCCTGCGGAGATCAAGGGGGGCCACGCGATGATCCAGGTCCGGGTCTCCGACGGGAACATCCTCCTTTCGCGGGGGGACCAGATCGATGTGCTGATCGCCTTCAACAAGGAGGCGTACGACCGGCACGTCAAGGAGCTGAAACCCGACGGTGTCCTCGTTTTTGACAATACCGATTTTCTTCCGGAGGAGGGCCTGCGCGCCGTCAGGTATCCGGTTCCCTTCACCAAGATCGCGATGGAGGAGATCGGAGTCCGGTTGACCAAGAACATGGTGGCCCTGGGGGCTTTAAGCCAACTGTTCGGAATTCCGCAGGAAAAGTTCAAGGGGCTGATCCGGGAAAAGTTCGGCAGGAAGGGTGAGCAGGTCTTGGAGAAGAACGTCAAGGCCCTGGAGGCCGGCGCCCGGTACGTGGCCCAGAACATCCAGAAGGTCGATACGGTCAAGATGGCCCCCACCGGACGGCAGCCGAAGCTGATCCTCTCCGGCAACGAGGCCCTCTGTCTGGGGGCGATCGCGGCGGGTCTGAAGGTCTACGCCGGATATCCGATCACCCCGGCCAGCACGATCCTGGAA
>CAZRTR010000054.1:0-10122 GCA_964603095.1 uncultured Planctomycetia bacterium
CCGATTCAGGCGGTCACGATGGTCGACTTGGAGGAGGAAGGCCTGGGCACCTTCATGTTTATCCACACGTAATGGGGGGGCTCCCCGGGGCCAGGTTTCAAAGAGATATCATTTTCGTTTGACTTTTATATCATTTCAGTGTACCCTCGTTGGTGGGAGGTGATGGGATGAGCCGGACGGTGATCGATCTGGATGACAAGCTGGTCAAGCGGGCGAAGGAGCTGACCGGCGTCAAGAAGAAGGTGGATCTGGTGAATCAGGCGTTGGAGGAGCTCGTCAATACCCCCAACCTGCGCAGGCACCTTCAGTTGTTGGGGAAAATTCCGGTTTCAAAGGCTGAGCGCCAACGGCAGGAGAGGCAGATGCAGAAGAGGATTCGGCGTTGGAGGCGGATGGAATGAGTCGGACGGTGGTGAACCTTCGGGACGATCTGGTCAAGAAAGTTCGGAGGATGACGGCTCTGAAGAAGAAGGTGGATGTCGTGAACTTGGCGGTGGAAGAGCTTGTTCGCCGGAAAGAGTCCCGGAAGATCTTGGGCCTCGCCGGAAAAGTGAAGGGGGAGTGGCACATCAAGGAGTGGAGAAAGGGGCGTTTTGAATGATCCTGGTGGACAGCTCCCTGTGGATCGAGGTGCTACAGAAACCAGATTCACCCATGGCTCAGAGGCTCGACGAGCTTCTGGAGAGTGGCGAGGCCTGTACGTGTGGAGTCATTCTGCAGGAGGTCCTGCAGGGTGCCAGGGATCCTCGAGCGAGAGAACAGCTGCGCGCTCAGATGTATTCGCTTCCCTTTCTGGAGGCAAACCGAGATAGTTACTTGGCTGCGGCCTATCTTTTTGGCCGCTGCCGCCGGCAAGGAATTGCAGTGCACACCGTGGATGCGCTGATTATGGCGTTGACCATTCAGCATCGGGTAGCCCTTTTTACGCTGGATGAGGATTTCATCAAGGTGGCCTCCCTCGACGAGGACCTTAAGATTTACCGATGAGGTGACTGGATCCTGTGAAAAAGGGGATCGTTCTGCTCTGTGTTGCTCTCGGGATGACGGTCCTCGGGTGGGGGCTATTCCGGCTGAGTAAGCCAGCCGTCCCCCTCACCCTACCCTCTCCCCCGAGGGGAGAGGGGGTTGTCATCCTGCCGGAGCCGATCCTGGTGGACGATTTCGAGGTGGGGGCCACCCAGGGGCTGTTCGCGGAAAGGAAGAACCGGCTGGATGCCTTCCAGGGAACCTGGGCCCGGCGCCCTTCCTATACGGTGATCACCAAGGTGCCGGACAGCCGTCCTTCGACAAGCTCAGGACGAACGGCAGGATCCGGCTCAGGACAGGCGGGCAAAGCTCTGCGGATCGAGTATTCCAAGACCGGCGGATGGTGCGGCTGGTACACCCTGTTGAACGGGATCGACGTCTCGCGGCACAACGCCCTGACCTTTTGGGTGAAGGGAGAGAAAGGAGGAGAGCGGTTCGACATCGGGCTGGCGGATGAAAAGATGCAGGAGCTGGAGATCGACGCCGTCTACGCCGGGCCGGTCAACGCCTTCCTCCCGCAGGGGGTTACCCGCGAGTGGCAGCAGGTGAAAGTCCCCTTGGCCGGCCTGCGCTCCGACCTGGAGATGACCCGGATGGGGTCCCTCGTCCTCTGGTTCCGGTACGAGGGGAAGGGGGCGGTCCAGATCGACGATGTCTCCTTTGTCCACGATTCCGAAGTGGAGCGGCAGCAGGAAGCCAATGCCCCTCGGGTGAAGCCGGATTCGCGGGCCGCCCGCTCCTCCTGGGTCTGGAAGTACGATCCGCTGAATAACCTTCAGATCCGGGAGGAGCTGCTTGCCTTCTGCAAGAGAACCGCGATCTCCACGATCTACATCTATCTGGGGGAGGACCCGATCCACCGGACTCCTGCCGATTACCAGAAGCGGCTGGCCGAGTTTTTGAAAGCCGCCCACGCACAGGAATTGAAGGTGGAGGCGCTGCAGGGGAACCCCCTCTGGGCCCTGAAGGCGAACCATCCGCAGGTGGTTCAGTGGGTCCGGGGCTACCTGGATTTCAACCGCCGGCATCCGGCATCGGAGCGGATCGACGGGGTCTCCCTCGACATCGAGCCGTACCTGACCTCCGAGTGGGAAAGCGGGGACCGGGAGAAGTTGAAGAGGGAGTTCGTGGAGCTGCTCAAATCTTTGCGGCAGCTGATCGACGCGGAGCGGGGGGATTCCCCCTTCGACTCGGCTCAGGGCAGGCCCTTCCGGCTGGGGATCGCGATCCCGGTTTTCTACAACCGGGAGCCGGAGTTCGAGGAGCAGCTCCTGGCTCAGGTCGATGTCGCGGCCCTGATGGACTATTACGATACCGCCGTCGATATCATCAAGAACGGCCGGTTCCACATCGATCTGGCCAACCGCCTGGGCAAGAAGGTGGTCATCGGCGTGGAGACCCAGGACCTGGTTCAGATGGGCCAGGGGAAGCGGCGCAACACCTTCCACGAGGAAGGGTGGGAGGAGATGGAGCAGCAGCTGGAGATCGTGGTGGAGGAGTTCGCCAAGGAGCCGAGCTTCGGCGGGATCGCGATCCACGCCTACGACAGTTACCGCCTGCTCCAGCGGGGCCGGAACGTCCCCACCCGGGAACGATCGGAGAAGATTCCGGCCCTCTCCGCTTACGGGACGAAAGGGCCGGTCGCCATCGACGGGGACTTGAGCGACTGGAGCCAGGTCCCCTGGGTGATCCTGCAGCAGCGCTCCCAGGTCCTGTACGGGGTCGGGGCCTGGGGAGGGCCTCAGGATCTTAGTGCTCGGATGGCCTTCCAGTGGGAGCCGGAAGCCCTGCTGGTGGCCTTCGACGTGACCGACCAGGCCCTTTTCCAAGAAAGGCAAGGGGCCGACATGTGGGAGGGGGACCACGCGGAGGTCTGGATCGACGCCGACCTGGAGGGGGATTACAACGAGGCGGTCAACTCCTCCGATGATTTCCAGTTCGGATTCAGCCCCGGCAACTTCAGAAATCTCAAGCCGGAGGTGCACATCTGGGTTCCATCGGTGGATCCCAATTCCCTGAAGGCGATTCAGATCGCCGCGGCGCAACGGCCCGGGGGCTACATCCTGGAGGTTCGTGTGCCGACCAAGGTCCTGTTCCAGGGGTTGACCCGCCGCGTCGGCGTCGATCCGGGTGTTCGGGGGGCTGTTCCTGCTCATCAATCCCCGGAGATGCTGGCCCTGCAGAATGGGGTCTTAAGATCCGGGCAGCTCCAACCCGGATTCCGGCTGGGGGTGATGGTCGATGTCTCCGATGCGGATGATGGCCGACAGCCGCAGAAGTGTTTGCTCTCCAGCTCCCCCGAGCGGCAGTGGGGGGACCCGACGACGTTCAACCTGCTGGAACTGAGATGAACGATCGAAAGGGTGAGCAGGGGTTAGGATGGGTTAGCACGGGTAAGCAGGGGTATCGTGGGCTCATCGTTTGGAGAAATGCAGCCCGCCTCCGAGCCATGGTCTATGAACTGACGCGCGCATTTCCTCAGGGTGAATTTCGGCGAGTCAGTCAAATGCGGGATGCCGCTAGGTCGGTCAAGCAAAATATTCAGGAGGGATATATTAGGCGGTCACTCCGAGAATACCTTCAAGCCCTGGGTATCTCGCGAGGGTCTCTCGCAGAACTTATTGGGGATATCGAGGATTGTCGCCAGGACGGACTCTTGTCTGAGGAGCAATTTCATGAGTTGGATCGTCTTGCAGGGCAGACGGAATTTTTACTCAAACGATTGGTGCAAGCCCTCGAACAGAAGACTCCCAAAACACGTTGGCTCAAGAAAGTAGCCACACCGATCGCGATGTTGTTTCTCCCCCTGCTTTCCCCTGCTTCCCCTTGCTTTCCCGTGCTTACCCCTGTTTTTGCGGAAGTCGTGGCGCTCAGCGACGTGGCCCCCTTGCCGGCGGGGACGGCGCTGTTCGAGTCGGAGCAGAGGTTCGCCGATCGAGGCCGCGCCGGCGGATACGCGATGAAACCGTCGCAATATGGGGTATACTACGATGATCATGTGCGCCGCGAAGATTCGGAAGGAGAGGCGATCTTCATCCGATACCGGAAGGCGCCGAGCCCTTCTTTCTGCGGGGCCTACGTCGTGATTCTAGGAGACCTGTCCCGGTACGCGGCGATGACCTTTTGGATCAAAGGGGCAAAGGGGGATGAAACCTTCGAGTTGGGGCTCAACGACACCATCTCCAACAAACGGGAGGATGCGGTCTTGAGCGGCTCCATCCACCGGTATCTGCCTTCGGGGGTGACCACCGAATGGCAGCGGGTCCAGGTCCCTCTGGAAGATTTCTTCGGCGCCGACTTGGAGCGGGTCTACTCGCTCGTCTTTAATTTTAACGAGGAGGGAGAGGGGACCTTCTGGATCGAGGGGCTCTCCTTCCATACGGAGGTTTTGGGGAGCCGGGAGGACGAGATGGTCGCCCAGGGGGAGCTTCTCCTGGACGATTTCGACCATAGCGACCTGAACCTCCTGGGCAGAAAGGCCAATGCCTACAAGCGGCTCCCCTCCGTCTGTCGGTTCAGCCGAGTTGCCGGCCCGCGCCGGGGGGAGAAGGGACGGAGTTTGCGGCTTGATTTCGACAAACGGGCCACCGGTTGGTGCGGCTACTACACCCTCCTCAATCAGATCGACGGTGGCTACTACGACCTTTCCCCCTACAAGAAGGTGACCTTCTGGGTGAAGGGAGGGCGGGGGGGAGAATCGTTCGAGATCGGGATGGCCGACAAGTCGTGGCTGACGATCGGCGACTCGGTGAAGGCCGGGACGATCGAGAAATACCTTGCCAGCGGAGTGACGACCGAGTGGCAGGAGGTGGTGATTCCCCTGGCCGATTTCGGGCGGCTGGACTGGACCCAGATGGGCTCCTTCGTCATCAACTTTCATCGTCCGGGATCCGGGGCGATTTTTTTGGAGGATCTTCGCCTCATTCGGAAAACTCAGGAGGATCTGTTGAAGGAGTGGGAAGAGGAGTGAAAGCTCAGGGGTTAGCAAGGGCTAGTAAGGGTTGGCAGGGGTTAGCAGGGGTGCTTTTACCCCTGCTCTCCCCTGCTCCCCCCTGCTCTCCCTTGCTCTCCCTTGTCTTTGCCCTGACCCTTGCTGACCCTTGCTCACCCTTGCTTACCCCTGTCTTTGCCGACTCGCTGCTCATTGACGATTTCGAGGGGGGCAGCGCCAACAAGCTGGGTGGGATGTCCAACGCTTACGTGATGGAGCCCTCCCGGACGCTGGCGTTAAAGGTCAAGGAACAGCATCATGGGGGATCCGGCTCCTTGATGCTCAAGTACGATAAAAAAGCCAAGGGGGGACCCTACGATTCGGGAGGATGGTGCGGATACTACACCCTGCTGAAGACCGGGTCCCGTTACTTCGATGCCGCCGCTTACAAGGCGATCTCGTTCTGGGTGAAGGGGGAGACGGGCCAGGAGAACTTCGTCGTCGGGGTGGCGGACCGCCACTGGGATGAGGTGGGCGACTCGATCAAGTCGGAGCCGATCGGGAAATACTTGGCCGAGGGAAAACTGACCACCGAATGGCAGAAGGCGACCATCCCGCTGGATGCCTTCTTCGTGGATCACCATCAGCTGGCCTCCCTGGCGGTCTGCTTCGAGGGCTCGGTCCTCCCCGGCGGGGCGGGCAAGGGAACGGTCTATATCGACGATCTGATGTTCGAATAGGAGGGCCTTGCAATGAAAAACGAGTTCGTGGTTCGTGGTTCGTGGTTCATGGCTTTTGTACTTGTCTACTCACTCCTGACTACGAACTACGAACTGGCTTTTGCGGCGACGCTCATCGACGACTTCGAAGGGGAGGAGATCCGCAACCGGTTGGGAGCCAGGGCCAATGTCTATGTCCGGGCCCCCTCCCGGATCATGATCAGCCGGACGGCGCAGGAAATGGCGGGGAAGAGGTCGAGTGTCCTGATGCTCCGGTACGACAAGAAGGCCGAAGGGGGTCCTTACAACCTGGGGGGTTGGTGCGGCTATTACACGTTGCTGAAGATGCCCGGGTATCTGGTGGCTCCCACGGAGGAGAATCCGAATCCGGAGCCGGTGGGGGAGCAGTACCTGGATGGATCCCAGTTCCAGGCGATCACCTTCTGGGTTCGGGGGGAGACCGGCCAGGAGAATTTCGCCGTGGGGCTGGCGGACCGGCATTGGGATCGGGTGGGGGATTCGGTCAAGTCGGAGGAGATCGGAAAATATCTGCCGGCGGGGAAACTGAGCGCCGAATGGCAGAAGGCCACGATTCCGCTGGACAATTACTTCGTGGACTACAGCAAGCTGGCCTCGATCTCCATCTGTTTCGAGGGGGATCTGTTTCCGGAGGGACAAGCGACGGGCACCGTCTACATCGACGACATCACGCTCGAGTGAAAAAAGAAGGGTTAGCAGGGGTTAGGAGGGGAAAGCAGGGGTTAGCACGGGTCCCTTTGTCCCTGCTCTCCCCTGCTCCCCCTTGCTCTCCCTTGCTCTTCCTTGTCTTTGCCCTCACCCTTGCTTACCCTTGCTCTCCCCTTCTTACCCCTGTCTTTGCCGAACCGGAGCCGCCCCGGGCGATGTGGGTCTGGGACGCCCGCATCGTTTCAGAACCGAAACCGCGCCTGCGGCTGCTGAACTTTTGCCGGCGCCACGGAATAGGGACCTTGTATCTCTCGGCCTACCATCTGTCGGAGCCGTTCGGCTCTTCCTACCGCCAGTTCAACCGCCTCGCCCACCGGGCCCAGATCCAGGTTCACGCCTTGGCCGGCGACCCCCGCTGGGGACTGAGCCGCTACCATCCGATCCCCCTGCAGTGGATCGATTCGATCCGGCAGTTCAACGCGGCGGTCTCCCCCGAGGAGCGGTTTGACGGGGTCCACACCGATGTGGAGGTGTACCTCCTCTCCGATGCCTGGAACCGGGAGCCGGGCCGGCTGCTGGGGGGATATCTCGACCTGAACCGAAAGATCGCCGAGGCGCTGAAGGGAAACGGCAATTCCTTGGTCTTCGGCGTCGATATCCCTTTCTGGTTCGACGACGATTCGGACTACCGGATCCTCTGGCAGGGGAGTGTGAAGCCCCCCTCCTACCATGTCCTGGATACGGTGGACACCGTCACGGTGATGGCCTACCGGAATTTCGCCGACGGATCGGACGGGACGATCCGCCTGGTCTCTCTCGAATTGGAATACGCCGACCGGGTGGGCAAGAGGGTGGTGATCGGCCAGGAGACGCAGGAGGATCTGTTGCCGGATTACATCACCTTCGGAAAAACCTCCTGCGGCCAGATGGGCCGGGAGCTCAAGAAGATCCTGCAGGCGGTGGGGCAACGGCCCAGCTTCGGAGGGTTCGCCGTCCACCATTACGAAAGCTATAAGAAGCTGTGCGGCGACTGAGGAAAAGAAAAGGGTTAGCAGGGGTTAGGAGGGGAAGGCAGGGGTTAGCACGGGTTCTTTTACCCCTGCTCTCCCCTGCTCTCCCCTGCTCTCCCTTGCTCTCCCTTGTCTTTGCCCTGACCCTTGCTGACCCTTGCTCACCCTTGCTTACCCCCGCGGGCGCGGATGTCGTCTACCTCGCCTCGGGCGAGACCCGGAAGGGGCTGGTGGTGGAGGAGCATCGGGACCGGATTGTGGTCAGCACGGAGGAAGGGGAGCGGACGATCCCGCGAGGGGAGGTGGAGGAGGTCTTCTACGACGATCCGGAGCGGAATTACCTCTATCTGGGCAACCAGGCGCTGGAGTATGGGGGGTTTGCCCTGGCCCGGGGGTTCTTCCGGAAGGCGGCCCAGGCCAACCCGACCTTTGAGGAGGCGGAAGAGGCGCTGCGCCGTCTGGAGGATCTGGAACGCAAAGCGACTTCCATGGAAAGGATCGGGAATCCGGCGGCGGCGCTGGAGCGACGCTGGGGGTTGGAGCTTCAATCCTCGGAGCCCTGGGCCAAGGTTCGCCAGGTCCAGACCGGCTCCCTTGTCCACCGGGCAGGGATCTTGGTCGGGGATGCCCTGGTGAGCTACTGGGACAGCTCCTTGGGGTTCCTCCCCATGGAGGAGGTGGCTCAGATTCTCCTGGGGCCGGCCGGTTCCTCGCTCAGGCTGACCCTGGAACGCTCGATCCTCCTGAAAGGCGGCTCCTCCGAATCGAGGGAGCCGGCGAAGAAGAGTTGGCCGGGTTGCTCCCTGGAGATGAAGCGGTTGGGGCTAACGGTGACGGCGGTCGATCCCACAGGGGCGGCTTACCAGGGTGGGCTTCGAGCCCAGGATCGGATCGTCTCGATCGGAGGTGTGGCCACTCGTTACATGCCGATGGTGGAGGTGCGCCGGAGGATTCAACAGGCGAAACCGGAAGGGTTGCCGCTGGCGATCCACCGCGACCTGATGATACGAAGGGAGTGAATCCATGACAGGAAAATTGATGCGTAAGCGATACTTCATCGACATCTCATTGCAATGTCGGTACATGGGGGTGAGCTTCATCGTGTTGGCCGCCTTCTTCGGGATTTCCGTCTGGGTGGTCTATGTCACCGGCTGGTCGGACCTGGTGGAACGGCTTTCCCAGGTCTATCCCCAGGGACGGCTGGAGGAGATCCTTCGACTGATCTACCGCCGGCTGGCGTTCGGGTTTGGGCTGATGCTTCCCGTGGTCCTGTTGGCGACCCTGTTCCTCTCCCACACCATCGCCGGGCCTCTGGTCCGGATCAAACGATACCTTGGGCTGATGGCCCGGGGGGAATTCGATTTGGCGCCCCTTTCCTTAAGGCGTTTCGATGAGTTGAAGGAGGTGGCGGAGCTGATCAACCAGATCACCTCCCGCTTGGGCCCGCGCCTGAAGGAGCGGCAGCACCTGATCCAATCGCTGCAGGGAACGGTTCAGGCGCTTCGCAACGATTTGGCACGACTTCCATCGGCAGGGCAGGAGGTCCATCGGAAGATCAACTTCCTGGCCGACACGTTGCGCGTTTTGGAATGAAACGACAGGGGTTAGCAGGGGTTAGGAGGGGTTGGCAGGGGTTAGCAAGGGTTCTTTTACCCCTGCTCTCCCCTGCTCTCCCCTGCTCTCCCTTGCTCTCCCTTGTCTTTGCCCTTACCCTTGCTTACCCTTGCTCACCCTTGCTTACCCTTGTTCTCGCCGAGGCGCGGGAGGAGGCGCGCGACACCGACGGCAACGGAAGGCCGGACGAGTGGCGGGTGAGCGAAGGGGCGATCCTTCTCCGGGTCGAGCGGGATCGGGACGGGGACGGCAAGCGGGAGGTGGTGGTCCATATGGAGAATGGAAAACCGGTCCGGTCGGAGGTGGACCGCAACCGGGACGGGATCCCGGATCTGGTCCGGTGGATGGAGCAGGGCCGGCCGTTGAAGGAGCAGGGGGACTTGAACTTCGACGGCAGAAACGATTCCTGGGCCTACTACAAGCAAGGGGTGAAGGATCTTCTGATTCTGGACAAGAACCACGACGGCCGGCCGGACGCCTGGTTCTACTACGGGCAGGGAGGAATCAAGCTGATCGGCGGGCACGTGGATGAGGACTTCGACGGCGTTCCGGATCGGACCTTCGGATCCGTTCCGGAGAAGGAGGAACGGCAGCCGTGGTAGCCAGGCCCGTTCGTCCTGAGCTTGCCGAAGGATTGACATGCTTCCTTCATCTGTGATATAAGGAGGATTCGTCCTGTTCCAGGAGTCCCTGGTCGGTCCAACCGTAGCGAGCCCTAAAAAAGAGGAGTCGTTCAAGAGCCATGGAAGTCATCATCAAAGAGTCGTACGAGGAGATGTCCAAGTTGTCCGCGGAGCTGATCGCCGATCTGGTTCGGCGAAAACCCCGGGCCGTGTTGGGCCTGGCCACCGGCTCGACCCCGATCGGCACCTACAAGGAGATGATCCGGTTGCATAAGGAAGAGGGCCTGGACTTCTCCCGGGCGGTCACGTTTAATCTGGATGAGTATGTTGGATTGAGCCACGATCATCCCCAGAGCTACCACTACTTCATGTGGGAGAACCTGTTCAAGCAGATCAACGTGAACCCCAAGAATGTCCATATCCCGGACGGGACCGCCAAGGACATCCCCGCCTTCTGCCGGTGGTACGAGGAGCAGATCGTCAAGGCCGGCGGGCTGGACCTGCAGCTTCTG
>CAZRTR010000055.1:0-9834 GCA_964603095.1 uncultured Planctomycetia bacterium
CCTCCAGGTTCGGGTCAAACTCCTTCCCCTCGGCCTTCAGCTCCTGCTTCATCTCCTCCAGGATCTGGTTGGCCGCGCGCAGCTCCTCGATCCCCGAGATCATCGGGTACATGAGCTTGATCTTGCCGAAGACGGAGGCCCGCAGGATCGCCCGAAGCTGCACCTTGAAAAGATCCGGCCGGGCCAGGCAAAAGCGGATCGCCCTCCAGCCCAGGAACGGGTTCATCTCGCGGGGAATCTTCAGCTCGGAGAGGAACTTGTCGCCTCCAAGATCGATCGTCCGGATAATGACCGGATGAGGTACAAGCGCCTTGGCCACGTGCCGGTACGCCTCGAACTGCTCCTCCTCCGTCGGGAGATCGCTCCGGTTTAAGTAGAAGAACTCCGTCCGGTACAGCCCAATCCCTTCCGCTCCATGGGCGATCACGGAGGGAATCTCCTCCGGCAGCTCAATGTTGGCCGAGAGCACCACCCGGCGGCCGTCCGGCGTCTCCGCCGGAAGATCCTTGACCTTGAGTAACGCCTGATCGAGCGACTCGAGTTTTTGCTTCAGATCCTCGTAATGCCTCCGGGTCTGGGGATCGGGGTTTACAACGACGACCCCGTGGGTTCCGTCCACCACCACCCAATCGTCCGACCGGATCCGATGGGTGGCCGCCTCCAGCCCCACCACCGCCGGGATCTCCAGCGACTTGGCCATGATCGCGGTGTGGGAGGTCCGGCCTCCGATATCGGTCACAAAGCCGATCACGTGCTGGCGGTGCATCGTGGCGGTGTCGGAGGGGGACAGGTCGTACGCCACGACGATCACCGGTTGGGTCAGCTCCGCCAAGATGCGGTACTTCAGCCCCGTCAGATTGCGCAGGATCCGGTGGCCCACATCCTCCAGATCGCTCGTCCTTTCCCTCAGGTACTCATCCTCCACCTTGGAGAAGGCCCGGATATACTTCCTCAAGACCTCGGAGAAGATCACCTCGACGTTGATCTGTTCCTGCTTCAGCCGGGTGATCACCTCCTCGATCAGGGCCCGGTCCTCCAGGACCATCAGGTGGGCGTTGAAAATCTCCCCGTGCTCCAATCCCAGTTCCTGGGAGATCTTCGCCTGGATGTCCAGGATCTGCCGGCGGGTCTGGATCAGCGCCTCTTCGAAGCGGGCGATCTCCTTCGGGATGTCGGCCGGGGAAATGGGCTGTTTCGAGATGGAAAGCTCCTCGCTGTCCAACAGGAAGGCCCGGCCGATCGCGATGCCGGGAGAGGCGGGAACCCCCCGCAGGGTGGCCGGATCCTGGGAAGGGGCCGGCTTCTCTGCCGACGAATCGGCGGATCTCGGATTACGAGGACGAGCCATGGCCGTGGGGATGCGGACGCGCCCTGTGTTTCACCAGGTGGACCACCGCCGGCAGCTCGTCGTGGCAGAGGAGCTGTTCCAGGGCATGCAGCGCCTCCTTCGCGTCCGGCCCTTCCACGATCACCTCCACGCTCGAGCCCCGACTGGCGGCCAAGGTGAGCACCCCCATGATCGATTTGCCGTTGACCTGTTTCCTTCCCTTTCGGACACGGACGTTCGATTTGAACCGGTTGGCCAACTGAACAAACAGGGCCGCCGGACGGGCATGGAGTCCCTGGCGACTTCGGATCGACAGCCGCTTCCTTAACAACACTCCCATCGAACCTCCCAGCGAACCTGCCAGGACCCTCTGCCGCTCAAGGTCAGAGGCCAGAGGAAGGTTAAGGATACCCCCTGATAGGTCCTCTCCATCCCCCGCTCCGAGTCGGAGACCGTCTCCAGCGGGAAGTGCCAAAGCTGCGCGGGCCGGCTGAACGCCCAGCCGACCGACAGGCGCGCCGCCGGATCGGTCACCGAAAACCTCCGTATCCCACGGGCCTGCCCGATTCGATTCACATGGGCATCCTTGAGCGCCAAGTTCGTTTCGCTCCCAAAGAGAAAAGAGACCGGATGCGCCGATGCGTTGGCCCATTGATACGTCACGGTGATCGCGCGGCCCTTCGCGGGAAGCGTCACCGTTTTCTTCAAGGTCAGCGGATGATCCACCCCCTCGATCCGGACCCGGCCCCTGCGGGTCAAGACCGCCTGGACGGAATCTCGCTGCCGCCGCAGGGTCCCCTCGTAAGGCCCCTCCACGAAATCCCCCATCTCCCGGCCCCCGCCCCGGGCGACGGAGTGGACATCCTCTTCCAAAGGAAACAGCCGATCCATCCATCCGGCCCGACGGTACCGATCCACCACCAGAAGGTCAGCCAACCCCAGGCCGCCGGCCTCTTCCTGCCGTTCATGGATGCTCACCGGGAGATCGGGCCGGCTGGCGGAGCCCTCTTCCAGCGCAGCCGAAGACAAGGCCAGCTCCTTGCGCTGGCGCAGCCGTTCATGGTACGGCTCGGCCCGGCGGGTCAGGGTATCCAGCAGGTTCAGGCCCAGCTCCTTGTCGGACCACTCGAGCATCTGGCCGCCCCGGTTGGAATCCAGAAGCAGAGTCGTCGACTCGGATCGAAGAAGAAGCTCCGGTTCCTGATCGGCGTCGATGTCCAGCGCTTCCGCCTTGACCCAGTCCCGTTTCCTCTCCCGTTGGTCCAGGATCCGTTCCGACTCCAGCAGCTGCTGCCAGATGCCTCGGCGCAGATGCCGAAGATAAAGCCCCCCAAAGATCCCATGCCAGTAGGCGTCGTTGCACTGGGCCATATACAGGTGTTGGCGGGCCTTGTTGAAGAGCGAGTTCGTGGTTCGTGGTCCGTGGTCCGTGGAAAATTCCCGCAGGCGATTGGATATCCAGAGCATCTTCTTGTGCATCGCATCGGCCTCGGGGTACTTGCGGAGGAAATTCCGGAAGAAGCCGCCGGACCAATCGTCCATCTCCTCGTAACTGCCGTAAGAGAGGTAGACCTTCCCTAGCGGAGGCAGCGTCTTAAGGCATTGCCGGAAGGTCATCATCTTCAGCCAGTCCGAGTGTCTCTCCAGCTCCCGGAAGAAATTCTCGAGCCATCCCTCCTGGTAGACCCAGGCGTGCGTTCCGGGCCAGAGCCCGAACTTCTCCCCGTCATCGGCCAGCACCACCACCTTCGGGTCGTCGGACCGATATCCCTCAAGAGCCCGGATCACTTCTTCGACCGGTTTAAAGGGAACCAGGTAGCGAAGCCGCTTCGAGGAGGGAAAGAGCGCCAGGGGATGGCCCCGATCCTCCGTCAGGAAGAACCCGAATCGGTCCTCCTCCTTGACCCCGGCCCGTTCCAGGTGCCGGTCGTCCACCACCGTGTATCGGATTCCCGCCTGGCCGAACAGGGAAGGAAGGGTCGCCTCCCAGACCCGCTCCGCCAGCCAAGCCCCCGTGATTCCTTCCCCGCCCTTCTTCCCCCCGGCCCGCCTTTGGGTCCGCAAGCCGGGGCGGGCGTCGGACCGATCCAGCCCCAGCCGCTGCAGCATCCGGTTCATCCGGCTCAATTGTCCCACCGCATCCGGCTCCGGAACCATCGGCAGGATCGGCTCATAGTAGCCGCCGCCCATGAACTCCACCTGTCCCCGCCGGACCAGGTTCCTCAAGCGCTTGAGGAACTCCGGCCGCCGGTCCTCAAACCAGTCCAGAAGAGTCCCGGAGAAATGAAAGACGACGGGAACCTTCGGGTGCTTCTCCAGGATCTCCAGGAAGGGCAGATAAGCGGTCCGATAGGCCTCCTCCAGCACCCAGCCGAAGTTCCCCACCGGCTGGTGGCAATGGACCGCCAAAACGAATCGGGTCAGACCCACCCGTCACGATCCTTTCTGGTCTTCCTGCTGGATGATCCGGAGGACCTGCTTCTCGTCCTTGGCCTCTTTCAGCGCCTCCCGGAAGAACCGGTCCTTGAGCAACCGGGAGATCCGGGCCAGGGCCTTCAGGTGAGGCCCGGCCGAATCCTCCGGAGCCACCAGAAGGAAGAAGATATGGACCGGTTCCCCGTCCAGGGAATCGAAGTTCACCCCCCGCCGGGAGAGCCCAAAGGCCCCCACGAGCTGGCGCACGCAGTTTGATTTCCCGTGGGGGATCCCCACCCCCTGCCCGATTCCGGTCGAGCCCAGCGCCTCCCGGGCCAGGAGAATCGGAACCAGCTTCTCCTCCTCTGCCGGCTTGATATCGCCGCTCTTCACCAGGCAGTGGACCAGCTCCCGGATGACCCCTTCCTTGTCCATCGCCGTCAGCGAAACATTGATCGCCTTTTCCCGCAAGAAGTCCGTGATCTTCACTCGCTTAAGCCTCCTGATGGATGAACATTCCGAAAGTCCTCCAACTTGCGTTCAACCAAACCGTGAAGTAAGATAAATCCCCGTCCTGCGCTTCTCGCGGGTGTAGCTCAGTGGTAGAGCACCTCGTTGCCAACGAGGCTGTCGTGGGTTCAACTCCCATCACCCGCTTGATCTACTTTTCCACTCCTGGACATCTGGGCGGAAGAGGATTTGAACCTCCAAGGGTTTCCCCAACGGCTCCTAGGGCCGTCGCGTTTGCCAGTTCCGCCATCCGCCCGGGGAGAAATCCCCATTCCGATCCATCACATAAACGTTATCATCTAAGTCATTGGGCCGTGAAGGGTTCGAACCTTCGGCCTTGGGATTAAGAGTCCCCTGCTCTTCCAGCTGAGCTAACGGCCCTGAAAATCAGTCAAGATCTCCTTTTGGCGCGCCCGGGGAGACTCGAACCCGTCGCTCCAGCTTGCGAGGTCACTGCTCGCTCCTTCCGCTCCATAGGGGAAACCCCATGGTTTCCCCTATTATTCCCTTCCTTTAAAGCGTGGAGGCCGCGGGCGGCCTCCACACCTCCTCCCGGGAGTTCTCGTCTCCTGGAACAACCTCCAGCGCGCCCGGGGAGACTCGAACTCCCAACCTCCAGGTTCGAAGCCTGTCACTCTATCCAATTGAGCTACGGGCGCAAAAAGTTCGGCCAATCCACCGATCCTACGCCTTTCTTAGAAGGTCACACAAAATAACTCCATTCCAGCGGTGGGTGGTGCAAGTTGGCCGAACTTTTTGTAAGGGGGAAACGGGGTTTCCCCCTTACTCTTCCCCCCTCCATAGAGGACAGATGGCCAAAAGCGGTAATTCACCCATCTCTATGCTTTTATGGACTACAAGGGCTCCTGGACATAAAACGACAGGCCCTCATCATGGAAGGATAGCAGATCGAGGAGGGGAAATCAACGAAGGGGGAGTTTCCGGCGTGCTAGAATGGCCGCCGATCCATGACCGTCCTGGCGATCTGTCTAGCGGCCGCGGCCGCCTCGGGGCTGACCCTCTTCTCCGGCTTCGGGTTAGGGACCCTGCTGATGCCGGTCTTCGCCCTCTTCTTCCCGGTCCCGACCGCCGTGGCCCTGACCGCGGTGGTCCACCTGCTCAACAACCTGTTCAAGCTGGGGTTGTTCGGGCAATACGCCGACTGGAAGATCGTCTGGCGGTTCGGGCTGCCGGCCGCCTTGAGCGCGGTCGTCGGGGCTCAGATGCTGATCCTGCTGTCCGACATCCCGGCGATCTCCACCTACCGGCTCCTGGGGGCGCAGCGAACCCTCTCCCCGGTCAACCTGGTCATCGCGGCCCTGATGGCCGGCTTCGCCCTGATCGAGCTGCTACCGGGGCTCAAGGATATCTCTTTTCCGCCCCGGTATCTGCCGGTGGGCGGGGTCGTCAGCGGCTTCTTCGGCGGGCTCTCCGGCCACCAGGGGGCGTTCCGCAGCGCCTTCTTGGCCAAGTGCGGATTATCGAAGGAGCAGTTCCTCGGCACCGGCATCCTGGTCGCGATCGGGGTCGACTTTGCCCGCATCTCCGTCTACGCGGGGCAGATCCAGGCGATCGGCCTCGGGGAGAACGGTTTCCTTTTGGCCGCGGCCACCGGCTCCGCCTTCCTCGGGGCCTGGATCGGGTCCCTCCTGGTGCCGAAGGTCACGATGCGGACGATCCAGATCCTGGTGGCGATCCTCCTGTTCGGGATCGCGGCCGGCCTCGCGCTGGGGTTGATCTAGGCGACCCGGTGTTTCTTCAGGAGATGGCCCGTGCGCCTCATCTCCTCCAACAGGAACTGAACCAGCGGCCCTTCGGACCTTCGCTGGGCGTACTCCAAGACCTCGTAATACTCCGCCTTCCGGGCGTTTTCGATCACCACCGGCGGATAATCCCTCTCAAGGCACTGGATCACGATGAGCAGCCGCCCCACCCGCCCGTTGCCGTCCCCAAAGGGATGGACCAGCTCAAAATGGGCGTGGAATACGGCGATCTCCCGAATCGTTTTCTTGGGACGACTCCTCCATTCACGGATCAATCGGCCCATCTCTTCCGGGATATCCTTCGGGTGGGTCAGGGCGATGTTCACCCCCCGGATGGCCCGATGGTGCCGTGAATATTCCCCCGCATCCTCCCGTATCCCCTGCATCAGGTCCCGATGGAGCCGACGAATTAACCCCTCGGAGATCGGCTCTCGGTACCTCCTCTGGAAGATGCTCCGCAGCACCGCCGCGTGGTTGGTGACCTCCAGATGTTCCTTGAGCGACTTGTCCGGGATCAGCCCCCTGTCGAAGATCACCACCTCCGTCTGCCGTTTGGTGAAGGTCGTCCCCTCGATCGAGGTGGAGTTGTAGGTATGCTCCAGCAGCAGGTCGTCCTGCAGCGGCGCGTGGCGGGTGATCCAAGCCCACAGTCCCTTCACCTTGAGGGACTCGGCGCTACGGACCAACTCGCGCAGCCGATCGGGGGTGAGGGAGGGGTAGCTCACCAACTCCCTATGGCGCTTGCCGATAGCAACGATGCGGCGCGGATGGGGCCTGGCGGCTCCGTGGAGCCATCGGTTTAAGGCGGCAAAGGTCACCCCGAGACGCTTCGCCAGCTGCGCCTGGGAAAGGGTGGCGGCCTCGAGGATCTCCCGAAGCTGGGTTATATAGTTTTCAGGCATTCTACCTAAAACTATACCATAAACTATATAACCGGGTCAACCGGGAGAACGATGGTGGAGGGACTGGTTAGGCCAGCTTACCCAGTGCCTGGGTGAATGCCATGACCTCCTCTTCCTGAATGGCATTCTCCTCTAAACCGGCAAGGTGGGCGATGATCCGTCGGAAGGGATCTTGTGCGACAAGGCGACCGAGGACGACACGGGGTAGGACGGTAAAGTCGACGGTTCTGGCCTTCGATTCAAACTGATCCAGAACCTTCTCTTCCAGTCCGCCGTAGCTCTGCACCACGATGACCGGATTTGTCTCAGACATCAGGTCTCTTGCCAACAGGTCGTCCATCCGTCCGGGTTCACGCGGCACAACCACGAGCCGTACATCACCCATTTTGACTGGATGGCCGATGAGTTCTTCCAGGCCGGACTCTGCTACAACCTCTGGAGTCACTGCAGCGATCCGAAGCCCGGACAAGTGGGTGAAACCCCACCTGTTTGCCAGCCCATCCAGGATCTGCCGCGCCTCATCGACACTGAGGTCTGTCTCTACCTCCTCCAGCCCGGCAGCGACCGGCGAAATCGCTGTTGGGGCGTTGGGCCCCCGGTGGTATACTAGAGATGGATGAGGCTCTCCGGCGGACAACGCGGAACCCTTGTACGGTTCTTGACCAATGCGGGGACCATTATCCTGGGGGGGTTGATACTGGGGTCCTTTATTGGGCACCAGCCGTTCCGGCTGAAGATGTTCATCGCGGGGTCGGCTCTGTATGGAGCCGTGTTGTGGGCGGCCCTGCGATTGAGCCGGGATGGACGAGAGGAGTCGTAATGACAGGCGTCTGGTTTGGATATTTGGCGGTTGTAATCCTGTTGGTCGTGGCCTTGGTACTGGACTACCTGGATCGGCGGTCCCGCCGGCACCAGCGCCACGCCCACTAAGTTCTTCTCCCTCCTCTAACCCCACTGTCGCTGGCGGTTCCTCCAGCCCTGTCCTGAGCGGAGGAGTTGAGCTTGCCGCTGAGTCCCCAGTCGAAGGGCCGGCGGCGGGGGGGGATTCGGGACCTGGCCCCTCGGGACCCGGTAGCGGTTGCGGGATCTTTCCGATCAAAAGGACGGCTGGTTCCATCGAACTGATTCTGAGTAGACCAGCTAGAGACTTGCGTTCTGCTCCTGTTGCGGGTCCGGCTGTAAAGTGATCCTTGAGCCAATGTTCAGCTATGAGCGAGCTGGCCACTCCGGAGATCCTCATCCCACCGTAGAGCTGTCCCAGTCTGTCTTCGATTCTGCGAAAGGTAGCACTCATGAGCCCCTTGCCACGCAGTTTCAGTCTACGGCCAAGGGAGATGTTGTGGAGATGGACCAGGTTCTCCTTCGGATGGACGCTCAGGTACAAAATGAACTCGTATTCCGATAAAACGATCTCCCCCTTAGCTAGGGCCTCGATTCCTCCCTGGATGATCTGATCGGCTTCATCGATGACCAGAATATGATCTTCCCTGCCTGGATACTCAACGTCTAAGATAACGGCCACGGGAGGAGATGGACGAACAGGAGGCCCAAGGAGCCATCGCAAAAACCACCTTCTCGGAGGGAGTGGCTTGACCAGGGGGTTCGCCTTGAGGGACCTCTTGAGTTCCTCTGTAAGCCGCCCTGTGACTCCGTCAAGATCCCCTTGGGCTTCTACGATGCGCGGGATTTTTCCACCATACCCTTCCGTCAACCCCTGCCACAGATCTGGCGCGATCCAAACCGGCGGCTCCCCGTCCCGCAGGCGCTTCTCGATCGCGTAGGTGACAACATCGGTGGGTTCCTCCAGCCCGGCGTTGCGCGTCCTCAGGGCCCAGGCAGGGTTGGGCAGGGAAAGCAGGAGCGCTAGGAAAAGGGCCAGGAATCGGCCGCCGGGTTTTGCCCTGGATCTCATCGTCCAGTTCATCGGGGAGCTTTACTCAAAGGATACCCGGTGGGAGGATCATCTGTCAAGGCATTTGGAGTGTTTTATTTCGGATTACCGTTACTACTTACATCAGACTGTGGAGACTTGAAGTTGGGCCAGGGGCATATTGATGATAATATAAACGCATGTGAGTGGCGGGGCCTATGGCACGCACGGTTCCGCTGTCAAATGCCAAGATTAAAGAGACGCAGGAGATCAAGTCGAATCCCGCCCTGATGCAGGAGATCCGAAAGGGGCTCAAGGCGATCCAACGGGGTCGCGGAAAGAAGTACGGCTCCATCGAAGAGTTGTTTAAATCCTCGGCCCCCGGAAAATCGTCTACCAGAAAGCGGCGCTGGAATTGAAACGACGGCGGGAGAAACAACCTACCTAAGTCCTCCCGCCTGCGGCGGGATTTCTTTTGGATTGTGCAGCTAACGCTGCACGAAAAACTTAGAGGAAATAGCGGGGGGCCGATTTGAACGGCCGACCTTCAGGTTATGAGCCTGACGAGCTACCAGACTGCTCCACCCCGCAATAGTTCCATTATACTGGAAATCAACGTGGTGAAAAAGGAGAATGATTCGACCCTCTTTCCCCTAGCTTCCCTCCCTCCCCTCTTTCCCTTTCTTGATTTTGATCACCGTTTCGCCGGGGCGGACGACCCCCATCTCCTGGCGGTAGACCGCTTCGGCGTAGCCAGGATCCTCCCGCAGGCGCCGGGCCTCCTCGTAAAGACGGCGGTTCTGCTCCTTGAGCGTCTCGATCTCACTCTTGAACTGGGCCCGCTGGGTCTTGAGCTCCGCCCACCGGACGAACGCGGGACCGAAGAGAAGGATCAAGGCGCCGGCGGCCCCGGCGCCGATTAAGAAGTGCTTCTTCGGGTCCATCTCTCCCCGGCGTAGACCGCTCTCTTGCCAAGCTGTTCCTCGATCCGGAGCAGCTCGTTGTACTTGGCCACCCGCTCGCTGCGGGAGACCGACCCGGTCTTGA
>CAZRTR010000056.1:0-9539 GCA_964603095.1 uncultured Planctomycetia bacterium
TGCCGAAGTGAATCGCATCCGGATGAGCCAGAAGGAAGGCCACCTCCGCACCCGCAGGATCTAAGACCGGCTCCCCGTTGACGGTGAAGATCGGGCTGCCGTCGGCAGCCGCTCGGTAGGTCAGCGTCGTCTGCCTGTCGTCGCTGGTCCAGGCCCCCTCTTCGTGCAGGGTCCGGGCGTCAAGAATCAAATTCGACCAGACGATCCATCCCCCCACAACCTTTTCCGCTCCAGCGGGAAGATGATCTTTGAGCAGCGTGTAGAGCGTTTGAGGGCTTAAGCCCCTGCTCATATTTTTAATCTGGAGAAGCCCGAGCCAGTGAGCCAGTTCCAAATCATGGGCCAACTCCGCAACGGCATGCTCACTTGGATAACGGCTAAGATCATTCAACCGCGTCAGATCGATCTCTCCCCAGGGGGTACGAACACGGGTAAGATCCAGCGGATTGAGAGCTATGAGGGATACGCCTTTAATCAGACGTTGCACCAGCTCTTCCCTCGAGAGAGGTGGATGTATCCCATCTTCAGAGTAAGCCAAGCCGGTTAACGAGGCCCGGATGGCCTTGGCGCTGCCGGCTCGAGATAGATCTCCCAGACGTAAGAGCCGATCCTGCAGATTGCCGGGTTGTGGAAGCGTCCCTGTGCTCTCCAGCGCCTCTTCCAGACCGGCTTCCGTCCCTTCCGTGGAAGGGCGAAGCGTCTCCTGGGCAGAGCCAGGCAGGGACCAGGCAAGTTGGGTCACGAGGAAGGCAAGGGTCGTAAACCCTACTAGAGGTGATCCCTTTACCCCATCGGGAATCCGGAGATTTTCCTTCCGTTCGCCCTGAGCTTGTCGAAGGGCGAACGGAACGGCTCTTCGCCGTCCGTGGTTCGACAGGCTCACCACGAACGGCTTGGGTTCCTGAATTCCTCGGGATCTCCTCATGGGTATCGGGATCAGTTCTAGGCCCTGTCTGACGAGACACCTTGGTAGTTGGGTCGCCTTACAGGTTTGCATACGCTCAGACTGCCACTTCCTTCTTCCTTCGGCAGGCCGGCTGTCCGGTGGGATCCGTACCTTTGCGGCTCCGCCTTCCGGCGGATGTGCCTTTGTCGGGAAGGACTCTGTATAGTTACATTTTAAAGTTTACCCTACGATAGCCCGAAAATACAAGGCCCGTCTCCCCCTGGTCCAACTCTAACTCTTTATCACTCCCTAACTTGCGCTACGGTGGGCAAATTGTAAATCTGATTGACAATCTGTCCGATCCCTGCTACGGTAGAACCGTGACGATCCGCAGGCAACTTCACGAGAAACTCAGCCAGATGGCTAGGAAATTCCCCGCCGTGGCCGTGACCGGCCCGCGCCAGTCCGGGAAAACCACTCTGGTGCAGAGCGCCTTCCCACAGAAGCCGTACGTTTCATTGGAAGATCCTGATACCCGCGAATTCGCGCTGCGCGACCCGCGGGGATTCTTAAGCCGCCACGCGGGTGGGGCGATCCTAGATGAAATCCAACGGACTCCAGAGCTGTTTTCCTATCTCCAGGCGATCCTCGACACCCAGAAGCGGCCGGGACAGTTCATCTTGACCGGCTCCCACCACCTCCTCTTGCTGGAAAACCTCTCCCAGACCTTGGCCGGCCGAGTCCGAATGCTGACCCTCCTGCCCTTCGGCCTGGAGGAGATGCGGGGGACGCCTTGGGAGGCGGCCCCGCTGGAGGAATTCCTCTTGAAGGGAATGTACCCCAGAATTTACGACCAGGATTTGAAGCCGGTGGACTGGTATCCGGATTACATCCAGATGTATCTCGAACGGGACGTGCGGCTGATTAAAAACATCAACGATCTGACCGCCTTCCAACGGTTCCTGAAGCTCTGTGCAGGAAGAACCGGCTGCCTTCTGAATCTTTCCTCGCTCGCTCAGGACTGCGGAATCACCCACAACACCGCCCGGTCCTGGCTCGGAATCCTGGAGGCGAGCTTCCTCGTGTTCCTCCTTCAACCCCACTATCGGAATTTCAAGAAGCGGCTGGTCAAGACGCCGAAACTGTACCTTTACGACACGGGGTTGGCCTGCGCCCTGCTGGGGATCGAGACCATAGACCAACTGGACACGCACCCGATGCGGGGGAATCTGTTCGAGACGTTCGTCCTCTGCGAACTGATGAAGCGACGGCTCCATCGGGGGTTGCCCGCCAACCTCTTTTTCTGGAGAGACAAGACTGGCCATGAAATCGACTGCCTCATGGAAGAGGGGGCCGATCTTCTCCCGATCGAGATCCAGTCGGGCAAGACCGTCACCGAAGACTCTCTCCGGAACCTTCGATACTGGATCCCCCTGGCAGGAAGGGGGAGAAAACCTTCCTTTCTGATCACCGCAGGAGACCAGCCCCAGACCAGAGGACCCATCTCCATTTTGGGCTGGAGAGATCTAGAGAAGCTGCCTTAGACGCTGAAGCGAATCTGGAGGATGTCGCCGTCCTGGACGACGTAGGCCTTTCCCTCGACGCGAAGCCTCCCCTGCTCCCTGGCCTTCTGCTCGGAACCGCAGGCAATGAACTGGTCGAAGGAGATCACCTCCGCCCGGATGAAGCCGCGGGCCATGTCGGTGTGGACCTTGCCCGCCGCCTCCAGGGCGGTGGCCCCCTTGGCTAAACTCCAGGCCCGGACCTCCTTGCCGCCGACCACGGTGAAGAAGGTGATCAGCCCCAGGAGCTCGTAGCCGGCCCGGATCAGGCGGTTTAAGCCCGGCTCAGGTAACCCGACCGCCTCCATGTATTCGGAGCGCTCCTCCTCCGTCTCCAGGGCCGCAATCTGTTGCTCGATCGAAGCGCAGATCGGGACGACAGGCGCCCCTTCCCCTTGCGCCACCTCCTGGACCTCCGTCAGGAAGGGGATGTCAGGACGGTTTAAGTCGGCCTCCGCGATGTTGGCGACATACAGAATCGGCTTGGGCGTAAGCAGGTTCAGTCCCTTCACCGTTTCCAAAGCGGCTTCCGAGAAGGTAGGAAGGAGGCGCCGGACCGGAACCGCCTGATTGAGAGCATCCTTTAACTGCCTCAACACCTCGACGGCGGCGGCCGCCTTCTTGTCCCCCGACTTGGCCTTGGCCTGCAGACGAGAGAGGGCGGAGTCGACCGTCTCCAGATCCTTCAGGGCCAGCTCCGTGTGGACCACCTCGATGTCCCGCTTCGGATCGACCTTCCCGCTGACATGGACCACCCCCGGATCCTCAAAGCAGCGGACCAGGTGGGCGATCGCATCCACCTCGGCGATGTGAGAGAGGAACTTATTCCCCAGCCCCTCCCCCTGGGAGGCCCCCTTCACCAGCCCCGCCAGATCGACGAACCGGATCAGGGCCGGAACGACCCTCGCCGTCGGAAAAAGGGGGGCGAGTTTCTGAATGCGGGGGTCCGGGACCGCCACCACCCCGACGTTCGGCTCGATCGTGCAGAAGGGATAGTTAGAGGCCGCGACCGACGATCGGGTCAGGGCGTTGAAGAGGGTCGACTTCCCGACATTGGGAAGCCCAACAATCCCGCAGCTAAAACCCATAGGGGTCTGACCCCAAGGGGTCAGACCCCCTTAGGGTATGTAGTCGGGAATACCGTAGAAGCCGTTTCCGTTGCCGCTTCCGTTCCCGTTGCCGCTCCTGCGAACCCGGGCCTTGGAACCGGCCGGCTTCCCCGCCGATCCTTCAGCGGAGGCGGACACCAGGACCTTCTCCCCGGCCCCCGGCTCGTAGTAGGTGTAGATCTCCCCCGCGTAGTTGCGCAGCCGCATCACCCCATCTTCGTAGGAGACGACGTAATCGGGGGAAATCGGGATCTTGCCGCCTCCGCCGGGGCCGTCGATCACGTAGGTCGGAACCGCGTAGCCGGTGGTGTGGCCGCGAAGCTGCTCGATGATCTTGATCCCCTGCTCCACCGAGGTGCGGAAATGGCTGATCCCCTGGGCCGGATCGCACTGGTAGATGTAGTAGGGTCTCACCCGAACCTTCAGCAGCTCGTGCATCAGCCGCTTAATGACCGCAGGGTCGTCGTTGATCCCCTTGAGCAGCACCGTCTGGGACCCTAAGGGGACGCCGCTGTCGGCCAACAGGTCCATGGCGACCTTCAGCCGGGGCGTCACCTCCTTCGGATGGCAGAAGTGGAGGGACATCCAGATCGGCTTGTGCTTCTTGACGACCGCGCAGAACTCCGGCGTCACCCGCTGCGGCATGGTGACGGGGGTCCGGGAGCCGATCCGGATGAACTCCAGATGAGGGATCTTCCTCAACTCGGTCAGGATTCGGTCCAGCGCGGTGTCGGTCATCATCAGAGGATCCCCGCCGGAGATCAGCACGTCCCGGACCTCCGTGTGGGCCTTCAGGTAGTCGAAGGTCGGTTGATAGTTGTTCACCAAACCGTGGCTGACGCCAACCAGCCGCCGGCGGGTGCAGTGCCGGCAGTACATGGCGCACTGCTCCGTGACAAGGAACAGAACCCGATCCGGGTACCGATGGACCAGCCCCGGCACCGGCATGTCGGAATCCTCCCCGCAAGGGTCCCGCATGTCGCGGGGACCGATCTCGAACTCCCGGCTCACGGGAACTGCCTGCCTCCGGATGGGACAGCCGGGATCCTCCGGATCCATCAGCGCCGCCCAATACGGAGGGATCGCCATGACCAACCGCCCCTGCCTGCGGGAGACGGCCTCTTCCTCTTCCGGGGTCGGGGAGATCACCTGCTTCAACTGCTCCACCGTGTAAATCCGGTTCCTCAACTGCCAGTGCCAATCTTCCCATTCGGCTTCCGTCACGTCTTTCCAAAGGGGAACTCGACGGTAACTGTCGTCCAAGGTCTTCCTCCTTTACCTCCTCATGCCGGGCTTCTGTTCTGGGCTCACCGGCGATCCCGGGACCTTCTCCATCGAGTCGGGGAGTGCTCGACGCCGCGGAGTCGGTCTCTTCGGGAGTGTTGTTTTGGATAAGGGAATGGATGATCGGATCGCTTGAGAGAACCCGCAAAGTTTGGGTGTTCGTTCGATCGCCTGACTCAAGATTCGATGGACCAACTTCTCATACGAGATCCCCGCCGCCTGGGCCATGATCGGCAGGTTCGACTCCTCCGGATCCAGTCCGGGAAGAGGATTCACCTCCAGGACATAGGGGATCCCGTCCGAACTTAGGCGGATATCCACCCGGGCCAGGTCCTGGCAACTCAACGTCTTGGCGGCTTTCAACGCCACCCCCTTCACGGCCTGCGCCACCGGAGGACTCAATCGGGCGGGACACCAGAAACGGGGAGCCAGATGCATCTCTTTATTTCCCTGGAACTCTTTCATCCGCCAGGAATAGAAGAACTCTCCGGAAGGAGCGCAGTCGGAGAAATCGATCTCCAGAATCGGCAGCGCCTCCCTCTGCCCCAGGATCCCCACCGTCAGCTCCGTGCCATCGACATACTCCTCCACCAGCGCCTCTTGCGCATAGATCTTGCAGACCCGCTCCACCTGAGTCCGGAGGGCCGCTTCTTGTTGGACGACACTGGAGGCCCAGATCCCCTTGGCGGAGCCCTCGCAGTTGGGTTTGACGATCAAGGGGAAATGGAGCCGAGAATCCAGCGGCTCCCCCGGGTGGGAGAAGAGCTGCCAGTTGGGGGTAGGGATCCCTGCCGACCGGAACAGATGCTTCGACTTGGCCTTGTTCATCGCCAAGGCGAGGGTGAGGACGCCGGAGCCGGTGTATGGAATCTCCAGCAGCTCCAACAGGGCCGGAACCCTTGCCTCCCGGGCCTCCCCGTGGAATCCCTCGGCGATGTTGAAGCAAAGGTCGACCCGATGCTCGGTGAGCCATCGGGGAAGATGCCGGTCCGCCTCCACGGCAAAGACGGTGTGCCCGCCGGATTCCAAGGCCTGGGCGATGGAGTTGACTGTCTTCTGACTGTCGCACTCGGAGAAATAATCGGCCGGCAGATCGGTTTTCTTCGCCTTGGGCTTGAGGTTGGAGATCAGGGCGATCCGCAGGCCTCTCACCTTTGAGCTCCGGACTTTGCAAGGGGCTTGGCGGCTTTCGCCGTCACCCCCAGCCGCCGCGTCGCCGCCTCCACGATCCTGCCGATCATCGCATCGTAGGGGACGCCGATCCGGTTGGCCACCGTCATGAAGACATCCTCGGTGGAGAGGGACGGCAGTGGATTGATCTCCAGCACGTAGGGACTGCCCGATCGATCCACCCGGAAGTCGACCCGTCCGAAATCGAGGCAATCGACCGCCCGGTACGTCGCCAGCGCGAGAGCATTCAACCGCTCCTCCAGCCGGGAGTCGATCTTAGCCGGACAGATGTAGTCGGCCCCGTCGGCGATTCGGGAGAAGGTGTAGAACAGCTCCCCCAAGTCCACTTGCCCGTCGATCTGGATCTGGACCACAGGGAAAACCTCCGGGGAGTCGTTGCCGACGATCGCCACGGTGAACTCCGTCCCCCGGATGAACTCCTCCACCAGGGCCGGCTGCCGGTAGGTCTGGATCACCCAGGCGGCCTGCGCCTTGAGCTCCTCGACGGAATGGACGACGGACCGGTCGGAGATCCCTTTGCTGGATCCCTCGTACCGGGGCTTGACGATCAGCGGAAAGTGGAACCCTGCGGGCAAATCGGAGGGGTCCATCCTGAGCGAAGTCGAAGGAGTTAACTCTTTCGGGAGTGATTCTTTGGGGTGGGCGATCTGGAAGAAGCGGGGGGTGGGGATCCCTTCCCCCAAGAGAACCCGTTTGGTCATCCACTTGTCCAGGGTGAGGGCCAGGGTCAGGCCGTCCGATCCGACGAACGGAATCCCTTTGAGTTCGAGGAGGATGGGAACCTGGGCTTCTCGGTTTCGCCCATGGACCCCCTCGGCGATGTTAAAGACCAGGTCCACACTCAGATGGTCCAGGACCTTAAGCAACTGATCCACGTTGCCGATCCGAACCACCTGATGCCCCAGAGTCGTTAAGGCATCGCAGATCACCTGGACCGTGGAAGGATGGTCAAACTCCGCGTTGGCGTCCAAGGGATCCCCTGACCTAAAGACATACTCCGTCTTCAAGTCAAACGTCATGCCGATGATCACCCCGCCACCTCAAGGAGCCATGCAACGGACGGCGGGGCACTCCCCCCACCATCGGGCGTATTCAATTGTAAAGGGCTGATTACCTCCTTCGGATCTTATCGACGAAATCGTTGACCAGCCGGCCGGCGATCTCCTTGCATCCGAGTCCGAAAGCCAGGGCGAAGGCCAGCGCCACCGCCATGATGACCGTCTGGACCGCGGTCGTGATCAGGACCGAGCTGAAGAACTTCTCCAGCGCCACCGCGACCGAGAAGACCACCACGACGACCCGGGCTACCTGCCCCAACCCCTTGGCCTGGCCGATTCCGGCGTTGGCCGCCGCCGTCTGCACCAGTCCTCCCAACATCGTGGCGAAGAACAACCCCAGGATCAGAATGAGGATCCCGGCCAGGACATTGGGAACATACTCGATCGCCCGCTGCAGCAACTCCGCGGCGATCGTCAGCTTGAGCACGTTCAGCGCCGCCAAAAGGGTGGCCAGGATCACCAGCCAGTAAAGGAAAACCCCGAACAACTCAGCGACGGTGTATTTGATCTCCCCCTTGCGCAGGATCTCCGGGATGCCGATCGGTTTGAGCAGGTCATCCAGCCGGACGGCTTGAAGAGCCCGAGTGAGCACCCCTTGGGCGAACTTGGCCAGCGCCAATCCCAGCACCAAGACGACGAGAGCGCCTATCAGGTCGGGAACGACAAAAGCCCAGATTCGAAGGAACATCGCCTTGCCCGGTTCAAGCACGGCGCTTACGATGCTCTGCAGAGAATCCATCGCCTCGATCCTCCCTTCTTCCTTTTTCTCCGTCGAAACGTCGACGGTCCCTCTTGCCTTGTCTCATCGAAGAAGTATAAAAGATTACGGGAACATAACATAGGCCCCGCCGGATGTCAAGCCCGGTGGCTGTGTTATAATTTTTTTATGGCAACCTTGCTCTTGGTCCGACACGGACAGTCTCAATGGAATCTGGAGAACCGGTTCACCGGATGGATCGACGTGCCGTTGACGGAAGCGGGCCGCGTCGAAGCCCGTCGGGCGGGGGGACTGATCAAGGCCTTGGCCGTTTCATTCGACGTGGCCTACACCTCGGTCCTCGTCCGGGCGATCGAGACGCTCGACATCATCCTGTCGGTCCTGCGTCAGGAAAAGATCCCGATCGTCAAGGATCAGGCCTTGAATGAACGACACTATGGGGAACTTCAGGGACTGAACAAGGATGAGATGCGCAAGAAGTTCGGCGAGGAACAGGTGAGGTTGTGGCGGCGCAGCTACGACGTCGCGCCGCCGGGCGGAGAGTCGCTCAAGGACACCGCGGCCCGAACGCTGCCTTTCTTCGAATCCCGGATCTTACCGGATCTTAAATCGGGAAAGAACGTGCTGGTCTCGGCCCACGGGAATTCCTTGCGCTCGATTGTCATGGATCTGGACCATCTCACCCGGGAACAGGTTGTGGCCCTGGAGATTCCCACCGGCGTCCCGATCCGCTACGAGAT
This sequence comes from uncultured Planctomycetia bacterium, assembly GCA_964603095.1. Classification (GTDB taxonomy): domain Bacteria; phylum Omnitrophota; class Gorgyraeia; order 1-14-0-20-64-10; family 1-14-0-20-64-10; genus CAZRTR01. The sequence continues at coordinate 8,549 of CAZRTR010000056.1, forward strand.
CGGCGCCGACGGCTCCGCCCTATCGAAAGAGGTCCTGGCGGCGCAGTAGAGGACCTGCTGGGCCCAGCCGCAGCGGGGTCCGAAATGTTCCCGGGCGAATTCCCGAATCTGTCGATCGGTCACCTTCTTCCGGGGGAAGTACCATCGGCGCATCGCCCGGCCGATCCAGACATCGACCGGAAAGGCGGCGGTTCTTCCGTAAGCAAACAGCATCACGCACTCCACCACCTTCTCCCCCACCCCCGGAATCGTCAGCAGCGCCCGCCGCAGCGCCTCATCCTCCAACCTTCGCCATCCCTCCAGGTCGGCCTTGCCCGCCGCCACCCTCTCTGCCGCCGCCTTCAAATACGGCGCCCGGAACCCGAGCCCCAGACGACGTAGCGTCCTCTCCGATACTTTCGCTAATGCCTCCGGTCTCGGAAACCGATTCTGTTCCCCGAAGCGCAGGGCCAGGCGATCCAGCATACCGGTCAACCGGACGATGTTGTTGAAGCTGGAGAGGATAAAGGAGCCAAGGCACTCCCACGGCTCCTGCCGGATCAGCCGCAGGCCCCGGTGATTCTTGAGCGCCGCGTGGATGATCGGATCAACGTCGATCTCGGAGGCGATCGCTTGCAGGTTGACATCGAGCGAGAAGAACCGCTGGATCCGGCGGACTGAAGCCCCTTCGAACTGAAGATGGGCTCCCCGTTGGGAGACACGGCAAGCAGCGGGTCCGATCCAGCCGGTGAAAACACCGGAACCGTCCCGCTTCCATCGGAACACCTGCCCTGAGGCGAGGGTAAGAGAAAGGTTAAAATCAGGGCAAGAAAGGGCGTCTCCCCGTTTCCCCGATTCACCCTCTCTCCGATTCAGATTTTCGGAAGGACGATCGATTGCTGCTTCTGGTACTTGCCCTTCCGGTCGGCGTAGGAGACCTCGCACGGCTCCTCCGAGGCGAAGAAGAGGACCTGGGCGATCCCCTCGTTGGCGTAGATCTTGGCCGGCAGCG
>CAZRTR010000057.1:0-8990 GCA_964603095.1 uncultured Planctomycetia bacterium
AGCTCAGGACGCACGGCGCGTCGAAGGGCCCCATCCACCGGCTTGGGCCCAACAGCTTCCCCTCCGGGGAGAGGTCTCCACCCGCTGGCAGCTCAAAGGCCCATTGGCCAAGCCGATGGAGTGGGATCTGGGGTTGAAAGCCGCCTCCGATCCATTGACCTATCTGCCGGCCGGGACACCGCGCCGGGAGATTCCGCTGGAACGGGTGACGATCGACGCCAGGCAAGTGGAAGGCCGACTCACGATCAACTCCTCAAAGGCCCAGTTCGCCGGCGGCACGATTCAACTCGCCGGCACAGCATGGCTCAACGACCCGAAGAAGCCGTGGGCGGCGACGCTGGACGGCTCCGACCTGGAGCTGGCGATCCTCTCCCAGCACCTGAACTGGGAAACAAAGGACCTCTCGGGGCAACTGTTCCTGAACGGGAAGGGACAGGGAGACGGCTCCGGCTTGGCTTCCATCCAGGGGTCAGGTGGGATTCAGGTGCGGGGAGGGAGAATCCTCCAACTTCCGCTGTTGGGTTCCTTTGCGGAGCTGTTAAAACTCCCCACCCTACGGACGATCGTCTTCCAGGAGGCGCAAGGGCCCTTTACCCTCGGGGGAGGAGCCCTCGAAACCGACTCGTTCCAGCTCACGGCGCCCCAAGCCACCCTGACGATCGTCGGCTCCGGCGGGTTCCTGAAAGGGGCCGACAGCCCGATCCACTGGAAGATCTTCCCCACCCTCTCCCCCGAGCTGATCCCGGAGGAGAGCCGCTCCAAGATCGGCAAGGCGATCGTTCAGGGAACCAGCTACCTCGTGGGGGAGATCCAGATCACCGGGACCTGGAAAAATCCCAAGCGCAACTTCGTTCCGAAACCGTTCACCCAGATCCTGAACGAGCAGCTTTTCAACGTCCAGGACCTGCTCAAAGACCTGTTTTAAGCCAGCGGCAGAACCGCTCCGCGGCTTGGGCCCGGTGGCTTAGACGATCCTTGGCCCTTGGCCCCAGTTGGGCCATCGTCTTGGTGTATCCGCGGGGGATGAAGAGAGGATCGTAGCCGAAGCCGGTCCGGCCGGCCGGCCGCAACGCGATGGAGCCGGGGCATCCCCCCTGAAATGTCCGGACGAGACGGCCGCCCACACCCAACGCCATCACGCAGACGAAACGGGCCTGGCGTTTGGAGGGAGGAACGCCTTGGAGCATCTTGAGGAGCTTCGCGTTGTTGGCTTGGGTATCTTGCGCCGGACCGGCGAAACGGGCGGAGTAGACCCCCGGCCTTCCCCTGAGAGCCCGGACCTTAAGCCCGGAATCTTCCGCCAGAACCGGAAGGATCGTATGTCGGGAGGCGGCGACCGCCTTCTTGATCGCGTTGGCCCGGAAGGTGGAGCCGTCTTCCTTGACCGGTGGAATTTCCGGGAACCGGTCGAGGGTAAGGAGGCGAACCGGAAGGCCTTTGAGAAGTCGGTGGAGCTCGCGGGCTTTCTCTCGATTCCGAGTCGCTAAGAGAACCGTGATCAGAGCAGATCCTTCAGGGCGTCCCGCTGGATCTGGATCAGCTGCCGGATCCCGGCCTTGGCCAGTTGGAGCATCTCCTGAAGCTGTATGTCGTTGAAGGTGGCCTTCTCCCCGGTCCCCTGAATCTCAACCAGCTGCCCGGTTCCGGTCATCACCACGTTCATGTCGACCTGGGCCCGGGAATCCTCGTCGTAGGTCAGGTCCAGCAGCATCTGGTTCTCCACCAACCCGACGCTGGTGGCCGCCACCAGATCCTTGAGCGGGAGCTTCAGGAAGGCCCCCTGCCGGCGCAGGGCGGCCAATGCTTCCACCAGCGCCACAGTGGCCCCGGTGATCGAGGCGGTCCGGGTGCCGCCGTCGGCCTGGATCACGTCGCAGTCGATCCAGATCGAGCGGGGGCCCAGATGCTCCAGGTCGATCACGGCCCGGAGCGACCTGCCGACCAGCCGCTGGATCTCCTGGGTGCGGCCCCCTTGGATGCCCCGGGTCGCCTCTCGCGGAGATCGGCGATCGGTGGAGCGGGGAAGCATCCCGTACTCCGCGGTGACCCATCCCGAGGATTTGCCCTGCAGGAAGAGGGGCTGCTTCTCCTCGACGGAGGCGGAGCAGACGACCCGGGTGTTCCCCAGCTCGATCAGGCAGGAGCCCTCGGCGAATTTAAGATAGCCCCGGGTGATGGAGACCGGGCGCAACGCGCTGGGAACTCTCTGATCGAGCCGCATCATCTTAAGGGACTCCCAGTATTCGGTGGACCTGGGGGATGACCCGAACGTCGGACAAGGATCGGCGGGCCAACCGCCGCCATTGTTCCATCTGCTCGGGGGTGGGCGGCTCCTTCACCGGACCCCAGGGAGTCACCGGCTGCAGAACGACCGGGATCTGAGGATCGACCGAGGCCACCAGATCGAAGCTTTGCTCAAGTTCATTGCTCGAAGTCTCTCGAGTCACCACAACCTTCACGAAAACCTCAGGATTGGGGACGGTTCCGGAACCGTCCCCATTGTGACCACTGGTTGCCACCCGCAGAAAATCGCCGTGCTCCTTCCAGACTGCCCGATCCGCCGTCGCGGTGGGGGGCTTCAAATCCATGGCGATCGTGTCGATCCAGGGAAGGACCTTCTCCAACGGCTCGGGAAGGGTGCCGTTGGTCTCCAGATAGGTCGACTGCCCCAGACCTTTCGGTAAAGGAAGCCATCCCTGAAGGAACTGCCACCACAACAACGGCTCCCCCCCGGTTAAGCTGACCGCCTGATGAGGGCCCTCCTCCTCAATGCGAGTCCGGACCTCCCTGAGAAGCTCCTGGTCCGAATATTCCCGGAAAGGGCCCCGATAGTCGGTGTCGCAGTAGTGGCAGCTCAAGTTGCAGTTCCAGAACCGGACGAAAAGGTGCCGGTTCCCGACGTAGATCCCCTCCCCCTGGATGGAGGAGAAGACCTCGATGATCTTGGCGGCAGCGCTCATGCAACCTACGATAGCAGACTAATTGATGCGGCTCAAGGCATTCCCCGCGGCCTGTTGAACCTCGATCGACGGGTCGGAGAGGGCCTTGATCAGCGCGGAGCGGGCGGCAACGCCCCCGATCCGGCCCAACGCCTCGGCAGCCGCCTCCCGGACCTGCGGGGAGGAATCTTTTTCCAGCAAGGCGACGAGCCCCTGCAGGGCGGCCGACTCCCCCGCCACCGGGGAACCGACGGCGCCGAGCGCCTCGGCGCAACGGAGCCGGACCTGGACCGACGGATCCTGCAGGGCCCGAACCAACGGGGGAATAGCCGGTTCACCCACCTGCCCCAGCGCCCAGGCGCAAACCGATCGAAGGAAAGGGTCGCTCCGGGAATCGGCCAGGATCTTTTCCAGGTCGGCGATCGCCGCGGCGCCGATTCTCTTGAAGACGGAACCGGCCGCCTGCCCGACATACTCGGCCGGATGGTCGATCCGAACCTGCAGGATAGAGGGAATCGCCGGCAAGCCGATCCGTGCCAGGACGGCGACCGCTTCATCCCGAACCGACGCCTCCGGATCGGCCAGGCGCCGGGCCAGATGCTGGATCGTCTCCGAGGAGGAATCGATCTTCCCCAAGGAGGAACAGGCGGACCGGCGGATCGAAGCGGATGGATCTTCGAGAACCGCCCGGAGATGCTCAGCCCCACTTGACCCGGATCGGATCTCTCCCAAGGTCTGGATCGAGGACAAACGGATCTCGATCCGCTCCTGACGGTTCTCGACCAACCCCCCGAGATTCCCCACCACCTGGGGATCGGTCCCCGCGATCGGCCCGATCTTCCCTAACGCGACGGCGGCCGTCTGGCGGACTTCCACCGAGGAGTCCCGCAGCCCCCTGCCCAGCGCCGGGACCGCTGAGGCGGCGGGCGGTCCCATTCGACCCAACTCCTCGGCGGCCAGGAGCCGTTTCTCGGGAGAGGAATCTTTCAGATACGGAATGAGGGCCTGGACCCTGGATTGAACCTCATCCACCTCCCCCGTCCAGGCGGAGGGGATCAGAAAGAGGGAGGAGCCAAGGAATAGAAAAAGGAGATTTCCGTTCGCGGTGAGCTTGTCGAACCACGAACGGCTTCGTCCTTCGACAGGCTCAGGACGAACGAAGGATGGGGTCTTCAACTCCCGCCTCCTCAAAACCTTTCGCCCGAAGCAGGCAACTGTCGCACCGGCCGCAGGGGCTGGAGCCGCCCTGATAGCAGGACCAGGTCAACCGGTACGGAACGCCGAGCCGCGTCCCCATCCGAATGATCTGGGCTTTCGTCTTTCGAATCAGGGGAGTGCCGATCCGGATGGGCCTTCCTTCCACCCCGGCCTTCGTCCCGCGGCGAATCACCTGGGCGAACGCCCGGTAGTAGTGAGGTCTACAGTCCGGGTAGCCACTGGCGTCGAGGTAATTCGCCCCGATGAAGATCGTGGAGGCCCCCATCGCCTCCGCGAAGGAGACGGCGTAACTCAGAAGGATCGTGTTGCGGGCCGGGACGTACGTCGGTGGGATTCCCCGGCCGATCTCGGAGATCGACCGGCTCGACGGAACCGGGATCCGCCGATCGGTCAGGGCCGACCCCTTCCATGGAAGCCGGATCCGAATCGAATGGAAGGGGCAGCCGGCCTTCTTCGCGATCGCCCGGGCCGACCGAAGCTCCCGACGATGCCGCTGGCCGTAGTCGACGCTCAGACAATGGCATCGGAACCCTTTGGCTTTGGCGATATAGAGGGTCGTGGCGGAATCGAGCCCGCCCGAGAGAAGGACAACGGCCTTTCTAAACCTTCGCGACATCCCCGATCCGCCTGCCTAGGAAACGGACCGAGAGGGACTGGAAGTGTCGCGGCTCGTCGGTCACGAAGAACCGGCGTGCCGGCGTGAACCGGCGAGCCGGCGCCCCGTGATTATCGGCGCGGGAAAGATTCAGCTGCCGCAAGACCTGCTGCGCCTTCAACGCCACCTGATGGGCCGAGTCGACCAGGTGGACCCGCGGCCCCATCACCTTGGCGATCGTCCGCTTCAACAGCGGATAATGGGTGCAGCCCAGGATCAGCGTGTCGACCCGGGCCGCCTTCAGGGGCTTTAGGTAGCGGGCCGCCACCTGCTCGGTCAGCGGATCGGAGAGGAGCCCCTCCTCCACCAGGGGAACAAACAGGGGACAGGCCACCTGGGTGATCTTCACCCTTCGACGCGCCGTTCGTCCTGCCCGTCCCGGCGATGAGCCCAACGGGCGGGCCGGGGAGCTAGGTCGAAGGACGAATGGCTTGCTCAGCGCGAAGGCGTGGGGATAGGCCATGGATCCGATCGTGGCGTTGGTCCCGATCACCCCGATCCGGCCGGTCCGAGTCACGCCCAGCGCCATCTCCACCCCCGGCTCGATCACCCCAAGGATCGGATGATTGAAATGCCGCTGGAGGAACGACAGGGCGAAGCTGGAGGCGGTGTGGCAGGCAATGATCACCAGCTTCACATCGTGATGAAGCAGAAACAGGACATTCTCGGTGGAGAACTTCAGCACCGTCTCCCGCGACTTGTTCCCGTAAGGAACGCGGGCGGTATCCCCCAGATAGACGATCGGCTCTTGGGGAAGGATCCTGAGCAGCTCCCGGACCACGGTCAGGCCCCCGATCCCGGAGTCGAAGACCCCGACGGCGCTGGACGGGGACAGTCCTGCCGGGGACACCCGACGGTGTAGAACGTCCCCGGACAGGACAGTCCCCTTTTTAAGGTTAGAGCCGTTGTCCATTCTCCGCATGGAACGCCAGGATCCCTCGCCGAACCCCTTCCGCGATTGCCTCCCGATACTCCGCCTGGCGCAGGCGCTGCTCCTCCGTCGGATGACTGATGAACCCCACCTCCACCAAGACCGCCGGCATCCGGGATCCCTTCAGGACCGCGAACCGGGCCGACTTCACGCCCCGATTCTGCGAAGTACGGGCGCTCTGCTTCAACCCCCGGCAGATGGCGGCGGCCAGCTCGGTCGATTCGGCCCGATGCTCGGTGTACAAAAGATCCCAGACGATCGCCTCCGTCTGCGAGGAGCCGGTCTGTCCGACCTGCTCCGGCAGCGCGGTGTTCTCCGCCGCCTCCAGGGCGCGGGCATGGTCGTCGGTCGCCTCCGAGAGGAAGTAGACCTCGTAGCCGGAGATCGACCTGCGCCGGGAAGCGTTGGCGTGGATCGAGACGAACAGGTCCGCCCCCTCCTGGTTGGCGATCTCGCTGCGCCGACCCAACGAAACGAACCGGTCGCTGGCGCGGGTCATCACGACGCGGAAATCGTCCTGTTCCAACAGCTTCTGCAGCCGCAGGGCGATGTCGAGCGTCACCGACTTCTCCCTCAGGCCGTTGCGCCCGATCGCGCCGGGATCGTTGCCTCCATGGCCGGCGTCCACCACGATCGTCCGGATCCGGGATGAGGGGCGGCTGACCTGTCGGGGCGGAACCGGGACCGCCCATCGGGACAGCCACTGGGACCAGACCCCTTCCGGAAGGAGCAGCTCCCCATCCCGCATGACCGGGGCAGCGGCAACCGGCTGGGCGACACCGTCCACCAGGACCACCGACATCTGAGGAGCGGCCCGCAGCTCGTGGGGGCCGACCGCGATCGACCAGACCTGCGACTCCGGGTCCCATTGGGCCTGGCCCTTGAGCTGGGCGACGACGGCGGAGGCGGGCAGAAAGCCGGCCGAACCGAGGGTGATCCGGTGGGTCGAGAGAAACGAAGAGGAAGCGGCCGCAGGCCGCGGAGGCGGCGTGGTGCCGCAGCCGGCCATGAGACACACTATCAGTAAAACGGGTCTCATCATGCCTATTTAGGGCGCCAGGTCTTAGACCTGGCGCCCTACGAACGATAAAGCCAATGGAGGCGGAGGGTCTCGCACCCTCGTCCTGATGCAGCGAAGATCGTGTCCCTACGTGCGTAGTCCGCGTTTTAGACGCTCACCGGCTCCCGCTTCCACGGACGGAATCGGAAACCAGCTACCCCCTGGTTGGTCTCCTCGAGGCGGAACCCAGAGGTACCGTTCCACCCCCAGCCCACTGTCGACGTCTTATCCGTCTAGTAGGCGTCGACGGAAAGACGGGCTACTTGTTTAAGCAGCCAGTGCCATCGGGACCACGGCCGGCCGAATCGGCACAACCGGGGCGAACCCGTTCACCATGTTTTTGGCACGTATCTTTTTGCCCGGTTTTTTACGAGGCCTCCGGACAACCTCGGCACGCGACGGTCGACCCAGCCACCTCAGTCGAATCTAGTCGCCCCCAAAGGGGTCTGGCTCCTTTTCACCTGCTACCACACGGTCCGTGAAAAAGCGCCTGACCCCTTTTTTCACTTCCTGTATTTTAAGGCCCGCTCGATCTCCCGCTGGGCCTCGCGGCGCTTGATCGCCTCCCGCTTGTCAAAGACCTTCTTCCCCTTCGCCAGGGCCAGCTCCACCTTGACCAGAGAGCCCTTGAAGTAGATCCTTGTTGGCACCAGGGTCATGCTCCCCTGGTCCAGCTGCCCTTTCAGCCGGTCGATCTGGGCCCGGTGCAGCAGCAGACGCCGCACCCGCTTCGGCTGCGGCGCAGTCCAGCCGGCCTGCGGGTACGGAGAGATATCCAGCCCATAGAGGAACGCCTGGCCGTTCTCGATCCGGGCGAAGCTGTCCTTTAAGTTAGCCCGGTGGGCCCGCAACGATTTGACTTCCGACCCCTTTAACTCGATCCCCGCCTCGACGCTCTGCAGGAGGTGGAAATCCCGACCCGCCGTCGGGTTCCGGGCGATCAGACCTTCCCCGGAAGGGCCCATCTATATAGGATACCACATGGGCGGCCCCACTCACCACCGAAAGCGGAAGCCCCCCTCGACCGCCGTCTCCTCCGGCTCCTCCCCGTCGTCGAGGAATCGGTCCCGCTCAATCGACCGGCGCATCCGGAGGAAGGCCTCCCCCGCATCCTTCAGGAACTCCCGGGTGAACAACAGCTCCACCCCCAGCGGCTTTCCCTCCCGCCCGATCAACCGGGCCTGGATCGTCCCGCCGGGAACCACCGAGTAGGAAGCGCCGAAAGCGATCGCCCGACGGGATCCATCACCGTAGGTCACCTCAAACTCCAGAGAAAGATCCCGCCCCAGTTTCCATCTGCCGAACAAGGCGATGGTGTGGAGCTGCCGCTTTCCCTTGAGCTCCACCCCCACCTGGTACCGGATCTGTCCGGTCTTCGCCAGGATCGATGGAGTCTGGAAGGCGCCCCGGAACCGAAAAGCCGAATCGGAATCCCGATCCAGAACGTAGGCCAGCCGGTTCCCATCGGCCAGGTCCCAATACCCCTGAAAGGTCAGGGTCTGGATCCGGCGCCGCTTGGTCTTGAGGTCGATCTGATCGTGCCGGTAGGAGATCTGATGGCCCGGCCCCACCTCCCATCCGCCCCGGAAGGTCAGCCGATTCGGCTGCGCCGTCTGTCGCTCCACGAGGAAGGTGAGCCGATTCTTGAGATCCGCCTGCCACCGGCCCCGGAGCATCAGCAGCCGGCTGACGACCGCCCCGTCGTCGGACCGCTCCATCGCCCGGAAGACCAGCCCGTTCGGCTCCGCCGCGATGATCGGCCCGGAGAGGATCAGCTCTTCCCGCCGGCCCCGCCGCCGGTACTGAAGCTCATGGCCCCGGGTGAGACGCCACGCCCCGTCGACGATCTCCCCGGCCCGGACCAGCTGGTTCAGCCGCGTCAGCTTCGTCGCCACGGAAACAGTTTACCACTTCGGTTTGACGGAGGAGGAGTCCTTCTGCTATGCTGAATTTATCGCCGAGGTGGTGGAATTGGAAGACACGTAGCCCTCAGGAGGCTATGGCGAAAGCCGTCGGGGTTCGACTCCCCGCCTCGGCACCAAATTTGACGAGGATCTCCCTCAGATCGCGCTCCCTCACAGGCAAACCTTGGATTGTTCCTTGGAGTAGCAGTCAGTCCCGCCAGACCCGCAGGGAGGAGCCGGCCACTTTCCTGCCACGGTCTAGGAGATCGCCGCAGACCGGAGA
>CAZRTR010000058.1:0-8700 GCA_964603095.1 uncultured Planctomycetia bacterium
GCGACTGGGCCTTGCATTGTCATCTGCGCCACCATCCGATGAACGCCATGGGGCATGACATCCCGAAGATGATCGGCGTCAGCCAAGAGGGGGTGGAAGAAAAAGTGAAAGAACTTTTACCCGGCTACATGGCAATGGGTGAAAAAGGGATGCATGAGCATATCGAGCATTCGGAGCACATGAAAGGCCCCGAAAATACACTGCCCATGATGGGAGGGGACGGACCTTTCGGCCCCATCGGGATGGGCGGGATGTTCACGGTCCTGAAAGTCCATCCGGATGCCCCGCTTTTTGCAACCGCGGAGGAGTATGCTAAGCAGGTCAAGCTTCCGGGTGATCTGGGCTGGTACGAGAATCCGCCGGGCACCGTCGCTGAATCGATCCAAAAAATCTCCAAGATACCAGAGGGCCCGGCCCTGTTCACCTGCCCGATGCACCCGGAGGTGCGCCAGTCGCAACCCGGCTCCTGCCCGAAATGCGGGATGACGTTGGGGCCCGAGGCCGAAACCCCCAAGGGCGGAGGACACCATCATTGATTCGGTGACGCGAGGGACACGACGCTGGGCCCTGACTCTGACCTTGGCCGGAGTGGTCGGATGCGCGCCGAGGGTGGTATTGCCGAAAGACGCGCCCGGCTCTCCTGTTGCGGCTGTTTCCGCTACGAGCGCTCCGCCACCGGAAGCGTTGGGCAGGTACCGCGGGCTTCTGACCGACCCCAACCCGGGCATCCGGATTGCCGCTGCCCATGTACTGTTGCAGCATGGCAACCAGGAGGGCAAGCCGATCCTCTTGGGGGCGCTTCGCTCTTCAGAGGTGCATCACCGGATCGATGCAGCGTTGGCTCTGAAAGGACTCGGCGATCCAGAAATCATCACTGAGATGCGGCGCGCTGCCAAAGCAGAGCGCCATCCCTTGGCGCGGATCATTTTGAAGGAGGTGCTCAAAGAGGTTTCCCGGTGATCACCGAGATCGGCATCGTCGCGGGAGAAATTTGGCACATCCTGGATGAGACGGGTGGGTGCAGTCTGGATCTGCTCAGCGCCAGGCTGGGAGAACGGCCGCGGGATCTCATCCTCATGAGTCTGGGTTGGCTCTGCCGCGAGGGGCATGTGAAGCTGGTGCGGCAGGAAAAGGGATATGCCGTCAGCCTGATGCACCGGACATGAAACCAGAAGCTTAAGGAGGAGTCCAATGGAGAATTTTCATCCGTTGACGGTCCATTTTCCGATCGCATTGCTTCTTGCGGCGTTGCTCGTTGAGACGCTGGCACTGGGGTTCAAGAAACCTCACTGGCATCGGATCGCGTTATGGAATCTGGTGCTGGGGACGCTGGGAGCGGCGGTGGCGGTTCTGACTGGCCGGCAGGCGGCCGCCACGGCCAAACACTCCTTCGAGATCCACCAGATCATGGTCCTGCATGAGCGGCTGGGATATGTTGTGTTGGGAATGGCCGTCTTGGTCATCGGCTGGCGCTTGTGGGTCAGAGATCGCCTCAGCGTCAGGTCGCGCCGCATGGCCTGGGCGCTTTTAGGCATCGCCTGCGGGATCATGGCCTTCAGCGCTCATTTGGGAGGACGCATGGTGTACGAGTTCGGGGTCGGCGGCAGCTACGGCCGATCCGGGGGGATCGAAGTGATCGACCACGGGGAAGGGGCATCACACCACGCGCATTAAGCGTTTCGTAAAGTCGAGGCGCTAAACAACGGAGGACGAAATCGTGAAAAAGTGGGTGCTTGCGATAACAATTGTTGGTGTTGCGACGGTTCCTGGGTTTTCAGTTGCCCGTGAAGGGGAAAGCCATGGCGGCCAGGAGCACGGCGGAGCAACTCAGGTCGTGACCGGTGAGGTGGTGGATCTGGCCTGCTACCTGGCCGAGGGTCTGAAAGGGCCCGGTCACCTGGACTGCGCCCAGAAGTGCATCGCCTCCGGACTTCCAGTGGGGATTTTATCCGGTGACACAGTTTACCTGGCGATGGGGAGTGAACACGGTCCGGCAAATCAGACGCTTGCCCCCTTGGCGGCCAAGAGCGTTACCGCCGAAGGGACCGTGACGGAGAGAAACGGCGTGCACCTGATCGCGATCAAGAAGGTATCGGTCAAAGAGTCCGGTGCAGCAGGCCCTGCCTCCCCCGCAGCGGGTTCGGGGGCTGGCCAACCCCATGGGGATGGAGAGCATCGTCACTAAGAGCCGGCCCGAAAAAAAGATGGGGGATAGCGCCGCTTCCTCCGTTTCATAGGGTAGCGGATAAAAAGGAGGTGGTGTCGATGGATCGTACGCCGGATGAGAAGCTGGATCGCCTGCTGAAAGAGGCCTACCCCTCCCTGGAGGTTTCCCCCGACTTTACCTTGAAGCTGTGGCGGCGCCTGATGAAGGAGCCGGCTCGTCCACCCTGGATGCTGCCGGCCCCTGTTCTGGGGTTGGCGGCGGCCGTCGGGATGGTGGCCGGGCTCGTCGGCTGGATGGGAAGGGAGACTCCTTCGTCGGTTCGGTGGGACATTTTCGGAAACGCCCCCTTCGATACGGTGGCAGGGGCCTATCTTCAGTTAACAAGGAGCGAGATATGAAACGATTTCTGGTGGGGTTGATTGCCTTTGGGGTGGTGGCGGGGGTCGTCTACCTGGCTACCCTCGGTTGCTGCGAGCTGATGGCCGGCGGATCGGCCAAGCCGGGCTCCTTGGCTCGCCAACTCGGATTAACGTTGGCTCAGGGACGGGTGGTGGCCGGGTTGGAGAGCCAGTTCATGGCGAAGAAGACAGCCAGCTGTCGCATCCTCTGCGCCAAACGGGCCCAGCTGATCCAGTCGTTGAAAGATCCTGAGCCGGATCGGATGATGATTGCCACCCTGGTGGAGGAGATCGGGCGGGAGCAGACCGGGATGGAGAGGGCGACGATCGATCACCTTCTGGCGGTCGGGCAACAGCTCGACCCATCGCAGCGGCAGCGGCTCACGAATCTAATGACCGAACAACTCCGGACTGCCTGCAAGGCCACCGCCTGCGGCGCCACTCCGGGCTGCGCCCTGGCGGACGGGTCGCGGTGACTCCTCCTTCCAAATCCCTAGCGGCGATTCTTGTCTCTACGATCCTTTCCATCCGGCCAGCTATTGCAACGGAACCGGCGCCGCTGTCACTGCCGCAGCTTTTGGACGAAGTCAAGCGGGTCAATCCGGATCTTCAAGCCGCCCGCAAGCGGTGGGAAGCGGCCCAGCAAAGGATCCCTTTGTCCAAGGGGCTGCCCCCTCCCCGGATCGGGGTGGAGTTTGAGGAGATCCCGCGCGGGACGGTCAAGGTCAATCAGGCCACCCTCATGTACCAGCTCATCCAGTCGCTGCCGTTCCCCGGCAAGCTGTCCAAGCGGCACAAGGTGGCCGTGGCGGAGGCCCAGATGGCGGCTGCGATGTTCAAGCAGTCCGAATGGGAGGTCACGAGCCAGTTGAAGTCGGCTTACTACGAGCTGTTTCTCATCGACCGGGAGATGGAGATTCAGCAGGACCAGGTGGCGTGGTTGACCCAGGCGGAAGCGGTCGCTCAGGCCCGGTATACCACCGGCGCCGGCTCCCAGGCGGAGCGTCTTCGCGCACAGGCGGAAGCTCTGGAAGCCTCCAACGAGGTCCAGGTGTTGACCCGGCGTCGCGAGGCTCTGGCTGCGCATCTGAACCATCTCCTGAATCGCCCTTCGGAGGCGCTGGTCGGCAGACCCGGAACCGTCCCACTCGTGTCCGTTCCAAGTAGTCCGCAGGAACTCTTCACCCAGGCTCAAGAGGAGCAGCCGGAGCTTCTGGCTTTCAAGTTCTCAGCCGAGCGGGCGGCGGCCGCCTGGAAACTTTCCAAGCGGGAGCTCCTGCCGGACCTGGAGACGATGGTGGAGCTGCGGGATCCGGCGATGGGCCCCTTTGGGCCGTGGGATTTAACCCTTGCCCTGGCGCTTCCCTTCTGGTTCTGGACGAAGCAGAAGTATGGGGTGAAGGCCGCCCTCTACGACAAGGATTCCGCTCAAGCGGCGTACCAGGGGATGCAGAATGAGATCCAGAGGAGAGTCCACGAGCATTGGCACGAAGCCAAGGCGGCTTACGCGACAGCTTTAGTTTGTCAGGAAGGTCTGATCCCCCTGTCAGGGCAGGCGGTGACTTCGGCCTTGGCCGCGTACACCAGCGGGCGCGGCTCTTTCATGGAACTCCTGGACGCGTTGGTGGCACTCAAGGAGAGGCAAAGGACTTATTACCAGCATCTGGTTGCCCTGGAACAGCATATCGTGATGCTCGAGCAGTCCGTTGGCGTGCCACTGAAGGCAGCCCACCAAGAACACTCCAAGGAAGGAGGGGTTTCGTGAGAATGCATCTCAAATTTCCAAGCGTGACCCGTCGTCAGAAGGTGGTCGGAGCCATAGGGATTGCGGTACTCTTCCTCGGATTCGTTGGGCTGCGCCTGATCTCTCCCCCGGGCCAGGCCCTCCGCCAGGGAAAGGAGAAGGCGATCTACTACTGCCCGATGCACCCGACCATGACCTCCGATCGCCTGGCGGATTGCCCGATTTGCAGCATGAAGATGGTCAAACGGGACACACGCGTGGCCGGGCCACCGTCCCAGAAGAAGGGAAAGAAGATCCTTTACTGGACCGACCCCATGATCCCGGGCTACCGGTCCGACAAGCCGGGCAAGTCCCCGATGGGGATGGATCTGATCCCGGTCTACGAGGAGGCCGGACCGATGGCAGGCGGGGAATCGATGGCGCCGGAAGGCTACGCGCCGGTGGAGATTACTCCCCAAAAGCAGCAGCTGATCGGCGTGAAGACCGCTCCGGCCCAGAAGCGCAGAGTTCATAAGACGATCCGGACAGTGGGCCAGATCGCCTACGATCCTGAGCTGTACCAGGTCCAGCAGGAGTACCTCAAGGCGCTTGGGGCTTCGGAGGATGCCAAGGGGACGAACATCCCGGGTATCGCCGAGAGATCTCAGGAGTTGGTGGAAGCCACCCGTGTCCGGCTGCGGCTTTTGGGCTTGAGCGAGTCGTTGATTGAGGAGGTCGCCGCCTGGAAAGGGCCGGACAAGCGGCTCCTTTTGAGCGACGAGAAAGGACGCGTCTGGCTTTATGCCCCCATCTATGAGTTTGAGCTGCCCTTCGTCAAGGTCGGACAAACGATCCGGGTAGACAGCCAGTCCATTCCCGGAAAAACCCTCGAAGGAACGATCCGCTCGATCGACTCGGTGCTGGATCCGATGAACCGCACGGCGAGGGTCCGGGCGCTGTTGACCGACTCCGAGAAGATCCTTCGACCCCAGATGTTTGTCCATGCTTCCATCGAGGTGGATCTCGGGGAGGTTGTCGCAGTTCCCCAGGAGGCGATTTTCGATACCGGGACCCGGCGAATTCTATTCGTCTCTAGGGACGAGGGGACCTTTGAGCCCAGGGAGGTCGTCGTCGGTACGAAAGCGGATGGATTCACGGAGGTCAAACAAGGTGTCTCCGAGGGAGAGCGGGTCGTGGTGAGCGGGAACTTCCTCATTGATTCAGAAAGCCGCCTCAAAAGCGCCCTGCAGGGGATAACCTCTTCGGTAGGCCAGGAACAGCAGAAAGAAGCAAGCCATTCCCATGCCCACTGATCCGTCGGATTTTCAGGGCGAACATTCTGAAACGGCGCAGCAGCCGGTCTTACGGAAAGGCGGCTTCGTTGAAAAGGTCATCGAGTTCTCCGCCCACAACAAATTCCTTATCTTGACCTTTGTCGTCGTCGCCATGATGGGGGCGGTCTGGTCCATGCGGAACATCCCCTTGGACGCGATCCCGGATCTCTCGGACACCCAGGTGATCATCTTCTCCCGCTGGGACCGGTCCCCCGACATCATCGAGGACCAGGTGACCTATCCGATCGTGACTGCCATGCTGGGAGCGCCGCAGGTCAAGGCGATCCGGGGCTTCTCCGACTTCGGCTTCTCCTACGTGTATGTCATCTTCAGGGACGGCACCGACATCTACTGGGCCCGTTCCCGGACCCTGGAGTACCTAAGCAAGATCATTCCCCGCCTTCCGGAGGGGGTCCGCACCGAGCTGGGGCCCGATGCCACTGGGGTGGGATGGGTGTTCCAGTATGCCCTGGTGGATACCACCGGCCAACACGACCTGCAGGAGTTGCGCACCTTCCAGGACTGGTACCTGCGCTATCACCTCCAGTCGGTTCCTGGTGTGGCAGAGGTGGCCTCCCTCGGCGGGTTCGTCAAGCAGTACCAGATCACGATCGACCCCAACCGCCTGTTGGCGTACAACATTCCGCTCACCACCGTCATCGAGGGGATCCGGAAAGGGAATCAGGAAGTCGGAGGGCGGCTCCTGGAGTTTTCCGGGGCGGAGTACATGGTCCGTGGGCGGGGTTACGCCAAGTCGGTGGAAGACTTGGAGAAGATCGTGGTGGGAGTGGATAAAAAGGGCACCCCCGTCCAGGTCAAGCACGTCGGGACGGTGCAGCTGGGGCCGGAGATTCGCAGGGGCCTGGCCGATTTGAACGGGCAGGGGGACGTAGTCACCGGCACGGTGGTCATGCGTTTCGGGGAAAACGCCTTAAACGTGATCAACCGGGTCAAGGCGAAGCTCAAGGAGATAGAGCCCTCCCTGCCTCCGGGGGTCAAGGTGGTAGTGACCTACGACCGCTCGGGGCTGATCCTGAAGGCCATCGAGACGTTGAGACATCAGCTCATCGAGGAGATGATCATTGTCAGCGCGGTGATCCTCTTGTTCCTTTGGCACTTCCCTTCGGCTGTCATCCCGATTGTGACGATCCCGATCTCGGTTCTGCTGGCGTTCATTCCGCTCTACGGCATGGGATTGACCTCCAACATCATGTCCCTCTCCGGGATCGCCATCTCGATCGGGGTCCTGGTCGACGGGGCGATCGTGGAGGTGGAGAACGCCTATAAACGCCTGGAGCAGTGGATTGAGGGAGGGCGCAAGGGAGATTACCATGCCATTCGCCTGCAAGCGCTGAAGGAGGTAGGGCCAGCGGTTTTCTTCTCCCTGCTGGTGATCGCGGTCGCCTTCATGCCGATCTTCACCCTCGTCGACCAGGAGGGACGGCTGTTCAGGCCGTTGGCCTGGGCCAAGAACCTGGCAATGGCGATCGCCGCGGTCCTGGCGGTGACGCTGGACCCGGCGATGCGGATGCTGTTTACCCGGATGGAGCCGATCCGGATTCGATGGGGGCCTGTCCCGAGCAAAGTCGAGGGATGGGCCTCCAAGATCGCCACCG
Source organism: uncultured Planctomycetia bacterium (assembly GCA_964603095.1). Classification (GTDB taxonomy): domain Bacteria; phylum Omnitrophota; class Gorgyraeia; order 1-14-0-20-64-10; family 1-14-0-20-64-10; genus CAZRTR01. The sequence continues at coordinate 7,239 of CAZRTR010000058.1, forward strand.
CCTTCGCGGTCGGGACCTATTACCCGGAGGAGAGACACCCGATCAGCCGGATCCTGTTTCGAGTCTACGAGCCGGCCTGCCGGTTCGTCCTTCGGCACCGGAAGGCCACGATCCTGACGGCGGTCCTCCTCGTCCTGACCACGATCCCGGTCTACGCCCGGCTGGGGTCCGAGTTCATGCCCCCCCTGTGGGAGGGATCGATCCTTTACATGCCGACGACGTTTCCCGGGATCTCGGTCACCGAGACCCAGCGGCTCCTCCAGACGCAGGATCAGATTCTGAAGAACTTTCCGGAGGTGGAGCGGGTCTTTGGAAAGGCCGGCCGGATCGAAAGCTCCACCGACCCGGCCCCCTTCTCCATGATGGAGACGGTGGTGCTGCTCAAACCGGAGAGCCAATGGCGCAAGGGGTTGACCCGTGAGGAGCTGATCAATGAGATGGACCAGGCCTTGAAGATTCCCGGCACGACCAACGCCTGGACCATGCCGATCAAGAACCGGACCGACATGCTGACGACCGGAGTGCGTACCCCGATCGGGATCAAAATCCTGGGCTCGGATTTGAAGACAATCGAGGGAATCGGCATCCAGCTTGAAGCTATCCTGAAAGACATCCCTGGAACCCGGTCTGTGTACGCCGAGCGGGTGGCGGGTGGCTATTTTCTGGATTTCGACTTAAAAAGGGATGAGCTGGCCCGCTACGGGCTATCCATTGAGGATGCCCAGATGGTCGTTATGTCGGCCGTCGGTGGGGAGAACATCACCACGACGATCGAAGGACGGGAGCGGTACCCGGTCAACGTCCGCTACGCCCGGGAGCTGCGGGACGACGTCGAGGAACTCCAGCGCGTTCTGGTGCCCACCCCCGCCGGTCAGCAAATTCCGCTGACCCAGATTGCTAACATCACGTTGCGATCCGGGCCGGCGATGCTGCGCAATGAGAACGGCCTCCTGGCCGGTTACGTCTTTGTGGATATGGCGGGACGGGACATTGGGGGCTACGTGACAGAAGCCAAGCGGATCGTCGCTGAGAAACTGACCCTTCCCACCGGCTACGGCCTTCTCTGGAGCGGGCAGTACGAGAACATGCTTCGGGTCAAGGAGCGGCTGAAGGTGGTGCTGCCCTTGACCCTGTTCATCATCTGTGTGCTGCTCTACATGAACACGAAGTCGATGGTCAAGACCGGGATCGTCCTGCTGGCGGTCCCCTTCTCCCTGATCGGAGCGGTGTGGCTGCTGTGGTTTCTGGGCTACAACGTCTCCATCGCTGTCTGGGTCGGGATGATCGCCCTCATGGGTCTGGACGCGGAGACCGGGGTCTTCATGCTCCTCTTCCTGGATCTGGCCTACAACGAGGCGGTGGGCAAGGGCCGGATGAAGACGGCGCAGGACCTGGAGGAGGCGATCGTCCATGGGGCGGTGAAACGGGTGCGGCCGAAGATGATGACGGTGATGGCCGCCTT
>CAZRTR010000059.1:0-8623 GCA_964603095.1 uncultured Planctomycetia bacterium
GGCCTCACAAGGTCTGTACGTACACTGCGCCTGGACTCTACTCAACAAAGGGGGACACTGGAAACCGGGGCCAGCGATGGCTACCGGCGCCTGAGTTCTACCAATGAGCTTGACCCTGATTGCGGTAATCGTCCTGATCCTCTTCGCCCTGGCCTACCTCCTCTACGGCCGGCTGCTGGCAAGCCGTCTGGGACTGAGCAACGCCAACCCCACCCCGGCCTGCACGTTTGAAGATGGAGTTGATTTTGTTCCAGCGAAGGCCCCCTTTCTGCTGGGGCAGCATTTCTCCGCCATCGCCGCGGCCGGGCCGATCGTGGGACCGATCCTAGCGGGGCTTGCTTACGGGTGGCTCCCGACGCTGCTCTGGATCGTGGGGGGGGCCATCTTCATCGGGGCGGTGCACGATTTCTCCTCGCTGGTCGGATCGGTCCGGCACCAGGCCGGGTCGGTCGCCCAGATCGTGCAGGAGCATATCGGCCGGCGGGCCTATTTTCTCTTCCTATGCTTCATCTGGCTCTCCCTGGTCTACGTGATCACCGCCTTCGCCGATCTGACCTCCAACTCCTTCGCAGAACCGGTCTACGGGGGAGGAGTGGCCGCCTCCTCCATCCTCTACATCGGATTGGCGATCACCATGGGGATCTGCATGACACGGTTCAGAATGCCGTTGAGGATGGCGACGTTGATCTTCATTCCGCTCGTGGCGGGGGTGATCTGGCTCGGGCAGATGATCCCGATCCGGCTTCCGGCGATCGCCGGGCTGCGGCCGGTCCTGATCTGGGATGGGATTCTTCTGGTCTACTGTTTCGCCGCCTCTGTTCTTCCGGTCTGGCTTCTGCTTCAGCCCCGGGGTTACCTGGGGGGCGCCTTCCTCTATACAGTCCTGGCCGCTGGCCTGATCGGCCTGGCCTTGGGCGGAATCCGGGTCCAGTATCCGGCCTTCCTTGGATTCACCGGCAGCGGAGGATGGCCCCTGTTTCCGATGCTGTTCGTGACGGTCGCCTGCGGCGCCTGCTCCGGCTTCCATGGGTTGGTCTCATCCGGCACCACCTCGAAACAGGTGGCGAGGGAAGGCGACTGCCGGCCGATCGGATATGGGGGGATGCTGCTGGAGGGGTTGGTGGCCCTGATCGCCTTGGCCACGGTGATGATGCTGGTTCCGGGCACGGCCGACACCAAGCTCTCCCCGGATCGGATCTACGCGCAGGGGTTGGCCACCTTTGTGGAGCAGTTCGGGGTCCGTCGGCAATTTGCCATGGCCTTCGTGCTGCTGGCCTTCGCCACCTTCATCTTCGACACCCTGGATGTGGCCACCCGCTTAGGGCGGTACATCCTTCAGGAGCTGTTCCGATGGAAGGGAGCCGTGGGAAGGATCGGCGCCACCCTGTTGACCCTGGCGCTGCCGGCCTGGTGCGTGACGGTCAACGTGACCGACCCCTCCGGCAAAGTGGTGCCGGCCTGGCGGGTCTTCTGGACCGTCTTCGGAACCTCGAATCAGCTTCTGGCGGCCCTCACCCTGTTGGGGCTGACCACCTGGTTACGCAGAAGCGGGAAAGGGTGGATCTTCGCCGCGGTTCCCTGCGCCTTCATGATGGGGATGACCCTCTGGGCGCTGGGGATTCTGCTCAACGGCTGGGTGGCTAAGTTCAGGGCGGGGGGCGCGATCATGGATCCGGTCGGAATGGCTTCGCTTCTTCTGATGGGGTTGGCGCTGGTTCTGCTGGTCGAGGGAGTCCGGGCCTGGGGGCCGTCCCCGAAGGGGACTGTCCCTTTATGCTAGCATCGCTTCCTTCAGCTCGCTGACCTTCTCCTTCCCGACCAGGATTTCCACGAGCTTCAAGGCAAACTCCATCGCGGTTCCGGGACCGCGGCTGGTCACGATCTTTCCGTCGGTGACGACCCTTTCGTCGCTGTAGAGGGTGCTGGAGGCGACCTGCGATTTGACGGAGGGGTGGCTCGTCACCTGCTTGCCGCAGATCAGGCCGGCGGAGACCAAAAGGGAAGGGGCGGCGCAGATCGCCCCCACGTATTTCCCCCGGGCCATGAACTCTCCCAAGAGGGGAAGCATCCCGGGATGGTTCTTGAGCTTCTCCACCCCCTTGCTCCCTCCGGGGATGACGATCATGTCGAACTCACCCGGATCGATTCCGTCCAACGTCGAATCGGCCGTGACCCGAACCCCGCGGGAGGCCTCGATCGGACCGGAGTGAGTTCCCGCCACCGCGACCTCCACCCCGGCCCGGCGCAGGACGTCGATCACGGTGATCGCTTCGATCTCCTCGAACCCGTCGGCCAGCGGCACCAGAACGTGTTTCATGGAAGTCATTTTACCACGTGGGATGATAGAATAATCGGCTATGGTGCGCACGGGATTTAAACGGACGGCGAAGTATCGACGCGCCGTCGATCTGGTGAAACGGCTTAAAGGCGCCGGCTACGAGGCCTTTTTGGTCGGCGGCTGCGTGCGGGACCTGCTGCTTCGCCAGCCCCCCAAAGATTTCGATATCGCCACCTCGGCCCGGCCGGAGGAGGTGGTGGCGGTCTTCAAGAAGACGGTTCCGGTGGGGGCCCAGTTCGGGGTCCACCTGATCCTGCGGGGAGGATTCCGATACGAGGTGGCCACCTTCCGGACCGACCGGCCGTACAAGGATGGCCGCCATCCGGAGGGGGTGATCTTCTCCACTCCCAAAGAGGATGCCCTTCGGCGGGATTTCACGGTCAACGGCCTCTTCTTTGACCCGATCCAGGAGAAGGTGATCGACTACGTGGAAGGGGGGGAGGATCTCAAGAGGCGTCTGATCCGGGCGATCGGGGATCCGATCAGGCGGTTTGAGGAGGACCGTCTTCGGATGCTCCGGGCGATTCGGTTCGCCGCCACGCTGGACTTTGCCATCGAACCGGAGACGTTCCGGGCGGTTCGGAAGTTCGCTTCCCGAATCACCGATGTCAGCGCTGAGCGGATCCGGGACGAGCTGGTCAAGCTGTTCACGGACCAAAGACCTGGGCAGGGGTTGGCCCTTTTGGATGAATCGGGCCTGTTGGAGGTTCTTCTTCCGGAGGTGGAACGGATGAAAGGGGTGGCCCAGCCGCCGGAGTTCCATCCGGAGGGGGATGTCTTCACCCACACGAGGATCCTGTTGGACCAGCTGAAGACCCCCTCGGCCATCCTGGCCTTCGGCTCCCTGCTGCACGACGTGGGGAAGCCCTCCACCTTTCGGGTGGCCGATCGGATCCGGTTCGACGGGCACGATCGGGTCGGGGCGGCGATCGCCCAGCGGATCTGCCGGCGGCTTCGGTTCTCCAACGCGGAGACGGAATCGATCACCAAGCTGGTGGCCGACCATATGAAATTCAAGGATGTCCGGCAGATGCGTTTGAGCACCTTGAAGCGGTTCATGTCCGCCGCCACGTTCCCGGAGGAATTGAAGCTCCACCGGGCCGATTGCTTGGCCTCCCACGGGGATCTGAGGAACTGGCGGTTTCTGCGCAAGAGGATGAAGGAGCTGCCGGCCCAGGAGCTCAAGCCCAAGCCGCTGATCAACGGGCATGACCTGCTCAAGATGGGCTATCCCCAGGGGCCGTTGATCGGGGTGATCCTGAAGGCGGTGGAGGAGCAGCAGCTGGAGCAGACGATCAATTCCCAGGCGGAGGCGCTGGCCTGGGTGGGGGAGACCTTTCCTCAGAAATGACCCGATTCCTGGAGGCGGTCGCTTCGGTCTTCGTCTGGATCGGGGTGTCGATCCTCACCGTCGGGTTGACCGGGGTGATCTTCGCCGTCTACCTGGCGCACCCTCTGGTGGATCCGGATCGGCGGTTCATCCATCGGATCGCCGGGCTTTGGGGCCGGGGGCTCCTTGCTTTGGCCCCGGGCCTGCGCGTTCGGGTGTTCGGTCTGGAGAATCTGCCGACCGATCGGCCGGTGATTCTGGTGGCGAATCACCAGAGTTATGTCGATGTCCCGGCCCTCTTTTTTATCCGGCGGCAGTTTAAGTGGCTGGCCGATGTGGCCCTGTTCCGGATCCCGTTCTTCGGCTGGTCGATGCGGATGGCCGGCTACGTTTCGGTCCATCGCGGGAGCGCCCGCCAGGCCCGCTGGGTCATGGGGGAGGCCAGGCGTTGGTTGTCCCGCGGCATCTCGATTTTTGTCTTTCCGGAAGGGACCCGCAGCCACACCGGGGCCTTCGGTCGGTTCCAGACCGGCGGATTCCGGCTGGCGGTGTTGACCAGGACGCCGATCGTTCCGGTGGTTCTGGTGGGAACGCGTCAGCTTCTTCCCCGGGGAACCTGGATTTTCCGGATCGGCGTGATGCCGCAGATTCATATCCTCCCCCCGGTCATTCCACCGGCGGACCTCCGGCAGATCCATCCTCTAGCCAGGGAGATCCGGTCCAGGATGGAGAAGGTGTACCAGAAACATTTCAGGGAAGTTCGGTGACTCCGAAAGAACGGATCGCTGTTGTCCTGATCGGGCATGGAGCCCCGGCCCTGGACTGTCCGCCTCGCCTGGTTGGCGAACTGATGGCGTTGCTGTGGCGGGGTGAGCATGCGGAGCATCCTCCTCATCCGACGGAAGGCCGGGTGGCCGAGCTGGATGCCCAGATCCGGAACTGGCCCCGCCGCCCCGGAAACGATCCTTACAAGGAAGGGCTGGAGAAGGTGGCGCAGGCGCTGAAGCCGCTGCTTCCGACAGACCTTTTCGCGATCGGCTACAACGAGTTCTGCCGGCCTTCGATTCCGGAGGCGCTGGAGGAGGTGATCGGGAAAGGGGCGACCCGTGTCCTGGTGATTCCATCGATGCTGACCCCCGGCGGGGTCCATTCGGAGATCGACATCCCGCGGGCCCTGGAGGAGATTCGGAAGAAACATCCGGCCGTCACGATCGAATATCTCTGGCCGTTCGACTTGGAAGCGGTGGCGGAGTTGCTGGCCGCCCAACTCCGGAAGGCGGCTCCTTCTACGTTTCTGGCCGCGCCAGCGGCCAGTCCAGGGAAGTCCCGCCGCAGCGGGGCGGCTACTTCTTCCTGAAGCGGCCGCCGAACCATTGGCCGGCCACGGCGGAGCCAATCACGAGAGGAACGGTGGCGTAAGGGATCCCCAACCCGATCCGGAAGGCGATCACCAGCGGGATCGGCAGATGGATCGCCAGCCACCATGGAAGGGAGAATTTCCTCATGCCCTGGCGCCAGTAACCGAAGGGCAGGTTGATCACCAGAGTGAACAGGAGAACCAGAAGGATCTTCGTCAGCATGGAAGGTATGATACCATGACGGCAGGTGCCCTCCCAAATGGATCCGGAGCTTAAAAAGAAGGCGCTGCGGAAGATCGTCCACGGCGTTTACGTGATGGGGACCCAGTCGCAGGGGAGGATCAACGCCTTCACCGCCACCTGGGTGACGCAGGTCTCGTTCAAGCCACCGCTGGTGGTGGTGGGGGTCAACAAGGAGTCGGTTTCCTACCGGATGATCGCCGATTCGAAATGCTTCTCCCTCAACTTCCTCGCGACCGGCCAGAAGCCGCTCGCCCAGCATTTCCTGAAGCCGGCCCACTTAGGAGGGGATAAGCTGGAGGGGATCCGGTACCGGCTGGGCAAGACCGGCTGCCCGATCCTGGAGGAGGCGGCCGCCTTTGTCGAGTGCGAGGTTCGGGAGATCCATCCCGGCGGGGATCACGCCGTCCTGATCGCAGAGGTGGTCGAGGCGGGGGTTCACCGGGATGCCGATCCGTTAACCCTGAAGGAAACCGGGTGGCAATACGGTGGGTAACGGGCCACTGAGGGTGTCCATTCGCCGAAGGGGGCACAGGGCACCCCTGCTCTGGGGGCCCGGCCTTGCAGCGTTCGGCGCCCCATCGCGGGGCCCCGTCCTGCGCCCCCTCCCCCAGAGGAAGCGCCACGGGGATGGCCCGGCGCCGGCACCTAGTGGAACGGAGAGGGGATGTCTGAAGCGATCTTAATTATTGCGGCGTCGGAGCAGGAGGCCAATCTCTACTACGCCACGAAATTCTGGGCGCCGGACCCGTTCATCTTCACCCGGATCGATGGGCAGAAGATCCTGGTGATGAGCGATCTGGAGGTGGACCGGGCCAGGCAAGAATCGAAGGTGGATCAGGTTCTCTCCTTCTCCGACATCCAGGCGCAGATCAGGAAGAAGGGAGCGGACCCCGTCGGGGTGACCGATGTGGTCGATTTCCTGTTCAAGGAACGGGGGGTCACCCAGGTCAAGGTCCCCCCCAGCTTCCCGGTCGCTCTGGCCGATCGGCTCCGATCCATGGGGTACACCCTGGAGGTCGGCAAGGAGCCCTTCTTCCCGGAGCGGATGGTGAAGTCCAAGGAGGAGGTGGCCGCCATCCAAGAGACGCTGCGGCGGACCGAGGAGGCGTTGAAGGCGGCGATCGACGTGATCCGCCAAGCGGAGATTAAGAACGAGGATCTGTGGCTCAAAGGGCAGCCGCTCACCTCCGAGCTGATCCGCAAGACGCTTCACCTGACCCTGATGGGCTCCGATTGCTTGGGCCGAGAGACGATCGTAGCCGGCGGAACCCAGGCCTGCGACCCCCACTGCATCGGTTTCGGACCGTTAAAGGCCCACTGGCCGATCGTGCTGGACGTCTTCCCGGTCTCGATGAAGAGCCGCTATTTCGCCGACATCACCCGGACCGTCGTCAAGGGCAAGCCCAGCTCCAAAGTGAAAAAGATGTACGCTGCGGTCAAGGAGGGCCAGGAGATCGCCTTCGGGATGCTCAGAGGGGGCGTCGACGGGCAAAAGGTCCACCAGGCGATCCTGGACTATTTCGAGAAGGAGGGGTTTCCCACCGGCCAGATCGGCGGCCGGATGCAGGGCTTCTTCCACGGGACCGGCCACGGGCTGGGGCTTCAGATCCATGAGCCGCCACGCGTCAGCACCACCCCGGACACCCTTCAGGCCGGGACCGTCGTGACGGTGGAGCCGGGGCTCTACTACCTGGATGCCGGCGGCATCCGGCTCGAGGATGACGTCCTGGTGACCGAAACCGGCTGCCGGAACCTCACCACCTTCCCCAGAGTCCTGGAGCTGGATTAGACGAACCGTTGAGGGTTGTGGCGGGATTCGAAGGTGGCGATCGCTTGCTCCCGCTGGAGGGTGAGTCCGATCTCGTCCAATCCCCGGATCAGATGCTCCTTGACGCCCCCGTCGATCTCGAAGTGGAAGGAGATCTCCTCGGCCAAATGGAGCGTCACCCGCTGCTCCTCCAGATTCACCGTCGCCTCCAGCCCCTTGTAGCGGCCCACCATCTGGAAGATCTCCTCCACCTCCGGCTCCTTCAGCTCCAGGGTGAGGAGGCCGTTTTTGATGGAGTTGTTCCGGAAGATGTCGGCGAAGGAGGGGGCGATCACCGCCTTGAAGCCGTGCTGCTGGACCGCCCAGACCGCGTGCTCCCGGGAGGAACCGCAGCCGAAGTTGCTTCGGGTGACCAGGATCGAGGCCCCCTTGAACCGGGGGTCGTTCAGCTCAAAGTCGGGGTTTGGTTTCCCGTCGGAGAGGAACCGCCAGTCGAAGAAGAGCCCCTTTTCGAACCCGGTCCGGGCGATGGACTTCAGGAATTGCTTCGGGATGATCTGGTCGGTGTCGACGTTGGCCCGATCCAGCGTCGCGATTAAGCCCCGATGACTTTTGAAGGGGGTCATCGCCATATTCGGATGTCGACGAAGCGGCCTTCCACCGCCGCGGCCGCCGCCATCTCCGGGGAGACCAGGTGGGTCCGGCCCCCCTTGCCCTGGCGCCCCTCGAAATTCCGGTTGGAGGTGGAGGCGCACCGTTCCCCCGGCTTCAACTGGTCCGGGTTCATCCCTAAGCACATGCTGCAGCCGGAGAATCGCCAGTCACACCCGGCCTCTCTGAAGATCCGGTCGAGCCCCTCACTCTCCGCCTGTTTGCGGACCTGCTCGGAGCCGGGGACCACCAGAACCTTGACTCCCTTGGCCACCTTCCGCCCCTTTAAAGTTTGGGCGGCCCGGCGCAGATCTTCGATCCGGGCATTGGTGCAGCTTCCGATGAAGACGGTGTCGACCTGGATCTGGGTCATCGGCGTGCCGGGCGTCAGCCCCATGTAGGCGAGGGCCTGCTCCACATCCTTCCGGCTGTAGCCGGGCACCTGGTCCGGGGCAGGGACCTTGCCCGTGACATCCGCCACCATCCCTGGGTTGGTCCCCCAGGTGACCTGCGGGGCGATCTGGGAGGCGTCGATCGTGACCGACCGGTCGAAGGTCGCGTCCGGGTCGGAGGGGAGGGTCCTCCAGAAGGAGATCGATTTCTCGAGATCTTTCCCCTTCGGGGCGAACGGCCGGTTGCCCGAAGCGACGTACTGAAAGGTGGTCTCGTCCGGCCCGATCATCCCGGCCCGGGCCCCGGCCTCGATCGACATGTTGCAGATCGTCATCCGCTGCTCCATGGAAAGGGCCCGGATCGCCTCCCCCGAATATTCCAGGACGTAGCCGGTTCCCCCCGCGGTGCCGATCGTTCCGATCAGTTTCAGGATCATGTCTTTGGCGGTGACGCCGCGCGGGAGCTCCCCGGCAAATTCTACCCGGAACGTCTTCGGCTTCTTTTGGACCAGGCACTGGGTCGCCAGCACATGCTCCACCTCG
>CAZRTR010000060.1:0-8479 GCA_964603095.1 uncultured Planctomycetia bacterium
CAAGCTGGCCCTCTCCGATTCCTCCTTTGAGTACAGCGTGGAGAACTCCAGCTCCCTCGGGATGGGATACCGCTGCGGGTTCCTGGAGCTGCCGCACATGGAGATCATCCAGGAGCGGTTGGAGCGGGAGTGCGATCTGTCGCTGGTGGCCACCACCCCCAGCGTGGTCTACCGGGTGGCGCTCCAGGGGGGGAAGGTGGAGGAGATCGACAACCCGGCGAAGATGCCGGAGCCGGGGAGGATCGGGCGGATCGAGGAGCCGATGATTCGGGCCTTCCTCATCACGCCGGTCGAGCATCTGGGAACGGTGATGCAGCTGGCGACCGGGCGCCGGGGCTGCTACAAGTCGACCGAGTATCTGGGGACCACCCGAGCGATGCTGGTCTTCGAATTCCCCCTGTCGGAGGTGCTGGTCGATTTCCAGGACCGGCTCAAGTCGGCCACCCGAGGGTACGGCTCGATGGATTACGAATTCATCGGCTACCAGGCCGGGGACCTGGTGAAGATGGATATTCTGTTGAACGGGGCCCCCTGCGATCCGCTGGCCACGATCGTGCCGAAGGAGAAGGCGTACGGCAAGGGCAAGGGGCTGGTGGAGAAGCTTCGAGACGTGATCCCCCGGCAGTTGTTCGAGGTGGCGATCCAGGCGGCGACCGGTTCCCGGATCATCGCCCGGGAGACGATCCGGCCGATGTCCAAACATGTGACCGCCAAGTGTTACGGCGGGGACATCACCCGCAAGCGGAAGCTCTGGGAGAAGCAGAGGGAGGGGAAGAAGCGGATGAAGGTCTTCGGGAAGGTGGAGATCCCGCAGGAGGCCTTCATGGCGATCCTGAAGATATGATACGCAAGAAATCGGTTCTCCGGGAGTACGTGGAGTCGTTCGTCGTCGCGATCCTGCTGGCGATCCTGGTGCGCACCTTCCTCCTCCAGGCCTTCAAGATTCCCACCGGCTCGATGCGACCCACCCTGCAGGAGGGGGACCGGATCCTGGTGAACAAGGTGGTCTACGGGATCAAGATCCCCTGGACCGACTGGCGCCTTCCCCATGTCCAAGAGCCGCGCCGTGGGGATCTGGCCGTCTTCCGCTCTCCCGACGACCATAAACGGGATTTCATCAAGCGGCTGGTCGGCTTGCCCGGCGACGAGTTGGAGATCCGGGACCTGAAGCTGTGGATCAACGGCCGGCCGCTGGTCGATCCGCCGGTCTTCCGGGAGCGGGTCTACTACAACCGGGGCCCTTACGGCCAGGTCGGCCAGCCGGTCAAGGTTCCGTCGAGCCATTACTTCTTCCTGGGAGACAACTCCGGCTCCTCCCGCGACTCCCGCTACTGGGGATTCCTTCCGAAGAAGGAGCTGGTCGGACGGGCCTTCATGATCTATTGGCCTCCCCGCCGGATCCGCTGGCTGAAATAGAAGAAGGGCTGGGTTGATTTCCGTTGTGGCGTGTGGTATCACTGAGTGGTGATAAGAGGAGGTAACGAAACGATGCGAACCGGAACGACTTTTGTTGTCTTGTGTACTTTGAGTTTGGGATGCGCCACCGCGACCCCCACCCAGAAGGGGGCGGTGACCGGATCGGCTGTCGGAGCCGGTTTGGGGGCGATCATCGGCCATCAGTCCGGAAAGGCGGCCGAAGGGGCTTTAATCGGGGCGGCGGCTGGAGGTCTTGGAGGGGCCTTGATCGGGGATGCGATGGCCACCAAGTTCTGCCCGGCCTGCGGCCGGGATTACCTGTCCGGCGACACCTACTGCCTGCAGCATAGGCCTCCGGTCGAGCTGGTGATGAAGGGAGCTCCCGCCCAGACCTCGCAGCAACAGCAGGCGCTTGCCTCCCTGCCGAAGTTCTGCCCGACCTGCGGAGAGAATTATCCGGAGGGCGCCACCTACTGCGGGAAGGATGGGACGGCTCTAAAGAGCAAGAAGTAGCAGCCGCTTGAGTTTAGCCAACAAGCTGTCCCTTTTCCGGATCCTCCTGGTTCCGGGGTTCGTATCCTGCCTTCTCTATTACCGGCCGGGGGAGCTGGAGTGGCTGCGATACCTGGCGGTCGCCCTCTTCATCGTCGGGGTCCTGACCGACGCGGTGGACGGCTACATCGCCCGGGCGGGCGGCCAAGCGACCCGCCTGGGAGCGATCCTGGATCCGGCGGCCGATAAGCTTCTCCTCGTCACCGCCTACCTTTCCTTAAGTCTCATCACCACCCTTCCGGAGCCGTACCGCCTGCCGCCCTGGGTTCCAATCCTGGTGATCAGCCGGGACCTGATCATCGTGCTGGGGTGGCTCTTGGTGGTTCTGGTGACCGGCGATCTGCAGGCGCAGCCCTCCCGGCTGGGCAAGGCCTCCACCTTCTTCCAGATGCTTACCATCGTGGCGATCCTGCTGGGGCTGCCGTTTTCTAACCGGATCCTCTGGACGGCGATGGCCTTCACGGTTCTGTCCGGGGTCGGGTATCTGCGCCGCGGCAACCGGCTCCTCAACTTCTCCACCGCCAAACGTTGACCCCGCCCCTCCGGTTCCGTGACCCCACACCTTTGGCTTTTCCATGCTGAAGTGATCATTCGTGTTCATACAGTTCCATCCTTGATAACGGAGCAAAGGTGTGGGGTCACTGTGCCGAAGGCGCAGGCGGCGTCGAGGTCTTTTTTATGCTGCGCTTAAGCGACGGCGCTGGAACCGGAGGGGCGGGGTGAATGTCCCCGTTGTCGCCATCGTCGGGCGGCCCAACGTCGGCAAATCCTCCCTGTTTAACCGGTTCCTCAAAAGGCGTCGCGCCCTGGTGGATCGAACCCCAGGGGTCACGCGAGACCGGCTCTACGGGGAGGTGGAATGGAGAGGGCTCTCTTTTCAGATCGTCGATACCGGGGGGCTTCCCTTCTCCCGGAAGGATGAGCTGGCGGGTGGGATCTCCGCTCAGGTGGACAGGGCGATCGAGGAGGCCACCCTGGCGCTGATGGTCTGCGATGCCCGCGATGGACCGGTTCCTTTGGATCGGGAGATGGCCCAATGGGTGCGCCGCTGGGGGAAGCCGGTCCTTCTGGTCGTCAACAAGGTGGACAATCCGAAGGAATCGGTCGCGGTCCCGGAGTTCTCCGGCTTGGGGTTGGGGGAGCCCAGGGGCGTTTCCGCGATTCATGGGCTCGGGATCGGGGACCTCCTCGACGATATCGTTGAGCGGCTGAAAATAACGGGGACGGCCCTGCGGGGGACACCCCACGCCGTGGAATGTCCCTCCGCAGGACTGTCCCCGATCTCCGTTGCGATCATCGGGCGCCCCAACGTCGGGAAATCCTCTATTCTTAACCGGCTTCTGGGCTCGGAGCGGGTGCTGGTCCACTCCACCCCCGGCACCACGCGGGATCCGGTGGAGGTGAACTTCAGCGTCCAGGGACGATCGTACCGGTTGATCGACACGGCGGGGGTTCGGGCCCGTCGGAAGCTGGACAGCCCGTTGGAGGCGGTGTCCCGTCTGAGGGCGCTGGAGGTGATCCGCCAGGCCGATGTCTGCCTGGGAGTTTTGGAGGGGCCCAAGGGGATCGTCGGAGATGACCTGAAGCTGTTGGATCAGGTGGTGACCTGGGGCAAGTCCCTGTGCCTGGTGGTGAACAAGTGGGATCTCGTTGCCGGGGTTGATCCGGCTGAAGCCCTCGCGCAGATCCGGCAGCGGGCCCCGTTTCTGCGGTTCGCCTCGGTCATCTGTTGCTCGGCCAAGACCGGCTGGAACCTGCTGGAAGCGATGGAACAGGTGGGGCAGGTGGCCGATGAAGCGAGGAAGAAGATCACGGGGCCCCAAGCCCGGCAGCTTCTGGAGACGATCCGGACCGACCCCCACGCGCCGGTCGGGGTCCGGAATACCCACCTGTTCCGGCTGTTCCAGGTGGGGGTGGCGCCTCCGACGTTCCATCTTCTCGGCCGAGTAAAGAAGCCCTGGAGGGGGTCGGATCAGGCCTACGTGGAGAAGATCTTCCGTCGGGAGATGGGCTTCTCCGGCACCCCGATCCGGATCCGACTGTTGACGGGAGAGCGTCCATGATGCTGCTCGCGCTTGTGTGCGCCACCTACCTCATCGGTGGGTTTCCCACCGGGCTGCTGATGGGCAAGCTGTTCAAAGGGATGGACGTCCGCCAGCACGGCAGCGGGAACATCGGGGCGACGAACGTCCTGCGGGTGGCGGGGAAACTGCCCGGTCTTCTGGTGCTTCTCATCGACACGGCCAAGGGCTGGGCGCCGGTCGCCTTCTTCGGGGCCCTGGTTCCCACCCAGACCGCCCCGATCCTTTTGAGCGTGGCGGCAGTGGCCGGCCACATCTGGAATCCGTTTCTTCAATTCAAGGGAGGCCGGGGGGTGGCGACGGGCTTAGGGGTGCTGCTGGCGCTGGATCGGAAGGTGGGGCTGGCGGCCTTAGGGGTCTGGGTCATCGCATTCTTAACGACCCGTTACGTCTCGGTCGCGTCGATCAGCGCCGCCCTGGTCGCCCCGTTCCTGATCGCCTTTCTCGGGCGCCCTCCTTCCTGGGTTTGGGGGGCCATCGGAATCGGACTGGCGATCATCGCCCGCCACCGCCCTAACATCTTGCGGCTGCTTCAAGGAGAGGAGCCCCGCTTTGGATCACCTTCGCGGAAGAAATAGCCCCATCTTGGGTTATACCAAGTATGGAGCGCTTCCATTACACCGCCCGGGGTATCGACGGCCGGCGCCGGGCGGGGGAGGTGACCGCTTTCAGTTTGGAGGAGGCGACGGATCGCCTCCAGGAGGTGGGAGTCTACGTCACCTCCATCTCGCCGGTCCACAGCCGCCGCGGCTGGCTGGGTCCCCGTCCCGTTTCCCTCTCTGACCAGGAACGGATCTTCCTCCTGGAGTCCTGGACGATTCTGCTGGAGGCGGGGCTGCCGATCCAGTCCGCCCTCCTTCAGCTTCGGATGAAGACCAGCAATCCCTCCTTAAGCGTCGCCCTCGATCAGGCGGAGCAGGCGATCCAAGGGGGGGCCACCTTCACCGAAGCGATTCGTTTGAGCAGGATTTTCCCCCCTTCCTGGGTGGCGATCTTCGTCGTCGGGGAGAAGAGGGGGGATTTCATCCAGCCGATGAAGATGCTCCATCGCGCCGCGGTGGAGATGGCCCGCTTCAAGGGGCAGCTTCTGTCGATGATGATCATGCCCTCGATCCTGGTGGCGCTGCTGTTGGTCTGGCTCTGGATCATCGCCGTTCGGGTCATCCCCAGCTTCGGGCTCTTGATCGGCACGGTCGGGGGGGCCGGTTCCCTCCCTCCATGGGTCACCTCTTTACCTGGGATGATCCTGTCGGGTCTGATCTGGGGGATGGTCGGAGTGGTGGAGATCTTTCTGCTCAGCCGCTGGATGAAGCGGGCCGACCAGGAGCTGGGGCTTGCCTCGACCTGGCTTCCTCCCTGGGTCCCGGTGGTGGGGTCCCTCATTTCCCAGATGCAGATGGTCGTCGTCACCTCTGGATTGGGCCTTCAGCTTAAATCCGGCATCCCTTTGATGGAGGCAATCGAGACGATGAGCCATGGCGTGCGCAGCCGCTGGCTTCGGCGCCAGCTCCTTCAGGCCTACGGGAAACTGCGGGAGGGGCTTCCGGTCTCGGCGGCGCTGCACTGCTTGACCGAGATCCCTTCCCACGGCCAGGCCCTCCTGGCCGCCGGAGAGTCCAGCGGAAAGCTGCCGGACATGTTCGAGCTTCTCGCCCAAGAGATCCAGGTGAACCTTCTGGAGAGGATCAAGCGGCTCATCATCTGGGTCCGCACCAGCGTGATTCTGCTGACCGGCCTGCTGGTCGGATTCCTCGTGATCCTCTTCTTCGGGCTCTTTTTCTCCGGCGTCACCCAGATTTCCCAGCAAAACAGCGCCTCCCCCGCCACCCTCTCCTCTCTGTAATTTCCTTCTGCCGAAGGGGTTGTAGAGCCGGCGGTCGACGTGGTAGACTGGATACTTACAATGGCCCGAGTCACGGTTTTGGGTGATGGGGGCTGGGGGACCTGTTTGGGTGTCCTGTTGGCGACCCAAGGCCACCAGGTCACCCTCTGGGGGGCCTTCCCCGACTACGTCGCCCAGGTCCGTCAGAGCCGTGAGAACCGGAAGTTCTTGGCCGGCGTGAAGATTCCATCATCGGTGGCTCTGACGGCCGACTGGGCCAAGGTTTGGGAGGGAGTCGAGGTGATTGTTGTGGCGGTTCCCTCCCAGTATCTGCGGCAAGTCCTGAAGCAGGCCTCCGGCGGCCCTTGGGGCAAGGCCCTCGTTGTGAGCGTCGTTAAAGGGATCGAACCGGAGACGCTGCTTCGGATGTCGGAGCTGATCCGGGCGGCGGTCGCTCCCCAGCGGCTGGCGGTCCTGTCGGGACCCTCCATCTCTTACGAGGTGGCCCGTGGAATCCCGACGACGGTGGTGGCGGCGTCGGAGGATCAGCGGTTGGCGCAGGAAGTCCAGAGGCTCTTCACCACCGACCGGTTCCGGATCTACACCTCCACCGACGTCGTCGGCGTGGAGCTGGGCGGGGCCCTCAAGAACGTGATCGCCATCGCCTGCGGCGTGGCGGACGGTCTCGGGTTCGGCGCCAACACCAAGGCGGCCCTCGCCACCCGTGGCCTGGTGGAGATGGCCCGGTTGGGGGTGGCGATGGGGGCCAGAAAGGAAACCTTCTCCGGCCTCTCCGGGTTAGGGGATCTGATCACCACCTGTTTCTCCGCCCACAGCCGGAACCGGGGGGTGGGGGAGCAGTTGGGCAAGGGAAAGACCCTGGCCCAAATCACGAAGGAGATGGAGCAAGTGGCGGAGGGGGTTCCGACGGTCCGGTCGGCCAAGGCGTTAGCCAAGAAACATGGGGTTGAAATGCCGATCACGGCGGCGGTCCACCAGCTCCTGTACGAGGGGAAATCCCCGAAGGATGCCGTCGCCGAGCTGATGGAGCGGGAGCCCAAACCGGAGTAAAACTAGAGGTGATGCGAACAGCCAATCCGGCGTTGAACGCCGGCACCTTCACCGGCGCCCGGGCGGTCTCCGAACAGGAGACGATGACCCTCCAGGGGACGGTCAACAAGACCGCCCTCTTGCTGGCCCTCCTCGTTGTAGCCAGCTGTTGGACCTGGAGCCAGGCCCATCTTCACCCGCTGGCGGCCCTGCGGGGGACTTTTGTCTGGGCGCTGGCCGGGTTCGTCGTCGGGCTGGTCACCGTCTTCAGGAAGGCCTGGGCTCCGGTGACCGCCCCGGTCTACGCGGTCCTGGAGGGGCTGGTGCTCGGCGGGATCTCGGCCGCGTTTGAGATCCAGTATCCGGGCATCGTGATCCAGGCGGTGGCCTTGACCTTCGGGACCCTGGCGGCCCTGTTGGCCGCCTATACCTCCCGGCTCATCCCGGTCACGCGCAATTTCCGGCTGGGAGTGGTGGCCGCCACCGGCGGGATCTGCCTCCTCTATCTGGTGGATCTCATCATGCTCTTCTTCGGCCGCAGGATCCCGATGATCCATGAGAGCGGCCCCTTTGGGATCGCCTTCAGCATCTTCGTCGTCGCGATCGCCGCCCTGAACCTGGTGCTCGACTTCGATTTCATCGAGAAGGGCTCCCAGACGAACCAGCCCAAGCACATGGAGTGGTACGCCGGCTTTGGCTTGATCGTCACCCTCGTCTGGCTTTATCTCGAGATCTTGCGCCTCCTGGCCAAGAGCCGCCGCCGCCGGTGAAAATGAAAACGGAAATGGCCAAGGCGCCCACTAATGAACGGTCCCTTTAAGAAGCGTTCTCTTACACACGTTTTGGCGACGAAAGTGAGGTGGGGGGTATGGGACGAGATGATGTGATCAGACAATTGAAAGCCAATCTCGGCCGGCTTTCAGAATTTAAGATTAAATCGCTGGCACTCTTTGGTTCTGTGGCGCGGGACGAAGCGAGGCCGGACAGCGACGTGGATATTCTGGTTGAGTTTGAAAGTCCCGCGACATTTGACCGGTACATGGAGCTTAAACTCTTTCTGGAGGATTTGCTCGGTCGCCGAGTGGACCTGGTGACACGCAAGGGAGTCCGTCCCGAGCTTGTGCCCTACGTCGAACAAGAGGCACGTCGTGTCGCGTGAGTACCGCTTCTTCCTGGAGGACATGCAGAAGTCTTGCGAGAAGGTGATCCGATTTACCCAGGGTTTGAGCCGGGAGCAGTTCTTCTCAAAAGACGAGACATTCGATGCGGTGATGCGGAACCTGGAACTTATCGGAGAAGCCGCCAAGCACATTCCTGAGGAGTTCCGCCAGCAGCACCCTGAGGTGATCTGGCGTAAAGTGGCCGGTTTCCGGGACATCGCGATTCATCATTATTTTGGCCTGGACACCGACATCCTCTGGGACCTCGTCGCCAACAAAGTTCCTGATTTGAAACGCAAGCTCGATGCGATTCTTGAGGAGAAATTAAACTTCGGCCGCTGACCTTGGTTCGCTGGGTGGAGCTGATTTGGGGAGCATTTATTCCTTCAATTCTTCTA
>CAZRTR010000061.1:0-8395 GCA_964603095.1 uncultured Planctomycetia bacterium
CCAAGCTGGCCGTCTATTCCAAGGATGAGAAGGTCGACTGCGTGGGGGCCTGCGTCGGGATGCGGGGAACCCGGGTCAAGGATATCGTCCGGGAGCTGCACGGGGAGAAGATCGATATCATCCGTTGGAGCCCAACCCTTTCGGAGTTCATCGTGGCGGCCCTGGCCCCAGCCAAAGTGGCTGAGATCCAGATCTCTCCGGATAAGAAGCGGGCCGAGGTGATCGTGGAGGACGACGAGCTCTCCTTGGCCATCGGAAAACGGGGACAGAATGTGCGCCTCGCGGCCAAGCTGACCGAGCTGGATATCGACATCCATTCCCGATCCCAGACGGCACTGTTGTCCAAACTCTCTTTAAGCGATATCCCTGGGGTTGGCCCTAAGTTGGTGGAGCAGCTCAAGGCGTTGGGGTACGCCACGGTGGCCCGGGTGGCCAAGGCGACGATGGAAGATCTGATGAAACTGAAAGGGGTGGGAGAGAAGACGGCGGTGAAGATCCTGGAGGGGGCCAAGGAGCTGGTCGCCAAGCTGGAGGCGGAAGCGCCGAAGCCGCCCCCCACTGAAGGCGAACCCCCTGCTGCAGTAGAGCCCCCTGCTGCGGTAGAGCCCCCTGCTGAAGGCGAACCCCCCACTGCGGAAGAGCCCCCCGCGGAAGGAGAGCCGAGTGAGAGTCTTTGAGCTGGCCAAATCATTGGGGATCACCTCCAAGGAGTTGCAGGCCCTGTTGAGCCGGCTCCATGTCAAGGTCTCCAACCACATGGCGGTTCTCGACGAGCAGGTGATCGCAAAGGTGAAAACCGCCGTCAAGCCGGCGCCGAAAACCCCCGTCGCCAGGGTCAAGGCGGCGGTCAAGCCGAAGAGGGTGGAGAATCCTGTTCGCCCTGAGCAAGCCGTTCGTCCTTCGATAAAAGCTCAGGACGAACGGCGCGTCGAAGGGCCACCTCCGAAGCCTCCGGTGGCGAAACCCGCGCCTCCAAAGCCGGCGCCTGCTCCCATCCTGCCGGCTGCGAAGCCGGCTGCGCCGGTGGCCAGGCCTGCGCCACCACCACCCCACCACCTGCAGGTGGTGGGGCCAACCCCCCCGTCGGTAGTCCCCCCTAAACCGGAGGTTCCGCTCAAGCCCACCCCGCCGGTCTCCAAGCCGGCGGAGCCGGTCTCCAAGCCGATCGCTCCCTCGGCTCTTCCCAAACCGGTCGTCGAACCTCCTCCGGTTTCACAACCGAGCCCGGTTTCTACCGCGGCCGCTGTTGCCACAGCTCCGCCGGCCCTCAAGCCCCTGTCGGTTCCGGTTCCCCTGACGGTGAAGGAGTTGGCCGACAAGCTCAGCGTCTCTCCCAGTGAGATCATCAAGCGCCTGCTTGGGATGAAGATCCTGGCGACGATGAACCAACTGGTGACCGAGGAGCCGGTGACGACCCTGCTGAAGACCTACGGCTACGAGTATCAGCACACCCCCACGCTCGAGGAGCAGATCGAGGCAAGCAGATCGGTGGAGGACCGCTCCAGGATGGTTCCCCGACCGCCGGTGGTCACCCTCATGGGGCATGTGGATCACGGCAAGACCTCTCTGCTGGATGCGATCCGGAAGACCAAGGTGGTGGAGGGGGAAGCCGGCGGCATCACCCAGCACATCGGCGCCTATCGAGTGATGCTGCCGAAGGGGACGATCACCTTTTTGGACACGCCGGGCCACGAGGCCTTCACCGCGATGCGCGCGCGGGGGGCCCATGTGACCGACATCGTCATCCTGGTGGTGGCCGCCGACGACGGGGTGATGCCTCAGACGGTGGAGGCGGTCGACCATTCAAAAGCGGCCGAGGCGACGATCGTGGTGGCCCTGAACAAGATCGACAAGCCTTCCGCCGACCCGGATCGGGTGAAGAAACAGTTGATGGAGCACAATCTCATGTCGGAGGAGTGGGGAGGAAAGACGATCGTGGTTCCGATTTCGGCCAAGACCGGGGCGGGGATCGATCATCTCCTGGAGATGATCCTGCTGGAGGCGGAGCTTCTGGAGCTGAAGGCCGATCCGACGAGGCCGGCGGTCGGAATCGTCCTGGAGGCGAAACTTTCCAAAGGAGGCGGGCCGGTGGCCCATATCCTGGTGCAGGCCGGGACCCTGCGCGTGGGAGATACCATCGTCAGCGGGCCCTACTGGGGGCGGGCGCGGGCGATGCTGGATGAGCGGGGCCACCGCCTTCAAGAGGCGGGGCCCTCGACGCCGGTGGAGCTGTTGGGCTTGAACGGGGTTCCGAAGGCGGGGGATTCTTTCCTGGTGGTGCCGGATGAGCGGCAGGCCCGGGAAGTGGTGAGCCGGCGTCAGGAGAGTGTGCAGGGGCCTGCGCCGGTCAAGCGGGCGATCACGCTGGAGGAGTTTCATCGTCAGTTGGAGCAAGGGCGGGTCAAGGGGCTGAACCTGATCTTGAAGGCGGATGTTCAAGGGTCGCTCGAAGCGCTCAAGGATTCTTTGGAGAAACTGTTGACGGAGGAGGTCTCTTTGAAGTTCCTTCACCTCGGGGTGGGGGATGTGACCGAGCCGGATGTCCTGTTGGCGGAGGCCTCGGAGGCGGTGGTGATCGCCTTCCACGTGGGAATGACCCCCGAGGCGGAGCTGCTGGCCAAGCAGGAGCAGGTGGATGTGCGTCTTTACCAGATCATCTACGAGGCGGTGGCCGACATTCGGGCCGCGCTGGAAGGGCTTCTCGAGCCCCGCACGGTGGAGCAGACGCTGGGGCGGGCGAAGGTTCTCCAGGTCTTCAAGGTCTCCAAGGCCGGAACGATCGCCGGATGCCAGGTGGCCAAGGGGAAGATCGTCCGGGGGGCGGTGGCCCGTGTCTTCCGCGGCCAGGAGCGGCTCTTCCAGGGAAAGATCAACTCCCTGAAGCGATTCAAGGACGACGCCCGGGAGGTGACGGAGGGGCTTCAGTGCGGGATCGGCCTGGCCGGCTTCAATGACTTCCAGCCCGACGACATCATTGAAGCGATCGAGGTGAGCCAAGTCGCCGCCAAACTGTGATGCGGCAGCGCGTGTTGAGCGGGATGCGTCCGACGGGGCCGTTGCACCTGGGGCACCTGGTGGGGGCGCTGAAGAACTGGGTTTCCCTCCAGGAAGAATACGATTGCTTCTTCATGGTGGCCGACTGGCACGCCCTGATGAGCGAGTATGAGCGCCCCGCCGAGACCGGCGAGAGGACCCGCCGGATGGTGGCCGACTGGATCGCCGCCGGGATCGATCCGAAACGGTCGGTCCTCTTCCGACAGTCGGACGTGCCGGAGCATCTGGAGCTGTACATGATCCTGTCGATCCTGACCCCTTTGGGCTGGGTGGAGCGGGTCCCGACCTACAAGGAGCAGCTCCGGGAGTTGAGCGGCCGCGATCTGGCCACGTACGGTTTCTTGGGGTACCCGGTGCTTCAGGCCGCGGACATCCTGCTTTACAAGGCGCACGCTGTCCCCGTGGGGGAGGACCAGATCCCCCACTTGGAGCTGGCCCGTGAGATCGTCCGGCGATTCAAATCCCTGTACAAGGCGGAGATTTTTCCGGAGCCGCAGCCGCTGTTGACTCAGGAGGCGAAGCTGCTGGGCTTGGACGGCCGGAAGATGTCCAAGTCGTACGACAACTTCATCGCCCTGTCCGACTCGGCCGACGAGATTGCCAAGAAGGCGCAGAAGATGTTCACCGATCCCCAGCGGATCAAGATGACCGACCCGGGCCATCCGGAGACCTGCAACGTCTGCCACTACTGGAAGGTCTTCGCGCCGGAGGAGGCCCCGAGGGCCTGGGAGGAGTGCCGCACCTCCCGGCGGGGCTGCACCCAGAACAAGCAGGAGCTGGCGCAGCGTCTCATCCGAGTCACGGAACCGTTTCGGGCCTATCGGCAGCATCTGAAGGGAGCGACGCAAGGCGGTGGTTCCGGATCCCAGACGATCTGTTCCGGGCTGACGGAAGTCGATGAGATCTTGGAGAAAGGGGCTCAACGGGCCAGGGAGATGGCCCAGTCGACGATGCGAGAAGTCCGTCAAGTGGTGGGGCTAGCGTGAGCTACAAAGTTAAGCTGGAGATATTCGAGGGGCCGCTGGATCTGCTTCTGTATCTCGTCAAGCAGAACCACCTGGAGATCGGAACGATCTCGGTCGCCCGGATTACCGACCAGTACCTCCAGACCCTGGAGCTGATGCAGGCCCTGGATCTGGAGGTCGCGGGGGAGTTCCTGGTAATCGCCGCCACGTTGATGCAGATCAAGTCCCGGTCGCTGCTGCCTCCGGAGGCGGTTCCACTGGAGGAGCAAGAGGAGCCGGATCCGGCGCTCACACTCATCCAGCGGCTTCTGGAGTACCAGAAGTTCAAGGAAGCGGCCCAGCAGCTCAGCGCGATGGAGCAGCATCGGCTCGTCCAGTTCACCCGATCCGGCCCCGCCTCCGAGTCGGCCGAGTCGGCGCCGGCCGAGGAGTTGGTGGAGGCCTCCCTCTTCGATCTGCTGACCGCCTTCTCTCAGTTCATGTCCGGCCAGATCCCGAAGGAGCTGTTCCATGAGATCATCCAGGACGAGGTGACGGTGGAGGAAAAGGTGGCGCTGCTGCGCAGCCGGATCCAGGAGTGCCAGCGGCTTAAACTCACGGATCTGTTCCCTGAGCAGGGGTCGAAGATCGAGATCGTGGCCACCTTTTTGGGGCTCCTCGAGCTGATTCGCCTGAAAGAGGTGGTGATTCGGCAGCAGGAGCTGTTCGGGGAGATCTGGATCTTAAGAAGCGCTGGGGTAGAAACGCCGACTTGAAAGGTAGAAGTCAAAAGTAAGAAGGAAAAAGGGAAGGCATGAATGATGCCGAGGTAAAACGAGTCTTGGAAGCGTTCCTGTTGGTTTCGGAGAAGCCCCTTTTGATCGATCAGGCAAAGGAGGCGCTGGGGCCGGAGGGGGGGGACGCCTCTCCCGCGGATATCCGTCGGCTGCTCACGGAGCTGGCCCAGGAGTACGCGGAAAGCCGTCGGGGGATTCGGGTCACGGAGGTGGCCGAGGGGTTCCAGCTGGTGACCGATCCGGAGCTGGCCCCGTTCGTGGTCCGGCTGACCCGCCGGGTCCGCTCGGTTCGTCTGACCCGTCCTTCCCTGGAAACGCTGGCGATCATCGCCTACCGGCAGCCGATGACCCGGGTGGAGATCGAGCAGGTCCGAGGGGTGGATTCCAGCGGCGTTCTGGAGACGCTGCTCAAACTCAACTTCATCCGGGTGACGGGCCGCAAGGAGGTGGTGGGCCGGCCCCTGCTGTACGGGACGACCCGGGAGTTCCTGGACCACTTCGGATTGAGGAGTTTGGAGGATCTTCCCCGCCTGGAGGAGCTCAAAGGAGCCCATGTCCCTCAGCCGGCTGCGCAAACGGATTGATTCGCTGGATCGACGGCTGGTGACCCTGCTGAACCAGCGGGCCGCTCTGGCCCGGTCGGTCGGCCAGCTCAAGACCCAAGGGGGAATTGGGGTCTTCTCCCCGGAACGGGAGGAACAGGTCTTGGCCCAGGTGGCCCAAGCCAACCGAGGGCCTCTGCCCGATGACGCGGTCCAGGCGATCTACCGGGAGGTCCTTTCCAGTTCCCGGGCGTTGTTAAGGCCGGTCACCGTTTGCTACCAGGGTCCCGCGATGAGTTTCGCCCATCAGGCGGCCCGGCGGATCTTTGGTTCCCAGGCCTCTTACCTCCCCTGCGAGACAATCGGGGATGTTTTCGCCGAGGTGGATCAGCGCCGGGTCGATCATGGGGTGGTGCCTATCGAGAACTCGCTGGAGGGAACGGTCGGCTACACGTTGGATCGCCTCGTCGAGACGGAGGCGCTGGTGATCGGGGAGCTGTTCCAGCCGATCCATCATCACCTGGTTGGGAACATCCCGCTGAGCCGGGTTAAGCGGCTGTACCTCCATCCCCAGGCGCACGCCCAGTGCCGACAGTGGCTGGAGGCCCGCCTCAAAGGGGTCAAGATCGTGGAGACGCTCAGCACCAGCATGGCGGCCGCGATGGCGCGGCAGCATTCAACCGATTCGGCCGCCGTCACCAGCGAGGAGGCGGCCCGGCGGTATCGCCTGAAGGTGCTGTTTCGTTCGATCGGAGACTTGGCCAAGAATCTGACCCGCTTCTTCATCTTGGGGTCCACCCCCGTTTCCCCGACCGGGAGAGACAAGACCTCCCTCGTTTTCTCGATCAAGGATCGCATGGGAGCGCTGCATGACATGCTGGTTCCTTTCAAGCAGGCGAAGATCAACCTGACGAAGATCGAATCCAGGCCTTCCCGCCGTCGGGCCTGGGACTATTACTTTTTCGTTGATCTGGAAGGGCATGCGATGAATCCGAAGGTCAAGAGAGCCCTGACCGCTCTCGCCGAGCAGGCAACGTGGCTGAAGGTGTTGGGCTCCTATCCCAAGGCCGGATGAGATCCCTCATCCGACGGGCGATCTTGAAGGTTTCCCCCTACGCGCCGGGCAAGCCGATCGAGGAGCTCCAGCGGGAGATGGGGATTCCCAAGGCGATCAAGCTTTGCTCCAACGAGAATCCGCTGGGGCCCAGCCCCAAGGCGTTGGAGGCGATCCGGCAGGCGCTGCCGAGTTTGAACCGGTACCCGGACAGCCACTGTTTTTCCCTCGTCCAGCGGCTCTCCCGCCACCTGGGAGTGGAGCCGGGCCAGATCCTGGTGGGCAACGGATCGGACGAGCTGATCACCCTGGCCACCCGCGCCTTCCTGGAACCGGAGGAGGTGGTGGTGATCGCGCAGCCGACCTTCCTGATCTATCGGATCGCCGCTCAGATCGCCGGGGCGAGGATCCGAGTCGTTCCTTTAAACCGGTTCCGGTACGACCTGGCCGCGATGCGCCGCGCGGTGTCCCGTCGGACGAAGCTGGTTTTCATCGCCAATCCGGACAATCCGACCGGAACCTACGTGACGAGGGCGGAGGTGGAGTTATTCCTGGCCGATCTGCCGCTGTCGGTCGTCGTCTTTTTCGATGAGGCGTACGCGGAGCTGGTGGATGCCCCCGACTATCCGGACACCCGGGGATATCTCAAGAGCCGCTCGGTGATCATCACCCGGACCTTTTCCAAGGCGTACGGGTTAAGCGGCATCCGGGTCGGGTACGGCATCGCTCCGGCGGAATTGATCCAGGCGATGCACCGGGTCCGGGAGCCGTTCAACGTTAATTCACTCGCCCAGGCGGCGGCGATCGCCGCCCTGGACGACGAGGAGCACCTGGCGGCCACCCGGCGTCTTTTGAGCCAGCAGAAGCCGATTCTTTACAAGGCCCTGGAGGAGTGCGGCTTCACCGTGATCCCGAGCGCGGCCAACTTCATCCTGTTTCACGTCGGGCCCCGTGCGCCGGAGCTGGTCGACACCCTTTTAAAGCGGGGGATCATCGTCCGGGGGATGCAGCCGTGGGACCTCCCGGAGTATATCCGGGTGACCGTCGGGCTGCCCGAGGAGAATCAAGCATTCATTCGAGCTCTCAAGGAGGTGCGCGCATGATTATTGTTTTAAAGCCGGAGGCGACCGAATCGCAGATCAAGCACATCGTCACCAAGGTCAAATCGATCGGGCTAAAGCCGATGATCTCCCGCGGCGTGGAGCGGACCATCATCGGCGTGATCGGGGAGGAGGATCTCCTCCGGGTTCAGCCGCTGGAGGTTTTCCCCGGTGTGGAAAAGGTGATGCCGATCCTGGCCCCCTACAAGCTGGTTTCCCGGGAGTTCAAGCCGGCCGATACCGTGGTGGAGGTGGATGGGGTCAAGATCGGGGGAAAGCGCCTCGTCGTGATGGCCGGACCCTGCGCGGTGGAGAACTTCGAGCTGCTCCTCTCGATCGGGAAGCATGTCCAGAAGGCCGGCGCCACGGTCCTGCGGGGCGGGGCCTTCAAGCCCCGGACCTCCCCCTACAGCTTCCAGGGGCTGGGGGAGGAGGGGCTGAAGTTCCTGGCGGAAGCGAAGAAGCGGACCGGGTTGCCGGTCATCACGGAGCTGATGGACTTGAGGGATCTGGAGATCGTGGAGCGGCACGCCGACATCATTCAGATCGGGGCCCGGAACATGCAGAACTTTGATCTGCTCAAGGAGGTGGGCCGGGCGAAGAAGCCGGTGCTGCTCAAGCGGGGGATGGCGGCCACGGTCAAGGAATGGCTCCTGTCGGCCGAGTACATCCTGCAGAACGGCAACTTCAACGTCATCCTCTGCGAGCGGGGGATCCGGACCTTTGAAACGGAGACCCGATTCACCCTCGACATCAACGCGGTTCCGTTGATCAAGAACTTAAGCCACCTGCCGATCCTGGTGGATCCCAGCCACGGAACGGGGCGCTGGGGCCTGGTTCCCGCGATGGCCAAGGCGGCGGTGGCGGCCGGGGCCGATGGGCTGGTCATCGAGGTCCACGCCAA
>CAZRTR010000062.1:0-8072 GCA_964603095.1 uncultured Planctomycetia bacterium
TTTGACGAGGATCTCCCTCAGATCGCGCTCCCTCACAGGCAAACCTTGGATTGTGCCTTGGAGTAGCAGTCCGTCCCGCCAGACCCGCAGGGCGGAGCCGGCCACTTTCCTGCCCCGGTAGAGGAGATCGCCGCAGACCGGAGAGGAGAAGCAGAGGGTGACCGGACCGCGGGAGTCGGCAGCAACAACCTGGAGGTCCTCCGGCGAAATAAACCGTCGACGGATCATCTCGTCCCGGAAGAACCGGTGGATGCGGCCGGGAAGTCGACGAGGCGGACACGTTCGTCCTTCGACAAGCTCAGGGTGAACGGCCGAGCCGAAGGGCTCAGGAGGAACGGGGGAATTTAGGGGAATGGCGAGGGCATAGGTCAGCTCATCCGGCTGGTGGAGAACCGCCCCGCCGCCGGTGGGGCGGCGGATGATCGGAAGGTGGCCCGCTAAGAGATCGGCAGGAAGGTCGTCGGCATTCTGACGGCGGCCCACCGTGATGCAGGAGCGGCTCCAACGGTAGATTCGCAGGGTGGGGGGGGCGATTCCCTCTCGGACCCGATTGGCAAGCTGCTCGTCCCGGACCATGTTTGCCTCCGGCTCGCCGGGAGGGTCAACGATGAGGGAGAACTTGCCTATTGCGACTTCGTCCTTCGACAAGCTCAGGACGAACGGGTGTCGTTGTGAGTCCACCTGAGGTTCGGTTCGCGGGCGGCCAACACCTCATCCAGACGGGTGACCGGCATCCGGTGGGGAGCGGCCTTGACCCGCTCCGGATTCTCCTTCGCCTCCTGCGCGATCCTTTTAAGCGCCTGGGCGAAACCCTCGAGCGTCTCCCGGGACTCGGTCTCGGTCGGTTCGATCATCAGCGCCTCCTCCACGATCAGGGGGAAGTAGATCGTCGGGGCGTAGAAGCCGTAGTCCAGGAGCCGCTTGGCGATGTCCAGGGCCCGGACGCCGGTGGCGGCCTTCAACTCCCTGGCGGTGGCGATGAACTCATGCATGCAGGGCTCATCGACGTGAATCGGGAAGATCTCCTGGACCAGCGATTTCAGGTAATTGGCGTTCAGGATCGCTCCCTCGGAGACCCGCTTCAACCCCTCCTTTCCCAGAGATCGGATATAGGCGTAAGCCCGAACCAGAGCCCCGACGTTCCCGAAGAAGGCGCGGACCCGGCCGATAGAGTGGGGTCCCGGAGAATCCAACCGATAGATTCCATCCCGCTGGACGACGATCGGACCGGGGAGGAACGGCATCAACTCCCGCTTGACCCCGACCGGCCCTCCGCCGGGACCGCCGCTGCCATGGGGGATGGAGAAGGTTTTGTGGATGTTCACGTGGACC
This sequence comes from uncultured Planctomycetia bacterium, assembly GCA_964603095.1. GTDB lineage: Bacteria > Omnitrophota > Gorgyraeia > 1-14-0-20-64-10 > 1-14-0-20-64-10 > CAZRTR01. The sequence goes on from CAZRTR010000062.1 coordinate 1,333, forward strand.
ATGTCGAACCCCATGTCGCCGGGGCGCAGGAACCCCAGCAGGGCGTTCAGGTTGGCCCCGTCCAGGTACATCAAGCCCCCCTTTTGATGAACGAAGTCGGCGATCTCACGGACCTCCTCCTCGAACAGCCCCAGGGTGTTCGGGTTGGTCATCATGAAGACGGCGATATCATCGGTGACCGCCTGGCGGAGGGCCTCCAGCGAGGCGCGACCCCGACGGGTGGAGCAAACCTCCACCACCTCGAAACCGCACAGGGCGGCGGAAGCCGGGTTGGTTCCGTGCGCCGAGTCCGGGATCACCACTTTGCGTCGGGGCTTCCCCTTGGAAAGGTGATAGCCACGGGCCATCAGCAGGGCGGTCAGCTCTCCCTGCGCCCCGGCCGCCGGCTGCAGGGTGACCGCGTCCATCCCCAGGATCTCCTTGAAAAGTTGCTCCAGCTCGAACAGCAGTCGGAGCATCCCCTGAACCTGCTCCTCCGAGGCGTAAGGATGAACCTTGGAGAAGCCGGGCATCCCTGCGATCTCCTCGTTCACCTTCGGGTTGTACTTCATCGTGCAGGAGCCGAGCGGATAGAAGTTGGTCTCGGCGGAGAAGTTCAGGTGGGCCAGCCGCATGAAATGTTTGACCAGGTCCCGCTCGCTCAACTCCGGCAGCGGAGCCGGCTCCCTGCGGATCAGATCGGCCGGGATCAGATCCTCCGGCTTGCGGGCCGGGACGTCCAGTTTGGGAAGGTGGAAGCCACGCCGTCCGGGACGGCTGAGGTCACACAGGAGCGGCTCCAGAAGCCGTCCCGGTGAATGGGGAGGCGTGGAGGAACTGGTGACCGGGGAAGCGGTGGCCAAAGGGGTCTGACTCTTATTCATCGAAGGAGCTCCCGGACCGCGTCGACGAACCGGTCGATCTGATTCCGGGAGCGGGCCTCGGTCACGCACAGGAGCCACCCGTGGGTGAGCGCCGGCTCCCAGCGCTTGAGCGGAAACCCTCCCAGGAACCTTCTCTTTAGAAGATGCTCATTCAGACGCTCCGGATCGACCGGCATCTTCAGGGGAAACTCGTTGAAGAAAGGGGCCGAGAACAACGGCTTCACCCCGGGAAGCTGCGTCAGCCGATCGAAGGCGTAGTGGGCCTTCAACAGGTTCTGAAGGGCCATCTCCTGGAACCCGGTTTTGCCCAGGGCGCCACAATAGACGGCGGCGCTCAAGGCCATCATCGCCTCATTGGTGCAGATGTTGGAGGTGGCTTTTGATCGCCGAATGTGCTGCTCCCGGGTCTGGAGGGTCAGGACGAATCCCCGCCGGCCGTGGGCGTCCCGGGTCATCCCGACGATCCGGCCCGGGACCTTCCGAAGGAACTTCTCCCGGCAGGCGAACAGCCCCAGGTACGGCCCCCCGTACAGAAGATCGGTCCCGAGCGGCTGGCCCTCCCCCACGACCACATCGGCCCCGTACGATCCGGGCGGACGCAGGATCCCCAGCGAGATGGGGTTCACCGCCACGATGAAGAGAGCGCCTGCCGCGTGGGCGAGCCGGCCCAGCTCCTCCACCGGCTCCAGTGATCCGAAGCAGTTCGGCATCTGGACGATCAGGGCGGCGGTGTCGGAATCCAGATCCTTGGCCACCGCCTCCGGATCGGCCACCCCCTGGGGACAAGCCGGCTCCCGGATCTCCACGGGGGTGCCGCCCAAGTAAGTCCGGACCGTCTGGCGATACTCCGGATGGACCGTCGGCAGGATGACCATCCTCTTCCGCTCAGTCTCCCGCAGGGCCAGGATCGCCGCCTCGGCCAGGGCGGATCCCCCCTCGTAAAGGGAGGCGTTGGCCACCTCCATCCCGGTCAAGTCGCACAGGAGCGACTGGAATTCGTACATCGCCTGCAGGGTCCCTTGAGAGGCCTCCGGCTGGTACGGGGTGTAGGCGGTGAGGAACTCACCGCGGGAGAAGATATACCGGACGGGACTGGGGACGAGATGCTCGTACGAGCCAGCTCCAAGAAAGCCGATGTGGGTCTGGGCGGTGAGGTTGTTCTCCGCCAGGGATCGAGCAACATCGAAAAGCTCCGGTTCCGAAAGCCCCTCCGGAACCTTGAGGTCGGCCCTGGGGATCGAGCGGGGAATTTCTTTGAGAAGCTCCTCGAAGGAGGAGACCCCGATCCGGCCAAGCATCCCCTTTTTGTCCTGCTCGGTGATCGGAACGAAATCCACTAATGCCCCCCTCCCCCCTTGACCCACTGGTCGTACTGTTCATGATCCAGGAGGTTCTTCACCTCCGAGGGGTCTTTCACCTCCAGGACGAAGATCCATCCCTCCTTGTAAGGGGAACGGTTCAGGATCGCCGGATTCTTGGAAAGGGCGTCGTTGACCTTGGCGACCCGACCGCTCACCGGCGCGTAGATGGAGAAGGCCGCCTTGACCGACTCCACCACCGCCACCTCCTCCCCATGGGCCACCGTCTTGCCCGGCTTGGGCAGCTCCACGAAGACGATGTCGGTGATCTCCTGCTGGGCGTGATCGGTGATCCCGACTGTTCCTTGAGTTCCGTCGATGCTCAGCCACTCATGTGTCTTGGTGAATTTTAGATTTTTAAGGTCGGTCTCGATCATCGTCTTACTCCTTCTTTCTTCGGTAAAAAGGAAGCTGGACCACCCCGGCCGGAACCTGCCGGCCGTGAATCCCGATCGCGATCTCCGTCCCCGGAGAAGCCGCCTCCGGCGGAACGTACCCCAGCCCGATCGGCCCTTGGCTCGGCAGCAACGTCCCGCTCGTCACCTGCCCGGCTGGTCTGTCCTTATAAAGGATCGGATAGCCATGCCGGGGAATGCCGGATCCTTTGAGCCGAAATCCGACCAGCCGGCGGGAAACCCCCTCGGCCTTCTGCCGCTCAAGCTGCTCCCGCCCGATGAACGGCCCTTTGTCCCACGCGACCGTCCAGTCCAGCCCCGCCTCCAGCGGGGTCGTCCGCTCATCCAGATCCGCCCCTCCCAACGGAAGCCCCGCCTCCAACCGAAGGGTGTCCCGGGCCCCCAGCCCGATCGGCTGAACTCCGAAGGAGCGTCCCTGTCCCAACAGCCCTCGCCAAACCGGAGTCAGATCCCCCATGGGAAGGAACAGCTCAAAGCCATCCTCTCCGGTGTATCCGGTCCGGGCGAACCATGCGGATCGGCCCGCACCGTAGCCGGCCCGGACGCTGTAACGGGGCACGAACGCCAGCGGTTCCTTCGCCAACTGCTCGACCAGCGCCACTGCCTTCGGTCCCTGGACGGCGATGGTGCCGACCTTCTCCCGCAGGTCGGTCAGCTGGACTCCCCCGCTTAAGTGACGCTGCACCCAATCCCGGACATTGTCCCCGTTGGCGGCGTTGACCACCATCCGGATCCGGCTTGGGCTCAACCGGTAGAAGATCATCTCATCCAGGATCGCCCCCTGCGGATTGAGCATCGGGGTGTAGATCGCCCGCCCCACCTCCAGGCGGGTCAGATTTTGAGTCACCAGGGGCTGGAGCTGCTCCAACCCCTTCTCCCCGGTCACCTCCAGGTGCCCCAGATGGGAGACGTCGAAGATCCCCACGGCCGTCCGGACCGTCTCATGCTCTTTCAGGATCGAGCTGTAGCTGATCGGAAGCACCCATCCGCCGAAAGGCCCCAGTTTGGCCCCCAGGGAGAGATGCTCGGGGTAAAGGGCTGTTCGCTTGAGGGCTCCAGGCGCCGTCTCAGTCGACACGAGAGGAGGATTGCCGGTAAAACTGCTGCACGATCGCGACCGCCTCCTCCGGCCGGTTGGCCTGTTTGAACAGCTCCATGTCGGCCCGCGTGATCGTGTCGGCAGGCACCAAGGTGTTCTTGAGCCACCCTAAGAATCCTCGCCAGAAGGTGGAGCCGTACAGGACGCAGGGAAAGGGCCGGACCCGGCGAGTCTGGATCAGGGTGACCACCTCCGACAGCTCATCCAGCGTGCCGTAGCCGCCGGGGAAGAAGATGAAGGCCTTGGAATATTTCAGGAACATCACCTTCCGGCAGAAGAAGTAGCGGAACTCCAGCAGCTTCGTCGTGTACCGGTTCGGCTTCTGCTCGGAGGGGATCAGGATGTTCAGGCCCACCGACTCTCCTCCCGCCCCCTTGGCCCCCTTGTTTGCCCCCTCCATGATTCCGGGCCCGGCCCCGGTGATCACGGCGTAGCCGGCCTTCACAAAGGCGGCCGCCGTCCTCTCCGCTTCATGGTAGTAGAAGGAGCCCCGCTTGGCCCGGGAGGAGCCGAAGATCGAGACGGCGGGGCCCACCCGGGAGAGGGCGTCGAACCCATCGACAAACTCGCTCATGATCCGGAAGATGCGCCACGGCTCTTCCGAAAGGAGGTCCTGCTCGATGTCGTTCCTGTTCCTGCGGCTTCGCGGCATGGAAGGGGTTATTATATCAGGAAATCACTCGGCCAAAAGCGTTTGGATCTGACTCTCGAAGGCCTGCTTGGACTGGTAGCCGACGACCTTCTTGGCGATCCGTCCCTGCTTGTCGATCAGGAAGGTGGTGGGGATCCCCCGGACCCCCCCGTAGGCCTGGATCACCTGCGGGGTGCTCATGGCCACGGGATAGGAGACTCCGTTTCGCTGGACGAACGATTTGACCTCCCCCACCCCACCCTCATCCAGGGAGACGCCGATGATCTCCAGCCCCCTGTCCCGGTAGGCGGCGTACAGCTCCTTGAAATGGGGAAGCTCCTCGAGGCAGGGAGGGCACCAGGTGGCCCAGAAATCGAGCAAGATCACCTTCCCCTGCAGAGAAGACCGCTGCAGGAGGTTCCCATTCAGATCGGTCAGTTGGAAATCTCCCGCCGGCTGCCGGCTGGAGGGGGCCGACGGACCACCCTCCGTCGGGACGGTGGAACCCCCTTGCCTGCCCATCGCCATCGCCAAGAAGCCAAGACCTGAAATAAGTCCGAGAATCCATAGACGTTTCATGAGTCACACATCCTCCCCCCCATCGCCCAGTGAGATTTGGGATGATCCCGGAAGACGACCCAGGTATGGTCGATCGGCGCCTTCAGGATCTCAACGGCCGCCTCGGTGACCGCTTTGGCGAAGGCCGCCCGCTGTTCCCGAGTCCGCCCCTCAAACAGATCCACCGTGATGATCGGCATGTCACCTCCCCAACCAGTTCATCACCATTCCCAGAAGAAAGACCTGCGGCAGCGTGAGCAACAGCAGCCACCCCACCACCTTCTTCCCCAGATTCGCCCAGACCACGGAAAGCTCCGTCACGTCGGTCACCACCCCGGCCATCAGGAACCCGAAGGCGTTGCCTAAAGCCCCGGTCTGCTTGTGCAGCTCCACCGCCAGGGGGGCCGTTCCCTCCGAGCAAACCTCGAAGGCGGCGGCCAATCCCAAGGTCAACAGCAGGCCGAAGGTGGTCGGCCCCAAGAAACGGGACCACCATCCGTGGGGGATCACCGTTCCAAAGAAGGCGCTCAGGGTGAATCCCAGCACCACCCAGAGAAGGACCATTCGGGAAAGGGCGACCGATCCCCGGGCGATCCCCCGGAAATCTTCAGCCCAGGATGGAAAAGACCATGACCGCCGGCGGAAACGTCCTTGAAGATCTCTCCAGACGGAGAAATCGGCCGCCACCGAAACGGTGTGGGGATTGGAATCCAACAGCCCCCGACGTTCCAACCGCTGGAAGAAGAACCCGGTCGCCATCGCGACCACCAGAGCCAGAAGGACGATCAGGAGCCCCTCCCATCCCATGAGGGAGACGATCAGAAGAGTCAGAGACAAGCTGGCCCAGGGACTGGCCAGAAGGAAGGTGATCACCGCAGGAACAGAGGCCCCCTTCCTGTACAGCTCCATGCTCAGGGCCAGACAGCCGTGGCTGCAGGAGCTGGCCAGGAACCCCAACCCGGCCGAGGTCAGGATCGTCCGGCGATGGCGGCCGGTGAGCCACAGGGAGATGTACTCCTTCGGAACGTAATGGTCGATCATCCCCCCCAGCGCCAACCCCAAGGCGACCGCCCATCCGGCCTTGACCAGGTAACCCCAGAGGGCCTGCGCCACGGGTCGAGCCGACGGAAAAATCTGCCCTGCCGCCAACGTGACCCCCACCAGACCAAACGCCCAGAGGATTGGGTCCCTAAACCAGGGAACCGCCGCAGACGGATGGCAGTGAGCCTCCTGCTTCATTATTCCTTCACCGTCACCTTCTGAATGGCGATCAGATGCACACCGTCTTTCTCCGTCACCTTCCCCTCCGCCACGACCTGCTTGGCCGCCAGCGGAGCCAGCTTGGCGTTGACCGATTGATGCTCTGACCCGACCGCCAAATAGATCCGGTTGCCGGACTTGATCCCGACCGGAAGCCCGGAGGAGATGCACTTCTGGGCGCAGTCCCGATGATTCGCTCCCGTCGCCCCATGGTCCAGATAGCAGGCCAGATCCACCACCTCACCGGTCACGGTCTGAACTGCGGCCTGGCCCTCTCCATGAGATTCCCCCTCATGGGCAAGGGCCGAGCTGACCGGCATCAGGAAAGCCATCATCACGAATGTCAACCATCTGCGTCTCATCTTTCCGCTCCTCCTCCCTCTATCGTACCACCTTTCCAGACGGCGTAGACCGCCGGGTAGACCAGAAGCTCCAGGATGAACGACGTGAACAATCCTCCCACCATCGGGGCTGCGATCAGCTTCATCATGTCGGCGCCGGCGCCGGTGGCCCACATGATCGGCAACAAACCCATGAAGGCGGCCATCACAGTCA
>CAZRTR010000063.1:0-8054 GCA_964603095.1 uncultured Planctomycetia bacterium
GGTCTACGGGGATCGCCGCATGGCGATGCTGGAGGATATCGCCGTTCTGACCGGTGGACGGGCGCTGACCGAGGACCTGGGGATCAAGCTGGAGAACATCACCCTGGAGGACCTGGGCCGCGCCAAGCGGGTCACCGTGGATCGGGAGAACACCACGATCATCGAGGGGGCGGGCAAGACCTCCGCGATCAGCGGGCGGGTCGCCCAGATCAAGAAGCAGATCGAGGAGACCGACTCCGACTACGATCGGGAGAAGCTCCAGGAGCGGCTGGCCAAGCTCTCCGGCGGTGTCGCGGTGATCAAGGTGGGCGCCGCCACCGAGACGGAGATGAAGGAGAAGAAGGCGCGCGTGGAGGATGCCCTCCATGCCACCCGGGCCGCCGTCGAGGAGGGGATCGTTCCCGGCGGTGGGGTGGCCTATCTTCGGGGTCTTGCCGCGCTGGAGAAGATCCGGTTGGGCAACGAGGATGAGAAGATTGGCGTCGACATCGTCCGCCGGGCTCTGGAGGAGCCGATCCGGCAGCTGGCGCAGAACGCCGGGCTGGAAGGGTCGGTCGTGGCCCAGCGGGTGAAGGAGGAAAAGGCCACGTTCGGATTCAACGTGGAGAAGATGAAGTACGAGGATATGATCGACGCCGGGATCATCGATCCGACGAAGGTGTCCCGCCTGGCGATCCAGAACGCCGCCTCCATCGCGGCGCTGCTTCTGATGACCGAGGCGTTGATCACCGATATCCCGGAGAAGGAGAAGGCGGCCCCCGGTCCTCACGGAGGCGGGCCGGGCATGGAGTATTAAGCCATGGCTACGGCTACTGCGCACGCGGTGAACCTCAGGCCGATCGGGGATAAGGTGATCGTGGAGATCCTCGGGGCGGCGGACCGGACCAGGGGTGGGATCGTCCTGCCGGACACGGCCAAGGAGAAGCCGCAGGAGGCGAAGGTGATCGCCGTCGGGTCGGGTAAGATGCTGACCAGCGGAAAGGTGGTCCCGCCGGATGTGAAGGCCGGGGACACGATTCTGTTCGGAAAATACACCGGCAACGAGGTGAAGGTCAACGGCAAGGAGCTCCTGATCATCAACCAGGACGACATCCTGGCCGTGATTAAATAGGGACTGTCCCCGAAGGGGCTCCAGGGAGACTGTCCCCGCCCTGGCGCCCTCTAGGATGCGGTTCAGAGGGGAGTGTCCCTGATGGATTCCCACGGGCCTCCGGGGGATTGACCCCACACCTATGGATAGGTGTGGGGTTGACTCTCCAGAGGCCCGTGTGTTATGGTGCCAGGTCTATGACCTGGCACCACATTCCAAGACATGGGTGAATTCATCGGGCGGGGGCGCAAGGCCCGCCGCTGCTACGGCTTCGACGAGATCGCCCTCGTTCCGGGGGAAGTGACGGTCAACCCCAACGAGGTTGATCCGACCTGGGTGCTCAACGGCCAGCGGTACAAGGTCCCGATCTTAGCTAGCGCGATGGACGGGGTGGTCGATGTCGCCTTCGCCGTCGCCTTCGGCAGGATGGGGGGCCTGGCCGTCCTGAACCTGGAGGGGGTCCAGACCCGGTACGAGCATCCCGAGGAGATCCTGGCCAAGATCGTCAAACCCAAGGGGGACGGGGCGACCGAGATCCTCCAGAAGGTTTACCGGGAGCCGATCAAAGAGAAGCTGATCGCCAAGAGGATCCAGGAGATCAAGAAGGCCAAGGTTCCGGCCGCCGTCTCCGCGATCCCCCAGAGGGCCGAGAAGTTCGGACCGATCGCTGAGGATGCCGGCGCCGATGTCTTCGTCGTCCAGTCGACCGTCTCCACCGTCCGCCACATCTCCTCCGAGTACAAGTCGCTCGACATCGCCCGCTTCTGCAAGTCGATGAAGATCCCGGTCATCGTCGGAAACTGCGTCACCTATTCCGTGGCATTGGATCTGATGGAGTGCGGCCCCTCCGCGATCCTGGTCGGGATCGGGCCGGGGGCCGCCTGCACCACGCGCGGTGTGTTAGGGTTAGGGGTTCCGCAGGTGACCGCCACAATCGACTGCGCCGCGGCCCGGGACTTCTACCAGAAGAAGAGCGGCCGGTACGTCCCGATCATCACCGACGGCGGCATGCGGACCGGCGGCGATGTCTGCAAGGCCTTCGCCTGCGGGTCGGACGCCGTGATGATCGGCTCCCCCTTCGCCCGTTCAAAGGAGGCGCCGGGCAAGGGGTACCACTGGGGGATGGCCACCCCCCACGCCAACCTCCCCCGCGGGACCCGGATCCATGTCGGCGTGACCGGCACCCTGGAGGAGATCCTGTTCGGCCCCGCCCGGACCGACGACGGGACCCAGAACCTGATGGGGGCTTTGGTGACCGCCATGGGCTCGGTCGGGGCCAAGAATCTCAAGGAGTTCCAGCTCACCGAGCTGATCATCGCCCCCTCCATCCAGACCGAGGGGAAGCTCATCCAGCGGGTCCAGCGCGTCGGCATGGGCAAATAACGAGCCACTGAGGACTTCCCTTCGTTGGATGTCTCCACTGCTCTGGTGATTTTCTAATCTCCGGGCCTTTGCTGTACGTTCAACGGTCGTGGCTCGTTCCAGGGGGAGCACCACTGCCTGGTTCTCCCCCTGGTTCCCCCCTCTCCGGCAAAAGCGAATGGACGAGTGGGGGGACACCGTAACGTTTCCCCCCACTCTCGCCTGACAAAATCCCCCCCTTCCCCCAGAGGAATGGTGATTGCGACACCCGTTAATCTAAACTTAGCTCGAAAAATTCCTTGACCGCCGGCCTCAGCGGCGGTACTCTGCTCCCATGAGACGTGGGCCGCAGGTACCGGGTACGCCGGGGACAGGTACCGCACCCACCGCCGGGTTGGAGGAGGAGGGAATTCCGCTGGAGCCGGCGGTGACGGAGAAGAGGATCATCTTCATTACGCCGGAGATGGCCAGTCCCCAACTATTTAAGAGTCTGAAGGTCTTTAAGCCGGCTCCGGGCAAGCAACTCCAGCTAATCCTTTTTGCCGAGCATGAGTTCCATGCGGCCGAGATCGAGAACTGGTTGGAACAAGCTGGCCTGGCCGCGCAGGAGATTGTGAACGTCGAGGAAGTTATCCAAGAGCATCCGGGATGGAATCTCTACGATGTGGTGGCCTATGAGCAGGCCCTGTACTGGAGCAATACCGGTGCCGACATTCACACCATCTGGTCTCTCGCAGACCTGAAGAGCGTCGGCAGCTTTCTTGGAATCGATCCGCTCCAAATCCGCACCTGGGAGAGATCCCTCGAGCGTCAGTTCGGCACCCAGCTCTGACGCTGTTTACCCCCGGACGGTTCCGGAGCCGTTCTCCTCATCCGACGGTACTCTTAGGCGGGATGCTGTGGTTGTTTATCCGGTCCTTACCTGGTATACTAATAAACAGAAGAGGTATAAAGTAATGGCGAGAGACTTAAATGAGCGGTTGCTTATGAAGGCGTATCGAAGTCGGCGATACCGTGGAAAGCAGGTGATGATCGTCGGAGGGAAAATCTTTTCTGCTGGAACAGGAAGGCAAGCGGTCAAGTTGTTTCATCGGATCACCAAAGCATATCCTCAGCAGTCCCCGCTGATTACCTATATCCCGAAGGCCGATTCCCTCATTCTGTGGGTGCTGTAAGGGTTCCGTTCGAACGGCGTCTCTCTCCGCTGTTTGGGTCCGTCCGTCGTCCGGTTGTTAAGGTCGAATTCTGGTCGCGATATCTTAAACGATGGGTGTCGGTAACCGCATTAGTCGACACGGGAGCGGATTACACATTGTTGCCCTATCCTTTCTCTCAATTCCTAGGAATCAATCTGAAGACCGACTGTGAGGAATTCACGACATTTGGTGTCGGTGGAAGTGAGCGAGTGCTCCTGTGCAGACAGGTTCGTATGAGGCTGGGGGTATGGGAGCGGAACATCCCAGTCGGTTTTCTTTCCCGTTTCGATGTTCCACCGCTGCTCGGCCGTCAAAAGTGTCTGGAGACCTTCAGGTTGACTTTTGATCGGTGGAAAACGATTTTCACTCTGCCGTAGTCTGCTCCCTCTACGACTTAACGCTCGCGGAGCTGGCCGACTGGGTGAAGGCCCAGGGGGAGCCCCCGTACCGGGCCCGGCAGATCTTCCATTCCCTCTACCAGCGGGGGATCGCCGATCCGGCCCGGATGACCGATCTTCCGGCTTCGTTCCGGGAGAAACTGTCCCGGGAGTTTCAGGCGCCCCCTTTGGAATCGGCCGAAACCCAGAAATCGGCCGACGGGACGGTGAAGTGGCTCTGGAAACTGGGCGACGGCCAGCTTCTGGAGACGGTCCTGATCCCCGCCGATTTAAGAGCCGGCTCGAGGCAGACGGTCTGCGTCTCGACACAGGTCGGATGCGCCTTCCGATGCGCCTTCTGCGCCAGCGGGCTCAACGGATTCCGGAGGAACCTTTCCGCCGGCGAGATCGTCCAGCAGGCGCTGGGAGTCCAGCGCGGCACCGGCAAGCGAGTGACGAATATCGTCTTCATGGGGATGGGGGAGCCGCTGGCCAACTACGACAACGTGCTCAAGGGGATCCGGATCCTGAATGATCCGGAGGGACTCCATCTGGGGGCCCGGAAGATCACGATCTCGACGGTGGGTCTGGTTCCGATGATCGAGCGGCTTTCCAAGGAGGGGCTGCAGGTGGAGCTGTCAATTTCGCTGCACGCCCCCAACGACGAGCTGCGGGGGAGGATCATGCCGGTCAACCGGAAATATCCCCTCTCGGAGCTGATGAAGGCGGCCCGCGACTACGCCAAGGCAACGAAGCGGCTGATCACCTTCGAGTATATCCTGATCGACCAGGTCAACGACGCTCCGGAGCAGGCCCGGGAGCTGGCCAAACTGCTCAAAGGGATCCTGGCCAGGGTGAACCTGATCCCCTGCCACCCGATCCCTATATCGGTACCGGGTACCGGAACGGTACCCGGTACCGTTTTGTTGAAGCGCCCGGCCAACGCCCGGATGCTTTGCTTCGAGAGGGAGCTGCGCCACCGCCGGATCCCCTGCACCCTGCGCCGCTCCCGGGGGCTGGATATCGACGGGGCCTGCGGCCAGCTTCGGTTGCGGCATCTGCCGGAACCGGCTGCGCCGCTTTGACTTTGCCCGACCGAAACGCTAGAATAAGATATGTCCCCGATGGCAGACCCAGAAACCGTTGTTATCCTTGATTTCGGCTCCCAGTACGCCCAACTGATCGCCCGCCGTGTCCGGGAACTGAGGGTTTTTTCCAAGATCGTGCCCCACAACATCTCCGCCAGGGAGTTGGCCCAGGAGGATCCCAAGGGGATCATCCTCTCCGGCGGTCCCGCCTCGGTCTGGGCGAAGGGGGCCCCCAGGCCGGACCGGATGCTGTTCGATCTGCCGATCCCAACCTTAGGCGTCTGTTACGGGATGCAGCTGATGGGCCATATGCTGGGGGGAAGGGTCTCCAAGGCGGCCCACCGGGAGTTCGGAAAGGCGGTGCTGAGGGTGGTCGATCCGGATTCCCTCTTCCAGGGCCTCCCCCGTCGGCTCGTCTCCTGGATGAGCCACGGGGATTACGTCAAGAAGCTCCCTCCCGGATTCCGGAGGATCGCCCGCACCTCCAACACGCCGATCGCCGCGATGGGGAATCCGGCCTTGGGAAAATTCGGGGTCCAGTTCCATCCGGAAGTGGTCCACACCCCTCAGGGGAGGGAGATCTTAAGGAACTTTCTGTACAACGTCTGCGGATGCCGCGGGGGCTGGTCCCCCCGTTCCTTCATCCAGGAATCCCAGGAGAAGATCCGCCGAAGGGTCGGCAAGCATAAGGTGGTGCTGGGGCTCTCCGGAGGGGTCGACTCCTCGGTGGCAGCCGTCCTGATCCACCGGGCGGTCGGCAGGCAGCTCATTCCGATCTTCGTCGACACCGGGCTGCTGCGCAAGGGTGAGAAGGAACAGGTTGTCAGGACCTTCAAAGGGTCCCTTCACCTTCCCCTCGTTGTGGTGGATGCGGAGGATCAATTCCTGAAGGCCCTTAAAGGGGTGGTCGACCCGGAGGAGAAACGGCGCAGGATCGGGCGGCTGTTCGTCGAATGTTTCGAACGGGAGGCCCATCGGCATTCGGGGGTCAAGTTCCTGGGGCAGGGGACCCTGTACCCGGATGTGATCGAGTCCCGATCCCCCTTCGGAGGTCCCTCGGCCACGATCAAGACCCATCACAACGTGGGGGGATTGCCTAAGAGGATGAGGATGAAGCTGGTGGAGCCGCTGCGATTCCTGTTCAAGGATGAGGTCCGCCAGATCGGCCGGGCCCTGAAGATTCCGGACAAGATCCTAAGACGGCACCCATTCCCCGGGCCGGGGCTGGCGGTCCGGATTCTGGGGGAGGTGACGAGCCGGCGGCTCAACCTTCTGCGGGAGGCGGATCACCGCTTCATCGAGGCGCTGGGAAAGAGCGGCTGGTACGACAGGGTCTGGCAGGCCTTCGCGGTGCTGCTTCCCTTAAAGACCGTCGGTGTGATGGGGGATGAGCGGACGTACGAGAATGTGGTGGCGCTGCGGGCGGTCGTCTCCACCGATGGGATGACGGCCGACTGGGCCCGCCTGCCGGCGGAGTTGATCGAGAAGGTTTCGAATCGGATTGTCAACGAGGTTCGTGGGATCAACCGGGTGGTGTACGACGTCACCAGCAAGCCGCCCGGCACCATCGAGTGGGAGTAGGCGCCTGGCTCCCGCCGAAGGCGGGTGCCAGGCGCCGTTTTTAGAGGAGGGACCTACATGACGCACGGCATCGCACCATTGTTGATTTCAGCGGCGGCCGGGTACTGGGTAGTGACGCAGGCGGCCGGGCAGAAGGCCCGAATGAAGAAGCTGGGGCAGATCTTAGGATGGGGGATCGTTCTGGTCAGTGTGTTAGGGGCATCCTGCAAGCTGTATGCGCTGGCGACCGGCCAGCCGATGGGCAAAATGTATTGCCCGATCGGCGGCAAGATCTGTCCGTTCACCGGCAAGTCGATGCCGTCGTCTCAACCGTAGGGCGGGGTTGAACAGGCACGCTGACTTTGTGCACCTGCACGTCCACAGCGAGTATTCGCTGCTGGACGGGGCCGCCCGGATCCCCGACCTGGTGGAGGCGGCCCGCCGCCACCGGATGCCGGCGTTGGCGATCACCGACCATGGGAACCTGTTCGGAGCGATCGAGTTTTACGATTGCTGCATGAAGGGGGGCGTCAAGCCGATCATCGGAGTGGAGACCTACGTCGCCCCGGGCTCCCGCCATGACAAGGAGTCGAAGGGGATCCAGGAGGCCTCCTTCCACCTGATCCTGCTGGCCAAGGATGAGGTCGGCTACCGGAATCTGCTTAAATTAATCTCCATCGCTTACCTGGAGGGGTTCTACTACCGGCCGAGGATCGACAAGGAGATCCTGAGCCAACACTCGAAGGGGCTGCTGTGTCTGTCCAGCTGCCTGCAGGGGGAGGTCAGCACCTGGATGGCCCGAGGGGAAGAGGGCAAGGCCGAGAAAGCGGCCGGCGAACTGGCGGCCTTGTTCCCCAAGGGGGACTTCTACCTGGAGATTCAGGATCATGGAATCGCGGACCAGCGGAAGATCATTCCGGGGATGCTGGCGCTGGCCAAGCGGCTGGAGCTGCCGGTGGTGGCGACGAACGACCTCCACTATCTGGAAAAATCTCAGGCCCGGGCGCACGAGGCGCTCCTGTGCATCCAGACGCAGACCACCCTGGAGGATCCGAAGCGGTTCCGGTTCGAGACGGACGAGTTTTATTTCAAGTCGCCCCAGGAGATGGAGCAGATCTTCGGGGAGGTGAAGGAGGCCCTTCTTCGTACCCGGGAGATCGCGGAGAAGGCGAACCTGGAGCTGGACTTCGGCCAACTCCACCTGCCTCAGTTCACGCCGCCCGAGGGAAAGACGCAGAGAGATCACCTGCGGGAGCTGGTGGAGCGGGGCTTGGAGGATCGGTATCCAAACGCCTCCGACTCGGTGCGCCAGCGGGTGGAGCATGAGCTGTCGATCATCGAGAAGACGGGGTTCACCAGCTACTTCCTGATCACCTGGGAT
>CAZRTR010000064.1:0-8031 GCA_964603095.1 uncultured Planctomycetia bacterium
ACATCCGGGGCTTTGAGCTCAATCAGCTTCTTTAACCGGTTGTTCCGGTTGATCACCCGGCGGTACAGGTCGTTCAAGTCGCTGGTGGCGAATCTTCCCCCATCCAGCGGCACCAGGGGCCTTAAGTCCGGCGGGATCACGGGAACGACCGACAGGACCATCCATTCCTGTTTGTTGGTCGATTTCCGGAAGCTGTCCACAATCCGAAGCGTTTTGACCAGCTTCTTCTGAATCTGCTCTCCCTTGGCGGTCTTCAGCTCCCTTTTGAGCTTCTCCACCATCTTGTCCAGGTCCATCTCCTTCAGGAGAAGCCGGACCGCCTCGGCCCCCATCCGGGCCTCAAAGGAATGGCCGTACTTCTTCAGCGCATCCTGGTACCGCTCTTCCGTCAGCAGCTCTTTCTTCTTCAGGGGAGTCTCGCCCGGGTCGACCACCACGTACTCCTCGTAGTAGATGACCCGCTCCAGATCCCGGAGGTTCATGTCGAGCATGGTGCCCAGGCGGCTGGGGATCGCCTTGAAGAACCAGATGTGAGTGACGGGGGCGGCCAGGTCGATGTGACCCATCCGCTCTCTCCGGACGCTGGACCGGGTCACCTCCACCCCGCAGCGGTCGCAGGTGATCCCCTTGTGCTTGGTCCGCTTGTACTTCCCGCAGTTGCATTCCCAGTCCTTGGTGGGACCGAAGATCCGTTCGCAGAAGAGCCCGTCCTTCTCCGGCTTCAAGGTCCGGTAGTTGATCGTCTCCGGCTTTCGGACCTCTCCCTTGGACCAGGAACGGATCACCTCCGGAGAGGCCAACCGGATGGAGATCGCGTCAAAGAGTTCGACCTCCGCCGTGGAAACCTCCGGCACAAGCCCCAGCCCCCGGGCCGCCCTCTCCACCCGGGCCAAGCTCTCCCGCTCCAGCGCCTCCAGTCCTTTCACCCGCTCCGTCATGAGCCCTTGCGCTCCGTTCGGATATCCAGACACAGGCTCTGCAACTCTTTCACCAGCACGTTGAACGACTCCGGCGTCCCCGGATGCAGGGCATGCTCCCCCTTGACGATCGATTGGTAGATCCAGGTGCGCCCGACCACGTCGTCTGACTTGACGGTCAACAGCTCTTGCAGCGTGTAAGCCGCCCCGTACGCCTCCAGGGCCCAGACCTCCATCTCTCCGAACCGCTGGCCTCCGAACTGGGCCTTGCCCCCCAACGGCTGCTGGGTCACCAGCGAGTAAGGACCGATCGACCGGGCGTGGATCTTGTCGTCCACCAGGTGGACCAGCTTCATCATATAGATGTAGCCGACCGTCACCTTCTGATCGAACGGCTCACCGGTCAACCCGTCGCGCAGCGTCATCTGCCCATCCTCCGGCAAGCTCGCCTCCTTGAGCAGCTCCTTGATCTCCGTCTCCCGCGACCCATCGAAAACCGGGGAGGAGATCGAAAGCCCCAGCGCCTTGGCCGCCCAACCCAGGTGGGTCTCCAGGATCTGCCCCACGTTCATCCGGGAAGGAACCCCCAAGGGGTTGAGCACGATCTCCACCGGTATGCCGTCCGGCAAGAACGGCATATCCTCCTCCGGAAGGATCTTGGCGATCACTCCCTTGTTCCCGTGACGGCCCGCCACCTTGTCCCCCACCTGGACCTTCCGCTTGGAGGCGACGTAAACCACCACCTTCTTTAAGACCCCGGGCGGCAGCTCGTCGCCCCGCTTCAACTGATCGATCTCCCGCTGCTCCTCGTAGGTCAGCTCCTCGATCTGGTCATTCAAGACCCGAAGGGCCTTGCGGATCTCCTCTTCCTTCTCTTTATCGCTTAAGCGGACCTCCTCCAGATCGGCCTGATCCAGTTTGGGGACATCGTTGGGCTTGACGGTATGGTGCTGAGCCAAAATCACCTCTCCCGTCTCCTCGTCCAACAGGGAATGGTCCAGCTTCTGCCCCACCAGCAGACGGCTTAAGACCTTCAGGCGCTCCTTCCGGATCCCTTTGATCTGGCCCTGGTACTCCTTCCGGATCCCCTCGATCCGGGCCAGCTCCTCCGTCATCTCCTCCTTCGACCTCGCCTTGGGCTTCTTCCGGGTGAAGACCCGCACATCCACCACGATCCCATCCACCCCCGGCGGCACCACCAGCGACGCGTCCCGCACATCCCCCGCCTTCTCCCCAAAGATCGCACGAAGGAGCCGCTCCTCGGGGGACTGCTCCGTCTCCGACTTCGGAACCACCTTCCCCACTAGGATATCCCCCGGATGGACCTCCGCGCCGATCCGAACGATCCCATGCTCGTCCAGATCCTTCAGGGCATCCTCTCCCACATTGGGGATGTCCCGGGTGATCTCCTCGTTGCCCAGCCGGGTGTCCCGCGCCTCAATCTCAAACTCCTCGACGTGGACGGAGGTGAACAGGTCCTCCTTCACCAGCCGCTCGCTGATCAGGATCGCATCCTCGAAGTTGTACCCGCGCCACGGCATGAAGGCAACCAGGAGATTCCGCCCCAGGGCCAGGCGTCCCTCCCTGGTGCCGGAGCCGTCGGCGATCGGCTGGCCTTGCTTGACCTTGTCCCCCACCTCCACGATCGGCCGCTGGTTGATGCAGGTGTTGGCGTTGGACCGCTGGAACTTCTTCAAGGGGTAGACCCCCCGGTCGATCAGGATCCGATCCGATTGCACCTCCTTCACCACCCCATTCTCCTTGGCCACCACCACCGCGCCGGAATCGATCGCCACCCTGGGCTCCATCCCGGTCCCGATCAGGGGGGGCTCCGGGAACAGGAGGGGAACCGCCTGTCGCTGCATGTTGGATCCCATCAAGGCCCGGTTTGCGTCGTCATGCTCCAAGAACGGAATCAAGGAGGCGGCCACCGACACCAACTGCTTCGGGGAGATATCCTTGTAATGGACCTGATCGGCCGGCATCAAGGGGAAGTCTCCCTTGAATCGGCAGGAAACCAGTTTTTCGACGAGCCGCCCGCTGGAATCGACCCGGGCGTTGGCCTGGGCGATCACGACCTTGTCCTCCTGATCGGCGGAAAGGAACTTGACGGTGTTGGTCACCCGCCCCTTCTCCACCACCCAGTACGGCGTCTCGATGAACCCGAACTCGTTCACTCGGGCGTAAGTGGAGAGGGAGGCGATCAGTCCGATGTTCGGCCCTTCCGGCGTCTCGATCGGGCAGATCCGCCCGTAATGGGAGTAATGGACATCCCGCACCTCGAACCCGGCCCGCTTGCGGGAGAGCCCCCCCGGCCCCAGCGCCGAGAGGCGCCGCTTGTGGGTCATCTCCGCCAGCGGATTGGTCTGGTCGAGGAACTGGGACAGCTGCGACCGGCCGAAGAAATCCCGGATCAGGCTGGAGACCAGCTTGGCGTTCACCAGCTGGTGCGGCATCGTCGCCTCCAGATCGTAGATCGCCATCCGCTCCCGGACCGACCGCTCCACCCGGGCGAAGGCGATCCGGAACTGGTTCTGGAGCAGCTCCGACACGGTCCGGACCCGCCGGGAGCCCAGATGATCGATGTCGTCCACCTCCCCCTGGCCCCCTTTCAAATTCAGAAGGTAGCTCAACACCCGAATCACCGTCTGCGCGTCCAGCACGCGGGTGTTCAGATCCTGGCTTAGGCCCAGCTTCCGATTCAACACGTACCGGCCCACTCTCCCCAGATCGTACCGGCGCGGGTCGAAGTAGAGACGGGTCAAAAGATTTTGGGCCGAAGCCAGGGTGGCCGGGTCGCCGGGCCGCAACTTGCGGAAGATATCCAGCACCGAATCGTCGGTTCCCCTCAGCCGGTCCTTCTCGAAGGTCCGCAGAATCTCCGGAACGACTTTCCTGAGCACCTTGAACTCGCGGATCTCCGAGTTCCAGAGCATCGTCAGGTGCTCCTTGGCCAGCTTCTCAAAACGGGGGACCAGCACCCCGTGGGTCTGGGGATCGACCAGGTCGGCCGCCAGCGCCCGCCCCACCGAATCCTTCAGATCCGACATCTCCTGCGGCTTGACCGTCTCCACCCCGCAGAAGGCCTCCAGGATCTCCTCGTCCGACCCGGCCCCGATCGCCCGGAGGAAGGTGGTGACGAGAACTTTCCTGCGCCGGTCGATCATCGCGTAGAGGGTGTCGTTCAGGTCGAACTCAAACTCGAGCCAGGCCCCCCGGTACGGAATAATCCGGGCGGTGTGCATCCGCTTGCCGTTGGGATGCGTCTCCTCCTCAAAGAAGACGCCGGGAGAGCGGTGCAGCTGCGACACCACCACCCGCTCATCCCCGTTGATGATGAAGGTCCCGGTGGGGGTCATCAGAGGAATGTCCCCCAGGTAAACCTCCTGCTCCTTCATCTCCTTCGGGGTGCGCAGCCGCAGGCGCACGCTTAAGGCCGCCGCGTAGGTCAGGCCCCGCCGTTGCGCCTCCGGGAGCTCGTACTTCGGCTTTCCGACATGATAGGAAAGGAACTCCAGCCGATATTTTCCGTCCTGATTCTCGATCGGAAAGATCTCGTTGAAGACCTCCTGAAGCCCCTGGATCTCCCGCCGGGTTTTCGGAACCTCCCTCTGGAGGAAGTCGGTAAACGGCTTCGTTTGGATCTCCAGAAGATCCGGAACGTCAAACCGCTCCGGGATCCGACCGAAATGCCTCTCCTTGGGCCTCATTTCAATACCGTCACTTCAACTCCACCTTGGCTCCAACCGCCTCCAACTTCTCCTTGATCTTCTGCGCCTCTTCCTTCGAGGCGCCGGCCTTGACCGGCTTGGGGGCCGTATCGACCAGGTCCTTGGCCTCCTTCAGGCCCAGCGTGGTCACGGCCCGCAGCTCCTTGATCACCTGGATCTTATTCCCCCCCACCTCGACCAGGATCACGTCGAAGGTGGCCTTCTCCTCAGCGGCCGCCCCACCCGCCTGGGCGGGCGCCCCTCCGGCCACGGCCACCGGCGCCATGGCGGCGGAGACACCGAACTTCTCCTCGATCCCCTTGACCAGCTTATTCAGATCGAGAACCGTCCAGCTCTCGATCGAATCCAACACGTCGACTATCGTCACCTTAGCCATTTTAATGCGACACTCCTTTCTCTTTCTTTTGAGCCAGGCCCTGCAAGAGGAGAACCATCGAACGCAAAGGATGCTGAGCCAGGAACGCCAGCTGCCGCAGGGGGGACTGAATGACCCCCGCCAACTGGGCCAGAAGCGCCTCCCTCGAGGGCATGCTGGCCAAACTGGCCAGATCCTGGGATGTCAGGAACTGGCCCTTCAACACCCCCGCCTCAAGGGTGAACCCTTCATGGTCCTTCGAGAAGGTGGCCAGCAGCTTGCAGATCGGGCTCAACTCCCCGCGGATCGGGGCCACCCCGCAGGTCCCCCGAAGATGCTTCTCCAAATCGGCCCATCCCAGATCCCGGAAGGCGATCCGGCCCAAGCGGTTCTTCACGATCGTCAGATCCGCCTTCTGGGCGACGAGGGAACTCCTCAGTTGGTTCAACTCCCGGGTCGGGACGCTGACGATCTTAACCACCACCAGGGCTTCGGCGTCCGAGAGAGAACCGATCAGATTCCGGAGCATTCCGGTCCGGACCTGCCGGCCCAGCGAAATTTCCTCTTTCTCCGCCACCGCCTGCGCCGTCACGATTCCCCTTTCCCTTCCGAGGGATTCAACCGGATGCCGGGTCCCATGGTGCTGGACAAGGAGACGCTTCGCAGGTAGCGGCCCTTCACCGAAGCCGGCTTGGCCCTCCAGATCGCCTCCAGGAGGGTCCGCCCGTTTTGCTCCAGTTGGCTATCGGAAAAGGATCGCTTGCCGATCCCAATGTGGATATCGGCCTGCTTGTCCATCTTGAATTCCACCTTCCCCTTCTTCACGTCCTTGACCGCCTTGGCGACATCCGCAGTCACCGTACCGGCCTTGGGGCTGGGCATGAGGCCCCGAGGGCCCAGTGTCTTCCCCAGCTTCCCGACCTCTTTCATCAGGTCCGGGGTGGAGACCACCACATCGAAGTCGAGCCAGCCGCCCATCACTTTTTGAATTAGATCCTCCGCGCCGACGAAGTCGGCCCCCGCCTCTTTGGCCTGGCGCTCCTGCTCTCCCTTGGCGAAGACCAGAACCTTCAGGTTCTTTCCGGTCCCGTGGGGGAGCAGGACGATGCCCCGGACCATCTGGTCCGTCTGTTTCGGGTCCACCTCCAGATCGATCGCGATCTCCACCGTCTCGTCGAACTTAGGGGCGGGGGCTGACTTCAACAAGGCCACCGCTTCTTTCAGCCCGTACCGCCGGGTGTGATCGACCAACGCCCGGGCTTGCGTCATCCGCTTGCCCACGGCCTAACCCTCCACCACGTCGATGCCCATTGAGCGGGCGGTTCCCTGAACCTGCTTCACCGCCCTCTCCAGATCGGAGGTGTTCAGGTCCTTCATCTTGGCTTGAGCGATCTCCCGCACCTTGGCCATCGGGACCTGGCCCACCTTATCCTTATTCGGCGTCCCCGAGGCCTTGGCCAGGCCGCAGGCCTGCTTCAAGAGCACCGAGGCAGGCGGGCTTTTGATGATGAAGGTGAAGCTCTTGTCCTCGAACGCGGTGATCACCACCGGCAGGATCAATCCGGCCTTATCCTTGGTCTTCTCGTTGAACTGCTTGCAGAACTCCATGATGTTCAGCCCATGGGACCCCAGGGCCGGGCCGACCGGGGGGGCCGGGTTGGCCGCACCCGCTGGACAGTACAATTTGATCTGGGCCGTGACCTTCTTAGGCACTCAAACCTTCTCCACCTGCCAGTATTCCAACTCCACCGGAGTGGCCCTCCCGAAGATCGTCACCATCACCTTGAGCTTCCCCTTCTCCGGGTTGACCTCTTCCACCACCCCGTTAAAGTTGTTGAACGGCCCCTCGTTGATCCGGACCCCCTCCCCCTTGTCGAAGATCACCTTCGGGGTCGGCTTCTCCATCTTCTCCTGGGCCGCCTGGAGGATCTGGGTCACCTCCTCCTCGGCCAAGGGGACCGGCCTTAATCCCTGTCCCACGAACCCGGAAACTCCGGGGGTGTTCTTCACTTGGTACCAGGTCTCATCGGTGAGAGTCATCTGCACCAGGACGTAGCCGGGGAAGACCCTCCGCTCCGAGATCTTCTTCTTGCCGGCCTTGACCTCCGAGACCTTCTCCATCGGGACCAGCACCTGCTGGATCGGCCCCTCCCCCGCGGAGGCGTCGACCAGACGCTGCAGCGATCCTCGGACCTTCTCCTCCTGTCCCGTCAGGGTATGGACGACGTACCATTTCTTTTCCATCAACGGACCATCCAGCTCATCAGCCGGGCGCAGATCAGGTCGAAGAACCCGATCACCAGCGACAGCAACGCCACCGTGACCAACACCACCTTCGTCGATTCCCAAAGTTCCCTCGGAGGCGCCCATGAGACTTGCCCCAGTGCGTGTCGTACGTCTTTTAAGAAAACAACCGCCCTTCGAATCACAGCTTATCGACCACCACGGTTAGCTCACAGGAGCGGCAGGAATCGAACCTGCAGTCCCGGTTTTGGAGACCGGTGGTTTACCGTTAACCGACGCTCCTAGACCCAAGCAGCAGGTTTCTCTTGTTATTTCGTTTCTTTATGCAGGGTGTGACTGCGGCAGAACCGGCAGTACTTCTTCAGCTCCAGCCGGTCGGTATGGACCTTTTTGTTGCGTCGGATCGAATAGGTCCGACGGCGGCACTGCGCGCACTCCAGATCGACCGGCTCCTGCATAAATCCCTACGCGACAATCTCCGAAACCACCCCCGCTCCTACCGTCTTGCCGCCCTCCCGGATGGCGAAGCGCAGCGTCTTCTCCATCGCCACCGGGGCGATCAGCTCCACATCCACGTTCGCGTTGTCCCCCGGCATCACCATCTCGGTCCCCTTCTGGAGGGTGACGACTCCGGTCACGTCGGTGGTGCGGAAGTAAAACTGGGGCCGGTAGCCGGTGAAGAAGGGGGTGTGGCGGCCTCCCTCTTCTTTCGTCAGGGCGTACACCTCCGCCTTGAACTTGGTGTGCGGCGTGATCGATCCCGGCTTGGCCAGGACCATCCCCC
>CAZRTR010000065.1:0-7865 GCA_964603095.1 uncultured Planctomycetia bacterium
CGTGCCTCTTCCAAACTCCTTAATTCCGATAGGATCTCCTTCATCCGCTGCGCCCGTTCGTCGGTCAACAGCTCCGCCAGCGAACGAAGCTCGCCGATCGTCCCGTTGAGGTACCGGAGGTCCCGCTTGGCGCTTTGGCCCAAGGAGCTCAACAGCTCCGAGTGCCAGCTCTTCCAGTAGGCGAAATGCTCCTGGTACCGGACCGAGGGGGGATGGATGGCCTGGGTATCCGACTGAAGAACCAGGATCGGCTGAGCGGTCTGAACCGGCTTCTTGCGCTTGCGGACGAACTTCCGCTTCCACTCCGGGGAGCAGCCCGAGGCATCGATCAGGAAGATGAGCAGCAATCCCAGAGCGAGGGACCGCCAAAGGAAGTCATTGCGAGCGACCAACGGGAGCGAAGCAATCCCGTTTTGGGATTGCTTCGTCGTCCCTTCGGGACTCCTCGCAATGACGGGCGACTGTTGAGCTCTCAGCTCCGTCACTTGGCTCCGATCAACTTCTCAAACTCCGATTCATCCAGGATCTTCACCCCCAGCGCCTTGGCCTTCTCGTACTTGGACCCGGGAGAATCCCCCACCACCACCAGGGTCGTCTTCTGTGTCACGCTGGAGCCGACCGCTCCGCCGTGGGCACGGACCAGCTCCTCCGCTCTCGAACGATCCATGCTGATCTCCCCGGTGAAGACGACCGTCTGTCCCGCCAACCGCCTGGAGGCTCGCCGCGGCGGCGCCTCCTCCATCTTAACACCGGCGGTTTTAAGTTTCCGCAGCACCTCTCCGGTTCCCGGGGCCCGAAAAAACTGGACCACGGAGGCGGCCACCACCGGCCCGACCTCGGGAAGCTGCGTGAGCTCCTCCCGCTCGGCCTTGGCCAACTTCTCCAAGGAGCCGAAATGCCGGGCCAGCGCCTGAGCGGAGGAGCCACCGACATGCCGGACGCCTAAGCCAAAGATCAGACGGCTCAACCCCCGTCCTTTGGAGTCCTCGATCCCTTTCAAGAGATTCTCCGCCGACCTGTCTCCCATTCGCTCCAGTTTCAAAAGCGAATCTTTGGGTATCCGGTAGATATCCCCGTAATCCTTGACCAGACCCGCTCGCACGAGCTGCTCCGCCATCGCGTCTCCCAACCCTTCGATGTCCATCGCGCCGCGCTGGGCGAAATGGACCAGCCGCTCCTTGAGCTGGGCCGGGCAGCTGATCTTCTCGCATCGGAGGGCCACCTCCTCCGGGTCCCTGGAAACCTTTTCTCCGCAGGCGGGACACCGGGCCGGCATCCGAAAGATGCTCTCCCTTCCGGTCCGCTTCTCCTTGGCGACGGAGACCACCTGCGGGATGATCTCCCCCGCCTTCTCGATCCAGACCCAGTCCCCGATCCGGACATCCTTGCGCTGGATCTCATCCTGGTTGTGAAGGGAGGCCCGGCTCACCGTGGTTCCGGCCAAGAAGACCGGTTCCAGATTCGCCACCGGAGTGAGTGTCCCGGTTCGCCCGACGTTCACCTCGATATCCTTTAACCGGGTCAGGGCCCTCTCGGCCGGGAATTTGTAGGCGATCATGAAGCGGGGGCTCTTGGCGGTGAAGCCCAGCCGGCGCTGCTGCTCCAAATCGTCCACCTTGACCACCATCCCGTCGATATCGTACTCCAGCTTCTTCCGCTTGGGCTCCCACTCATCGCAGGTAGCGATCACCTCCTCGATGGTGGAGCAGCGCTTGAAGTAAGGGTTGACCCGGAATCCGGCCCTTTTCAGAAAATCCAGCACCTCATGGTGGGTGGAAAAGCCCTTCCCCTCCACCGCCCCCACCCCGTAGCAGAAGATCTCCAACTTCCGCTCGGACGTGATCCGAGAGTCCAGCTGTTTCAAACTCCCGGCGGCGGCGTTCCGAGGATTGGCGAACAGTAACTCTCCTTGGGCCTTGCGCTGGCGGTTGAGTTGCTCGAAGGCGGGCCGGGGCATGTAGACCTCCCCCCGCACCTCCATCAGCCTCGGGAAAGCCCCCTCACCCCGCCCTCTCCCCTCAGGGGAGAGGGAAAGGGTGAGGGGAATCGAGCGGATCGTCTTTAAGTTGGCGGTGATATCGTCTCCCCGCTCGCCATCCCCTCGAGTGGCTCCCTGGAGGAACTGTCCCTCCTGATAGGTCAGGGAGACGCTCACCCCGTCGAACTTCAGCTCCACGACGTAACGGGGCTTCTCACCCCCCAGGAACCGGCTGATCCGCTCGTCGAACTCCCTCAGCTCCTCGGCGGAGGTGGTGTTGTCCAAGCTGGTCATCGGCACCCGATGCCGCACCACCCCAAAGGCCGCAACCGGCTTCTCGGCGATCCGCTGGGTGGGAGAGTCCGGGGTAATCAGCTCCGGATGGGCCTTCTCCAAATCGACCAGGGCCCGGTAGAGCCGGTCGTACTCCGGGTCGGAGATCTCCGGCCGGTTCTCGATGTAATAGATCCGGTCGTGGCGCCGGATCATCCGGCGCAGCCGCTCGATCTCCTTGCGGACCCGGCTAGTAGCCACAGGCCAGGCGCTCGGCCAAAAGCTGCGGCAACCCGGCGGCCCGGATCTTGGCTTGCGTCTTCTCGATGGGATAGGAAACGCGTCGGAACTCCACGGTCCTGGAATCCGTATCGTAGAGGGCAAAGCAGGCCCGCGGGTCCCCGTCCCGGGGCTGACCCACCGACCCGACATTCACGAGATACTTCAGGGAAGGCCCAAGCTGGATCTGAACCGGGCGGAGGAACGAGACACGGGAACCCTCTTGAACAAAGAGCCCCGGCACATGGGTGTGTCCGATGAAAGCCACGGGAGTTTCCTGCAGCGAAAAGGAGGCCTTCGCCTCCGTCGGGTCGAACAGGTAGTGGAACTCCTCCGGCTCATAAAGGGAACCGTGCGCCATCATCACTTCCTCGTTCTTCCAGACCAACGGCAGCCCCTTGAGATATTCCCGGTCCGGCTCGCCCAGATGCTCCCGCGTCCACCGGACGGCGGACGCCGCCGGCTGATTGAACCAGTTCAGGTCCATCTGGCCGATCGCCGCATCGTCGTGGTTGCCCAAAACCGCCTGGTGAATTTCTCTACGGACAAGCCCAAGGCAAGCCGCCGGATCCGCCCCGTATCCGACCATGTCCCCGGCGCACAGGAGCCGGTTCACCCCCTCCCTGGATAGGGCTTCCAGGACCGCTTCCAGGGCTTCCAGGTTCGAATGCACGTCGGAGATGACCGCGTATCGCATCAAAAGAAGCGGATTCGGAACTCTTCAAATTCCCCCGTTGCCTCGTCCCAGCTCAAACGGGTGTCTCGGATGTGAGGTTCCATGGGCCCCTGGGCCATCCGCTCCAGAAAGGTCTTCAGGGCCTGCTCCGATCCTTCACAGACCGCCTCCACCTGCCCGTCGGGGAGGTTACGCACCCAGCCGACCAGCTCCAGCTCCAGGGCAACCGTCTCCGTCGTGTAGCGAAAGCCCACCCCCTGAACCCGCCCGGACCAAGTGACATGCAGCCGTTTCCTCTTACTCATCCGGCTCTGGTTCTTTCTCTTCCTCCGATCCGCTGACCGTCTCGATGATCCGGAGCAGCTCATCGATCTGCACCGGCTTGGGCAGCATGCACTGCCCCCCCACCAGGTTCCTCCTCTTTCCCGTCTCCTGCTCCGTCGCCATCGAGGTCAGAAAGACGATCGGAATCTTTTCCGTGAGAGGGCTCTCCTTCAGTTTCTCCGCCACATCCGCTCCCGTCATGCCCGGCATCATGAAATCCAGCAGGATCAAGTCCGGCCGAAGCGTCTTGGCCTGGGAGACGGCCTGCGTGGGGTCTGAGCAGATGTCGACCTCCAGCCCCCCCGCCATCTCCAGATTCTTCTTCAGAAAGAAGCAGAAATCGGTTTCATCGTCGATCACCAGGATCTTCTTCATGCCTTCTCCCCCTTGGGCAATTGGTCCACCGGCAGGGTAATCCGGAATGTCGTTCCTTTTCCCGGTTCGCTCTCGACCAGCAGCATCCCCCGGTGGTTCTCCACGATCATCTTGGAAATGGAAAGCCCCAGGCCGGTCCCCTTCCGGTCCCGCTTCGTCGTAAAGAAGGGCTCAAACAGCTTGGAGAGATTCTCCTTGGGAATTCCTTCCCCCGTATCGGTCACCTGGATCACCACGGAGGCGCCCTCCCGGAAGGTCTTCAAGGTCAGCGTTCCCCCTGAAGGCATCGCCTCCACCGCGTTGGCCAGGAGATTGAACAGGACCTGCTGCATCCGGTTCTTATCCAGGTCCACAAGAAGATCCCCCTCCCGGAAATCGGTATGAACGGCGATCCCCTTCAAGGGGCCCCGGTATTGGAGGAGCCCTAAGGATTCCTTGACGATCTCCTGAGCGTGGACCTTCTCCATCTTCAGTTGGGAGGGGCGTGCAAACTGGAGGAGCCCCCGGACCACACCGTCGGCCCGGAGGGTCGACTCCTTCACCTTCTCCAGGGCCGTCTGGGTATCGGCGTCGGCGGCGGAGAGTTTCCGCTGCAGATACTCCACCCCGCCCAAAACGATCCCCAAAGGGTTCTTCACCTCATGCGCGATCCCGGAGGAGAACCTCCCCAGGGCGGCCATCTTCTCCGCCTGGACAAGCTGGGACTGGGCCCGTTGCAGATCGGCGTAGGCCTTCTCCAGAGAGGCCTTCTCCACCAACTGTTCCCTTTGACTCTTGAGATCCTGCACCATCCGATTGAAGGCCTGGGCCAGCTCACCCAGCTCATCCCGTGAGCGGACGGCGACACGCCCCTCGAAATCGCCCCCGGCCACCCTTCGAGCGACCTGGGAAATGCTCACGATCGGCTCGGTCATCGCCCGCGACACGTTCAGGGAGATCAGGATCATGCAGACCGCCACCAGGATCCCGGTCTGCCAGGTGATCGTCAACAGTTGGCGGATCGGGGCGAAGGCCGATCTTGCGTCCTGGATCACCAGGGCCGCCCAGCCGAAACCGGGAAAATCCCGATAGCCCCGGGAGGAGGCGTAACCGATCAGGGACAGCTGCCCCTGCTCATCCGGCTCCACCAGCGAACCGGCCCGCCGCTGGCTTGCCAGCCGGGCCGATTGCAGGCCCTTGTCGATCAGATTCATCCGGAACATCTCCTCCCGATATGGCTCCGGAGCGGAAAGGAGCAGGCCGTCCCTCTTCATCAACATCAGCCGGATCTTCGATGGAATCCCGCTCCTCTGATGGATCTGGGTCATGTGGAACAATTCTTCAGAATTCCAGCGGGCGACCAGAAGGCCGATCCGGCGGCGCTGTTGAGATTTATCCTCGATCGGAAAAGCGAAGGAAACCTCCCTCCCATCGGCCGCCTCCCCGTAAGACGGCTCCTCCTTTAAGTTCAGCCCGATCCTGCGCGGATGGCTGGAGGCCGCCACTCGACCCTCGGGGCTCAACGCGTCGATGTTGGAGAAGTGCCCGTATTCCTGGTGCACCTCCACCAGAAAGGAGGAGACCTTTCCCCCCGGATCGCCGGTCGACACCTCCTGCATCAGGTCAAGCCCCGCCCAGGTCCGGACGTCCTGAACCGTCCGAAAGAGGGACCGATCCACCTTATCGATCGCCTCATAGGCGAGCTGCTGAAAGCTTTCATCCATGCTCTCCCGGATCGCCCCCTCCCCGTTGCGATAGGCGATCGTCCCCACCAGCCCCAAAGGGGTCAAGGAGGAAACCAGCAGGATGAAGGTCGTCTTGGCGCGGATCTGCATTTGCATCCATTGTACGATAAAATGAGATCGATGAGGACGTACCTGCTGCTGTGGGGATTACTCTTCTCCATCGGCCTTGGGCTGGGATATCCGACCCTGAACCGGTACGATCCCAGCCGCACCGCAGGGACCATCGACTCCCGGATATACGCCCAGATGGTCTTGACCGGCCGGGCGGATGTGGAGGGGCCCGGCCGGAACCGGATTCTGGTGCCGACCTTGGCTAAACCGATTTATCGGCTGGCGCAGGGACGGGTCGGCTCCTGGAACCCGGCCTTCTTCGGCCTGTTGGCGGTCAACGCCGCCTTCTGCGCCACGGCCGCCGCCCTTCTCGTCCACCTGGGATGGAGGATGACCGGTCAATGGCACGTCGGTCTGCTGGGAGCCCTGCTGCACCTGCTCAACTTCGACGTCGCCAACTTCCAGCTCAGCGGCCTCGTGGACTCCGCCGAGGGCTGCGCGATGATCGGGCTGGTCTGGCTGCTCTGGAGAAATCGCTGGCGGCTCCTCCCCTGGCTGGGGATTCTGGGAACCCTGGCGAAGGAGACGTTCCTTCCGATGGCGCTGCTGTTCGCCTTCACCTGGTGGGCCGCCGGAAAAAGGCCCAGGAACGGAAAGCCCCTCTTCTGGATCGGCCTTATGGGAATCTCAGGCGCGGCGGCGCTTCTGTCTCTTTCAGCGGAATTCCGTCCTGGAACCTGGGACGACTTCGCAAGCCATTTCCTTTATAGCGTGACCCATCGCGGGTTCTGGTACATCTTCGCCTGGTTGATCCCGCTAGGGATCTGGCGGCTGAACCGGCTACCTCGACCGTGGGTGCTGGCCTGCGCCGTGACCGGAGCGGGAACGCTTCTGGCGGGCGCCTATTACGAAGCGGGAGCCGGCGTCGCCCGCCCCCTCTTTCACGTCCTGGGCCCCATCCTCACCATCTCCACCGCCCTGCTCCTTGCCCCAGCGTCCCCATCGGTCCAGAAAGATCAGGCGAGCTAATGAAAGGCGGGGGGCCCAGCCGACCGATTCCAGCTCCGGCCGTTTCAGGAACTCCACCGGGAAGCCGACGCACAGATAGGCCACCGGGATCACCCGGGCGGGGATCCCCAGGATCCTTTTCAGCCGGTCGTTCCGGAGGATGCTCACCCACCCCACCCCCAGTCCCTCCGCTCGGGCCGCCAGCCACAGGTTCTGGACGGCGCAGCAGGTGGAGTAGACGTCGGTCCGCCGGATCGTGTTGCGCCCCAGGACATGGGGACCGAACCGCTTCGGGTCGCAGGTGACGCACAGGTTGACCGGGGCCTCCGTGATCCCCTCCAGCTTCAAGCCCTCATAGAGACCGCGGCGCTTTCCCCGGAACCGGCCGGAGGCCTTGGCATTCTCGGCCAAGAAGATTCCCTTCACCCTCGCCTTGACCGCCGGATCCCGGATGACGATGAAATTCCACGGCTGCATGAAACCGACGGAGGGGGCGTGGTGGGCCGCGGTCAGAATCCGGCTCAGGACCGGTTCGGGAATCGGGCGCGGCAGGAACCGGCGGACATCCCTCCGGGAGAAGATCAGCTCGTAGATCGGATGCTGCTCAACATGAGAGAGGTCAACGATTTTGGGGGTCAATTTCAGCATTACTTCAACCAGGTAATTTTGATTTCGGTTTCTAGCGCTTTAAATTCCTTGTCGCCTGTGACCAAAGTGGCTTTATGGCGCTTGGCTAGAGCGGCGGCAAAACAATCGGCGAAGGACATCTTGTGGGAAGCTTTATAGATCGCAGCTTGCCGAGCGAGGTCTGTATCGGCCGATACTAACTCAATGGGCAACGTTTCCAGGAACCGCCGGACTTCCTCGGCTTTTGCGGGACTCGTTTCACGCAGGACACTGTAGTAAACTTCGCCCCAGTTGACCGTACACATGAGCAGATTTCGACCGGTTTGGGAAGCATGTTCGAAGTACTTCTCTACCTGTTCGTAGCCGGGCTCCCGTTCGAGAAAGGCAATTACGCTGTAGGCGTCAAGTACAACACTGCTCACAACTCACGTTCCCTTTTCTTCTCTCCCAGAAACGCCTTCAGCACCTTCCCACCAGTCCCAAGGATTCCAGCTGCCTTTTTGAAATATTCCGGGGTAAGTGGCCGAAGGACAATTTCCTCTCCATGTTC
>CAZRTR010000066.1:0-7603 GCA_964603095.1 uncultured Planctomycetia bacterium
CTTGGGTTCCTGAATTCCCCGGGATCTCCTCATGGGTATCGGGATCAGTTCTAGTCAACTTCCAGCACAAGGCACTTCAGGTACTTCGACTCCGGGTGCGTCAGCAGGATCGGATGGTCCCTCGCTTGGGTCCGAATCTCCACTAGCCGAACCTTTCGTCTGGAATCGGCGCTGGCCTGGCGCAGGACCTCCAGGAAGATCTCATCCGTCACCTGGTACGAGCAGGAGCAGCTGATCAGCGTGCCGCCCGGTTTTAAGATTCGCAACGCCCGCAGGTTGATCTCCCGGTAGCCGCGCCAGGCGTCGGGGAGCTCCTTCTTTTGTTTAGCGAAGGCCGGCGGGTCCAGGATCACCAGGTCAAACCTCTCCTTCGCCCGGTCCAATGCCTTGAGGCGATCGAAGGAGTTGGCCCGCTCCACCTGGACGTTGGAGATCTGGTTCAACGCCAGGTTCTCCTTGCAGATCCGGACAGCCGCCTCCGAATCCTCGATCGCCAGCGCCTGCTCCGCCCGCTCGGCGACCTGAAGGGTGAATCCCCCCTGGTAGGCAAAGGCGTCCAGCACCCGCCCTCTCGCGTAGACCCGGGCCCGCAACCGGTTCTCCCGCTGATCCAGGTAGCCGCCGGTCTTCTGCCCCTCCCACAGATCGACCCAATATCGCCGATCCCCCTCCTCCACCTGGATCCGGCCGGGCTGTTTTCCCAGAAGAACCTTTTTCTCCACCGGCAGCCCCTCCAATGTCCGGACCGAAGCGTCGTTCCGGGCCACGATCCCCTCCGGACGCAGCTGCTCCACCAACAGCTCAACCAAAAGAGGGAGAATCCGGTCGATCCCCAAGCTGAGGGATTGCAGGACCAACACCGAGCCGTACCGATCCACGATCAGCCCTGGGAATCCGTCCGCCTCGGAGGAGACCAACCGATACGCGGTGCTCTCCTCGACGACCCTCTGGCGCAGTTCTAGCGCCTTCTTTAAACGCTCCTTCCAGAAAGCCGGATCGATCGGTTGATCCGGATCGTCGGTCAGCCAGCGCAGGGCAATTTTGGATTTCGGATTGTAAAAGGCCTTGCCCAGCGGCCGGCCGTTCGGGGCCTCGACCCGGACCGCCTGCCCGGAAAGGTGGGCGTCGGGCGAGTTCAAGTCGCTCTCATAGGTCCAGGGGTGCCCGGTTTCATGCCACCGCAGCCCCTTCGCCGTCAGGGTGACGGTTCCTTTCGATTCCTCCATGGGTGGTATTATAGAACAGTTGGGAAACTCCCGTATGGGAAAGCCGGACGATCCGACGGAGCAAAAGATCCAATCGACGGGCCGCTCACTCTTGGAGGCGATGCGGGCCCAACGGCCCCGCGTCTTGCAGCATCACCGGTGGGAGACGGAGATCCTGCGCTGGTGCATGGCCGATCCGGCGCTGCGGACGCAGGTTCTGCGCTTCATCGACGTGCTCCCGGCCCTGACCGGCCCCGGCCAGATCGTCGAGCATCTTCGGCAGTACTTCCCCCAGGAATCAACACGGCTCCCCCTTCCCCTTCGGCTCGGCCTGACCGCCGGAAACATCCTTCCCACCCGGGGCGTCGTGGCAGCGGCGACCCGACAGACCGCCTCCTCCATGGCCCGCCTCTTCTTAGCCGGCTCCAACTTCAAGGAGGCGTTCGCCGCTCTTTCCCCTCTGGAAAAGGAGGGGTTCCTCTTCACGATCGACCTTCTGGGCGAGGCCACCACCTCCCAAGCGCAGGCCGATCGGCACCGGGACAGCACCCTGGATCTGATCCGAGGATGGACCCTATCCGCCCCGCCCCACGTCTCCCTGAAGCTCTCCTCCCTCGCTTTTCCCTTCGACCCGATCGATCCGGAAGGGGCTTGGGCCCAGGTGCGCCCCCGCCTGGCGGCGATCCTCCAGGCCGCCTTCTTGAAGAGAGGATTTGTGAACATCGACATGGAGATCTATCATCTCCGGGATCTGGTGCTTGGACTGACCCGGCGGATCCTGGAGGAGGATTTCCCGAAGGAGACCGAGGTGGGAATCGTGATCCAGGCCTATCTGAAAGATTCGTTCGAGGTGACCCAACGGCTTCTGGATTGGGCGGCCCGCCGAAGCCGACCGATCACGGTCCGGCTGGTCCGAGGGGCTTACTGGGATTCGGAGGTAATCTTGAATCGGCAGCGGAACTGGCCCTGCCCCGTCTACACCTCCAAACCGGAAACCGACGCTTCCTTCGAGCGGTTGACCGACCTGTTGATGAAACACCATTCCTTCGTCCGGGTGGCCATCGCCACACACAACCTCCGCTCCATCGCCCGAGCGATCGTCAAGGCGCAGGAGCATCATGCTCCTCAGGATCGCTGGGAGTTCCAGGTCCTGTACGGGATGGGAGAGGTGATCCAGCGGGCCGTTCGGGGGCTGGGGTTCCCGGTGAGGATCTACGCTCCCGTCGGAGAACCGATCCCCGGAATGGCCTATCTCGTGCGCCGGATGCTGGAGAACACTTCCCACAGCTCCTTCATCGCGATGTCGCTTCTGGCGGAACCCACACCCGAGCTGCTGCTGGAGTCCCCCGATGCCGGATGAGTTCCGCAATGAACCGCTGACCGACTTCAGCCGGCCGGCGAACCGGACCGGCTTCCAGGAGGCCCTCGCCTCGGTTCAGAAGACGCTGGGGCGGAAATATCCGATCCGGATCGGAACCGAATCGATCCTGGGATCCCGGCTCCTCCCCCGGGAGAATCCGTCCCACCCGGATCAGATCGTGGGGCAGATCTGTCTGAGCGATCCTTCTCATGCCGAGCAGGCGCTCGAAAAGGCGCGAGACGCTTTCCTCCGATGGCGCGGCGCTCCACTGCCCTCCCGCGCCGCCCTGCTCAGAAAAGCGGCGCAGCTCATGCGCCGGCGCCGCTTCTGGCTGGCCGCCTGGGAGGTGGTGGAGGTGGGCAAACCATGGGCCGAGGCCGACGCCGATGTGGCGGAGGCGATCGATTTTCTCACTTACTACCCAGAGCAGATGCTCCGATGGGAAAGTGAGACCCAGGTCGGTCAGCTTCCCGGCGAACAGAACCTCTACCGGCACGAACCGCTGGGGCCGGGAGTCGTCATCTCTCCCTGGAATTTCCCGCTGGCGATCGCCACCGGCATGACCGCTGCGGCCCTCGTGGCCGGCAATACCGTGACTCTGAAACCGGCGGAGCAGTCGTCGATCCTCGGGCTTCACCTGGTGGAGATCCTGCTGGAGGCCGGGATCCCGCCCGGTGTCGTCAACTTCCTTCCCGGCCTTGGGAATGAGGTGGGTGAAGTTCTGGTCCGCTCCCCGAAGATCCACTGGATCGCCTTCACCGGCTCCAAGGAGGTGGGCTTGAAGATCATCCGGCTGGCCGCCGAAATCCCGCCAGGCCAGAGTCATGTCAAGCGGGTGATCGCCGAGATGGGGGGAAAGAACGGGATCATCGTCGATCAGGATGCCGATCTGGACGAGGCGGTGGTCGGGGTGGCGGCATCCGCCTTCGGCTACCAGGGCCAGAAATGTTCCGCCTGTTCCCGCGTGATCGTCCTGGAGTCGATCGTCCCCCGTTTCCTGGATCGGCTCGTCGAGACGGTCCGCTCCTTGAAGATCGGCCCGGCGGAGGAACCGGGCACCCTGATCGGACCCCTCGTCGACAAAGAGCAACTGGACAAGGTTCGGGGGTATATCGAGCTGGGAAAAAAGGAGGGACGGCTTCTGTTCCAGGGGCCGGTCCCCACCGGCTTGACCGGCTACTTCGTTGGGCCCGCCCTCTTCACCGACGTCCAGCCGGAAGCCCGGATCGCGCAGGAGGAGATCTTCGGCCCGGTCCTGGTTGTCCTGACCGCCAAGACATTCGAAGAGGCGCTGCGGATCGCCAACGGCGTTCCTTACGCCTTAACCGGCGGGCTTTACTCCCGCTCCCCGGCCCACATCGAGCAGGCCAAGGAGCAGTTCCAGGTGGGGAACCTGTACATCAATCGGAAGATCACAGGGGCGCAGGTGGGCCGCCAGCCGTTCGGAGGGTACCGCCTCTCCGGGATCGGATACAAAACGGGCGGTCCGGACTATCTCCTGCAATTTCTCCAGCAACGCGCCATCACCGAGAACACCCTGCGCCACGGCTTCGCCCCTCTGGAAGAGGCCCCCTAGCGTTTCCCGGTAAGAAGCACGGGAACGATGGCGCCGCCCTGGGAGATGTTGACGACGGCGTCGGAGGAGCAGCGGCCCACGAAGGTGACCCCACGGGAGGTGGCGGTGACGCCTAACGTCACGTACTGCTCCTTCACCTTCGGCTTGGCCGTCCCGTCTAGGATCATCACCGGCTTCTTGGCGATCGGAACCCTCTCCTGAACCACCCAGCTCTTCGGCTTGGAAGCGGCCTGGCTGAGCGTCTCCTCCCAGACCGAGTCGGAGCATTGCTCTCCCACCGCCACCCCTTCTCCCCCGTAGCCCCGGTTCGGCTTCAACACCAGCCGCTCCCGATTGGCCCGGATCGTCGGAAGAAGCTCCACCTCCTTCCCGTCCCAGTCGGTGGTTCTCCGCTCGAAGATGAGCCGAGTCCAGGGAAACCGCTTCTTCGCCGCCCGGATCTCCGTCGGGGACAGGTACCGACTCAGCTCCGGGCTGGTGAGCAGCTCGCACAGGCTCTTATGGTCGAACTCCCCGAAGACGGTGGAGACGACCCGGTTTTCGGCGAAGGCGGCTTCGATCCCCTCCACCGATCCCCCGTGCGTTTTGATCGAGACCACCTCCTCCAACTGGAAATCCCGATAGACGAGATCAATCGGATTTCCCTTCAGGAAGAACTCCCCCTCCTTGCGTTCGATCTCTCTGGGATCCCCCACGCCGGCCCAGCTCCCCTGCGACTCAAAGTAAGGAACCATCCGGGCGAACTCGTCCACCCCGCCCGGGCTTGATTCCTTCCGCTCCACCAGGGCGACGCGGCAGGCGGGCCGGTCGATCGCCCTGGAGTGTTGCTGAAGCTCCTGGAACAGGAGCTGCCGGTAGTCGGACGGCGGCTCCAGATTCCACGGATTCAGCGCCTCCTTGACCCGAGGCATCAGATGCGCTTCCAGAAGCTGGATCGCCGCCGGCATGAGATAGATGCAGCCGACCCCGACGGCGTTGAACTCGATCACCTGGAAGTTGGAAAGGGAGCCCTCCACCCCCGGGGCCAGGTTGGTGTCGAACCGCTCGAAGATCGTCTGAAGGCGGGGGATTCCATTCGGGCAGCTCTCCTTGAGCCAGATCAGCTCACTCTCCCGCAGCGGGAGGATCTCCTGCAGCTGCGGGTCTTCGAAATAATGGGCCAGGATCCGGTTCACCGTCCGTCGGATCCCGCGGAAGAAGGTCTTCAGGTATCGGGCCGCTTCGCGGGGGACGACCCACGGTGTCACCCCGATCGGAATGAGTTGGGAAGTTCCTTGAGGGCCTTCGAGGGTTAGACCAAATTCCTTCGCGTCGGCCAGGATCCCGGCCGACGCTTCCTGCAACGAGGCATCGGGGAGTTGCTCAATCGCCTTGTAAAGCGCCTCCTCTACAATCTTATTCGCCGATCACTTTGATCAGGACCCGCTTGCGCCGCCGCCCGTCAAACTCCCCATAGAAGATCTGCTCCCAGGGCCCGAAGTCCAGCTTTCCGCCGGTGATCGCCACCACCGCCTCCCGTCCGAACAGCTGCCGCTTGATATGGGAATCGCCGTTGTCCTCGCCGGTCAGGTTGTGGCGGTAGATCTTGACGCCGTAAGGGACCATCCTCTCCAGGAAATCGGTGAAGTCCTGGTGCAGACCCTCCTCATCGTCGTTCACAAAGACGCTGGCGGTGATGTGCATCGCGTTGACGAGGCACAGCCCCTCCCTCACCTTCGATTTTCTCACCGCCTCCTCCACCTGGGGCGTGATGTTGACGAAGGCGGCTCTCGTCTTCGTGTTGAACCACAGCTCCTCCCTATACGCGCGCACTTATTCCCACGCTCCGACGTAGAAGTTCCTCGGCCAGGCATGCCCCTTGAGCCGCTGGCGCTCGGGGTCGGTGAGCGGCTTCCCATCGCTGACGGCGCAGTTTTGCTCCACGTTTCCTCTCTTGCGCATGCCGGGGATCACGGTGGAGACGGCCGGGTGACTCAAACAGAACTTCAGCGCCAATGCCGCCATCGTCGGAATGCCCGGCCGCAGGAGCCCTTTGATCCTCTCCACCCGGGCGCAGGTCTCGGCCAGCCGGTTCTCCTTGAAGTAGCCGGCCCGCCAATCGCTCCGGGGGAATCGGGTCGTGGGGGTCAGCGTCCCGGTCAGGGATCCCTCATCGAACGGGACCCGGACGATGATCGCCACCCCGTGCTCCTGGGCCAGGGGGAACAACCTCTCCTCCGGCGTCTGGTCGAAGATGTTGTAGATCACCTGGACCGAATCAACCTCTCCGGAGGCGACGAGATTCAGGACGGAGTCCGGCTCATGATCGTTGATGGAAACCCCAAAGCAACGGATCTTGCCGTCCCGTTTGAGAAGCTCGATCCCCTTGCGCCACTGCGGATGCTCCACCCAGGCGTCGGTCCAGACATGGAACTGAAGAAGGTCGATCCGCTCCAGTCCCAGCCGCTTCAAGCTGGTCTCCGCGCATCGGACGATCCAGTCGGCTGGAAAGGCATCGGTGAGAGGAGTGGTCGGCTTCGCCGGCCACTCCATCTTCTTGGCCGGGACCTTGGTGGCGACGAAGACGGGACGGTTCCATCGGCGGATCACTTCGCCCAGGATCCGTTCGCTTAAACCCTCCCCGTAGACGTAGGCGGTGTCGAAGAAGTTGATCCCCAGCTCCAACCCTCGCTGAAGGGCCGCCTTCGCCTCGGCGTCGTCCCGGGCTCCCCAGCCGCCCCCCAACCCCCAGCAGCCGAACCCGATCTCCGAGACGGACCAACCGCTCTTGCCGAATCGCCGAACCTGCATTGCCGGCGAGACCCGCCTTCCCTACCTCATCCCGCTGGGCTTGCTCGGAAGGTCGGAGAGGACATACTCCGGCTGCATCAGCGGCTCGTAATCCTCCGGAATCGGCAGCGGGAAGGTGGCGATCTCATAGCCGCCCGCCACGGAGCGGCCGATGGCGTAGCTGATCCCCTTCGCCAGGCCCCAGCTGATCCCGATCCACGGCCCCGACTCCTGCCAGACCAGCGACATCTGCTTCGGAACCTCCATCCATCCGGTGGTGGCGTTCACCATACCGCGGAACAGCTTCGTCACCACCAGCGCCCCGGTATCCTGCGCCGCGAAGGCGGGCCCGGCGTTTGTGACCAAAACCAGCGTCAATACGAAAGCCACAAAAATGGTTCGACTCTTCATACTCTCCATCGCCTCCTTTCTTTTGCCTTTTTCCTTTTTCCTTTTACCTTCACCTGATTGTATCATAACACCCATGCCCACATCCTCGGTTCACCCGTTCCCCTACGATCGATTCCAGGAAGAGGCGATCGCCGCCATCCGCCAGGGAACCTCCGCCTTCGTCTGCGCCCCCACCGGCGCCGGCAAGACGGTGATCGCCGAGGTGGCGGTGGAGGAGGCCTTCAAAGCCGGCGGCATGGCGATCTACACCGCCCCCATCAAGGCCCTCTCCAACCAGAAGTA
>CAZRTR010000067.1:0-7448 GCA_964603095.1 uncultured Planctomycetia bacterium
CCGGGCGTGGGCGCACAGCATCCGGTGGACGAGCTGCTCCTTGGACATCTCCAGGGAAAAGATCACCACCGGGATCCGGTTGACCACCCCGACATGCTCCGCGATGCCGGTCACCAGGGCCGACTTTCCCATCGAGGGGCGCCCCGCCACGATGATCAGGTCCGAGGGCTGCAGGCCGGCCGTCTGGACATCCAGCTCGTGAAGCCCGGTGGGGATGCCGGTCACCAGCTCCTTGCGCTGGTAGAGCCGCTCGATCGTCTCGATCGAGTCCTTCAGCATCTCCTTCAGGAGGACCGCTTGGGTGTCGGCCGACTTTGTGGTCAGATCAAACAGGATCTGCTCCGCCCGGTCGACCAGATGCTCGACGTCGTCCTGGTTCTCGTAACATTCCCCGACGATCTGGGTGGCGGAGGTGATCAGATGCCGCAGCATCGCCTTCTCCTTGACGATCTTGGCGTAATGCTGGACGTTGGCCGCGGTGGGAACGATGGTCGTCAAGCCGGCCAGCCCGGAGGCCCCCCCTACCTCTTCCAGCTGCTCGCCGGCTTTGAGCTCCTCCGTGAGGGTCACGAGATCAATCCCCTTCTGGCGGCTGAAGAGGCGGACGATCGCCTCGAAGATCTTCCGATGGGCGTCCCGATAGAAGGCCTGCGGCTGGAGGAATTCCAGGACGACCGGAACGGCCTCCTCGTCGATCAGCATCGAGCCCAGGACCGCCATCTCCGCCTCGATGTTCTGAGGCGGGACCCTCTCGACGAGTTGATCGACCGCCGTCGGCATGAAGGCGCTACTTGCGCAGGAGTTGGATCTTCAGCGTGGCTGTCACTTCCGGGTGCAGCTTGACCGTGATCGGGGTCACCCCGAGCTGGGCGATCGGCCCCTCCAGCAGGAGCTGGTGTTTCTCCAGGGAGATTCCCTTCTCCCCCAGGAACTGGACGATGTCCCCTGCCGTGATCGCCCCGTGAATCCTGCCCTGGTCCCCGGTCACGACGCGGAAGGTGCAGGTCATTCCATCCAGGCGGCCGTGGAGCTCCATCGCGCCGGCCTTCCGGCGCTCCTGCTGCCGTTGCTGGGATGCCTTGTGGGCTTCAAACTGGGCCCGGGAGGCGGGGCTGGAGACGATGCACAGACCCCTGGGCAGAAGGAAGTTCCGGGCGTATCCGCGCTTGACGGAAACCACCGTCCCCTCTTTCCCGAGATGTTCGACGTCTTTCGTCAAGATCACTTCCATCTTTGCACTTTACCCTGTGGCCAGATAGGGCATGAGGGCGATCGCCCTGGCCCTTTTCACGGCCCGGGCCAGCTGCCGTTGATGACGGGCGCAGTTGCCGGAAACCCGGCGGGGCAGAATCTTTCCCCGCTCGGAGGTGAACTTCGCCAACCGCATCGTATCCCGAAAATCGATCAACCCAACCCGATCGGCGCAGAGCTTGCAGACCTTGCGCCGCAGCGGCCGGCGCCGATCCCCCGCCCCCATCCGGTCATCATCCCGAGAGCGCTCCCGATCCCGCGTGCTTGCCGGCTTCCTCCTCATCAGAAAGGAACCTCCCCTCCCTCCGTCTCCGGGGAGAACTCCGGAAGATCGGAGGGGGCGGCCGTCTCCGCCTCCGGAACCGCCGCCGGCTTCATCGGTTCCTGCGGCGACTCCACCATCGAAAGATCCTTCCTCCCCTTCATGGGCTTTCCCAGGAACTGGACGTTCTGGGCCACCACCTCGAGGGTGGACCGCTTCTGGCCGTCGGGCGTCTCCCAACTCCGGCTCTGCATCCGCCCCTCCACGAAGACCGGAGCCCCTTTGGTCAGGTACTCCCCGCACAGCTCCGCCTGCCGCCCCCAGGCCACAATCCGCACAAAGCAGGTCTCCTCCCGTTTCTCTCCCGAGGCCATGGTGTAGGCCCGGTTCGAAGCGACGGTGAAGGTGGCCACCGCCGTCCCGCTGGGAATATACCGAAGCTCCGGGTCCCGGGCCAGCCGCCCCATCAAAAAGACCTTATTCAGATTGGCCATTGGTCTCCTCCCCGTCCTCTCTTGCCGCCGTCAAACCGGCCTGCGGCATCGGGGCCCCCTCCTGCTTCCGGGTGAGCATCCAACGCAGGATCGGCTCCATCAACCCCACCGCCTTCTTTAAACCGGCCACCTCCCCCGGAGGCAACTGGAGCACCCATTGAAGATAGATCCCCTCCGTGGCTCTGCGCATCCGGAAACTGAGCCGCTTTTTCCCTAAGGAAGAGGATTCCAAGATTCGGCCCCGATGACGGGCCACTTGCTCGCTGAATTGCTGCTGAAGCTGGGTGAGATCCTGTTCCCCCAACTCAGGACTAACGATTCCGATCGCTTCATACTCTTTTACGATGTCGGGCATTCCACTCTCCTATTGAATCGGTTCATGGCCGCCGGCATCCCCTGAATCATCCAGGCCTCACACGCCTCCGCAGCCATCCCCAGCCCTTCCTCCAACCGTTTCTTCTCCAAAGCGGAGAAACGGTCCAACACAAAAGGAGTCATCTCCTCCCCCTTGACCCGCGCCGCGCCGATCCCTATCCGAAGCCGGGGGACATCCTCCGACCCCGCCTCCTCCAGGATGGAAGAAAGCCCCCGGTGCCCTCCATCCGAACCTTTGGGCTTCAGGCGGATCATCCCCAGCGGCAACGCCAGATCGTCGCAGACGATCAGGACTCTTCCCACCTCCAGGCGCCAGCGGGTCATCAGGCACCGGACCGCTTCACCGGAGCGGTTCATGAAGGTCTGGGGTGTGGCCAATCCGACCGGAATTCCTTCCACCACCCCCATGCCAACCTTCGAGCGGCACAGCCGCCTCTTCAAGGGGATCGACCACCGCCGGCTTAAATGACCGATCAGTTGAAAACCGACATTGTGCCGGGTCTTGGCGTAGGCGGGCCCTGGATTGCCCAACCCGATGATCGCCCTTGACCCCGTCACCCCACCACCTCCGGCATCCGCCGAAGGCGGATGGCAAACTCCCCCACCCTATCCGCAAACCGCTCAGTTTGCCGAGTCCCAAAGGGACTCGCTGGAGGTGGTGGGGTTATTTCTTCTCCTCCCTCTTCGGCTCCGGCTTGGGCGGCTTCTCCTGTTTCTCCCCCTTCTCCTCGGCCGCGGCCGCCTCCACCTCCTCCGGCTTCTTCTGCTTGATCACCTCCGGTTCCGTCACCTCGGCTGCCGCTTCGGCGGCGGGGACGGATACCGGCTCTTCCTTCGGGATCACGCAGGCGACGACCGGCAGTTGAGGATCGGTGACCAGCCGAACCCCTTCCGGCATCCTCACCGCCTTAGCCGTGATCACCTGATCCAGTTCAAGCCCCGAGACATCCACCGGGATCTCGGAAGGGATCTGGGTCGGCAGACACTCCACCTCCAGATCCCATCGCAGGTGCTCCAGGATTCCGCCGCCGGTTTTGACGCCGGCCGCCTCACCCTTGAAGGCCAGCGGAACCGCCACGGTGATCCGTTTCGTCAAGGAGACATGATGGAAATCGACGTGGGTGACCTGGTGGGAGACCGGATGATGCTGGAGCTCCTTGATCAGGACCATTCGCTCATCGGAGCCGGTCCGAAGGGA
This sequence comes from uncultured Planctomycetia bacterium, assembly GCA_964603095.1. Taxonomy (GTDB): domain Bacteria; phylum Omnitrophota; class Gorgyraeia; order 1-14-0-20-64-10; family 1-14-0-20-64-10; genus CAZRTR01. Next base: position 3,581 of record CAZRTR010000067.1, read on the forward strand.
GATCAACACATTGCCCCCACGCTTGGTGTGAAGGATCTGGCCCAGATCCCGGACCTTCACCTGGACCACCACCGGAGGATCCCCCTCGCCGTAGACGACACCAGGGATCAGACCATGGTGGCGCAACGAGTTGGCCACCCCCTTGCCTCCCGGGGTCCGGACCTGCGCTTCCAAAACAACCTTCTCCGATTCGGACGTTTGCTTGGGCATCGTTTCGACCCTCTAGCGATTCCTGACCTTCACCATCTTCTCTTTGGGAGCAGGGGCCTTCCGAGCCGGCTCATCCTTCTTGACGACCCCCTCCTCCCAATGCTCCTGGAATAAGATGTTCAACGACTCCTCCTGGTGGATCCGGCGGACCGCCTCGGCGAACAGGGGGGCCACCGACAAGACCCGGATCTTGGGCAGCGCCCGATCGGGCGTCAACGGGATCGTGTCGGTCACCACCAACTCCTTAAGCGCGGAGCCGGACAGCCGCTCCTTCGCCGGCCCGCACAGGACCGCATGGGTCACCGCCGCGTAGATCTCTTTGGCCCCCGCCTCCTTGAGGGCCCGGACCGCCTCCACCAGCGACCCGGCGGTGGAAACCAGATCGTCCACAATCAGGGCATTCTTCCCGCCCACCTGCCCCATGATGTCCAGCACCTGCGCCTCCTGGTGGCTGATCCGCCGCTTGTCCACCATCGCCAGATCGGCCCGGAGGCGCTTGGCGTAGGCCCGGGCCATCTTGATCCCTCCGACGTCCGGGGAGACCACCACCCCATTCGGGATCACCCGCTGGTGGGTGAAGAAGTCGACGAAGGTATTGACCGCGAACAGATGGTCCAGCGGAATGTCGAAGAACCCCTGGATTTGGCCCGCGTGCAGGTCCATCGTCAGCACCCGGTCGGCCCCCGCCTCGGTGATCAGGTTGGCGACCAGCTTCGCCGTGATCGGAACCCGCGGCTGATCCTTCCGGTCCTGGCGGGCGTAGCCGTAGTACGGCAACACCGCCGTGATCCGGCGGGCGGAGGCGCGCCTCAACGCATCCAGAAGAATCAGCAGCTCCATCAGGTGGTCGTTGACCGGCGGGCAGGTCGGCTGGATCACGAAGACGTCTCGTCCCCGCACATTCTGGTTGATCTTGACCCGGATCTCCCCTTCGCTGAACCGGCCCACCAGGGCTTCCCCCAACCGGATCCCCAACGCCTTGGCCACCGCCTGGGCGAAGGCCGGATGGGCGTTGCCCGTGAATAAGACGGGAGGATCTTCTTTAAGAGCCATGGAAGACACCTCCAAGACTGGAGCCGGCCCGGACGGTCTGGCCGGATCGCACGGAAACGGGCCCGATGAAGAAGGAGCCCCCCTCGATCTGAGCCCGATCCCCGATCCGGATCGGTTTCGTCGATGGAAAAGGCCTCGGGCCGTTGCGCAGGACCGTGACCGTCCCCACCCCCACAAAAACCCCGCGCCCGATCTGGGCATGGGCCAGGTAGCTGTGATGAAGGATCTGCGTGTTGGCCCCCACCTGGCAATCGACCAGCTCGACGAAGTTGCCGACCCGGACGCCATCCTCCAACATCGTCTTGGCCCCGATCCGGCAGAAAGGGCCCAGAGAGCAGCGCCGCCCGATCCGGGTTCCCTCCTCGATCACCGTGTGGGGATAGACCACCGTGTCCTGCTCGATGACGGCGGAGCCATCGATGTAGGTGGTGTACGGATCGACGATCGTCACCCCGGAAACCATGAACTTCTCCAGCACCCGGCTTCGCATGATCGTCTGCACCCTGGCCAGGTCGGCCCGGCTGTTGACGCCCAGGAATTCTCCGACGCTGCGGGTCGGGGCCGACGCCAGCGGCTGCCCCGCCTTGACCAGGGCGGCCACCGTATCGGTCAGGTAATACTCCCCGTTTGCCGCCGGCCGGATCTGCTTGAGCGCCGTCGCCAGCGCTCTTGAATCGAAGCAGTAGGCCCCCACGTTGATCTCATCGATCCCCTTCTCCGCCTGGGTGGCGTCGACATCCTCCACGATCCGCACGATCGACCCGGACTGGTCCCGGACGACCCGGCCGTATCCGGTGGGATCCTTCATCCCGGCGGTCAGCAGGGTGCAGCATGCCCTCTCCCGGCGGTGCGCCTCGATCAAACCGGCCACCGTCTGCGGAGTGAGCAGCGGGGTGTCCCCGTACAGCACCACGATGTCCCCTCGAAATCCCCGCAGCCTCGGCAACGCCCGCTCCACCGCATGGCCCGTCCCCTTGAGCGCCCGCTGCACCACCGTCTCCACGTCCGGGCCGAGCTGCTCCCGCACCAGATCCGACCGGTACCCCACCACGGCGATGATCCTCCGAATCCCGGCCCCACGGATCGCGTCCAGCACGTGGCTGACCAGCGGTTTTCCGTACAGGGGGTGGATCACCTTCGGGATCTGGGAGAGCATCCGGGTCCCGTCCCCTGCGGCCAGCACAATCGCGGCGACGTTATGCGACTTGTCGCTTCCCATCCCGATAGACCAGAATCGGCGGCGCCCCCCGGGTGACGCACTGCTCCGTCACGATGCACTCCACCACATCCTTTTGGTCGGGGAGATCAAACATCACCTCCAGCATCAACTCCTCCAGAATCGCCCGGATCGCCCGGGCTCCGGTCTCCTTGACTCTCGCCTCCTGGGCGATCGCGACTAAAGCCGCCTCTTCTACCGTGAGCCGGACATTCTCCAGTTCGAAGAACTTCATGTACTGGCGGATGATGGCGTTGCGGGGTTTGATCATCACGTCGATCAGCTCCTCCTCGGTCAAGGGGCTAAACGGCGTCACCAAGGGGAATCGCCCAACGAACTCCGGGATCATCCCGAATCGGATCAGATCCCCCGGCTCCACCTGGCCCAACAACACACCTAAGTTGGAGGCAACCCCATTCCCTCCCGCCTCCGGATGGAACCCAATGATCTTGCGCCCTAATCGCCGGCTGATGATCCGGTCCAGCCCCACGAAGGTTCCTCCGCAGATAAATAAGATGTTCGCCGTGTCGACCTGGATATACTCCGCCTGGGGGTGCTTGCGCCCCCCTTGAGGCGGAATGTTGGCCACCGTCCCTTCCACGATCTTCAAGAGGGCCTGCTGCACCCCCTCTCCCGAGACGTCCCGGGTGATCGAGACATTCTCCTGGGTCTTGCCGATCTTGTCGATCTCGTCGATGTAGATGATTCCGGTCTGCGCCTTCTTCACGTCGAAGTTGCAGTTCTGCAGGAGCCGCAGCAGGACGTTCTCCACATCCTCCCCCACGTACCCTGCCTCGGTCAAGGGGGTGGCGTCGCACAGGGCAAACGGCACATCCAGAATCTTCGCCAGGGTTCGGGCCATCAGGGTCTTGCCGCACCCGGTGGGCCCGATCATCAGGATGTTCGACTTCTCCAGCTCCACGTCGTTGACCGTCGGGGCGAGCCACACCCGCTTGTAATGGTTGTAGACCGCCACCGCCACCTGGCGCTTAGCCCGCTCCTGTCCGACGATGTGCTGGTCCATCTGCCGCTTGACCTCCGCGGGGGTGGGCAGCTCCCGCACGGTCGGCGCCCGCCGTGGAACCCGGGCCACCTCCTCTTCCTTGGAGAGGATCTGCCCGCACAGCTTCACGCAAAGATCGCAGATGTAGACCCCGCCGGGCCCGCTGAACAACTTGCGGATCCGTTCGCGGCCCCTGCCGCAGAAGGAGCACCGTTCCCGTATGGATGACATCGTCTCTAGTCGTCCCTCGCTATCGCTCGGGATTCCATCTTTACTGTCCGGCTAAAGCCGGACGAAAAACTTAGCGGACCGCCTGAGCCTCTTCAGTCACCACGGGGCATTCCACTTTACTGTCCGGCTAAAGCCGGACGAAAAACTTAGCGGAC
>CAZRTR010000068.1:0-7045 GCA_964603095.1 uncultured Planctomycetia bacterium
CGTAGCCGAAGTCGGCGTCGGCCATCTCGCCGGGGCCGTTGACGATGCAGCCCATCACGGCGATCTTGACCCCCTTGAGGTGGCCGGTCTTTTGCTTGATCCGCTGCGTGGTCGACTCCAGATCGAACAGGGTCCGGCCGCAGCCGGGGCAGGCGATGTACTCCGCCTTGGACTGCCGGACCCGGGCCGCCTGAAGGATGTCGTAGGTCAGCGCCAGGACCCGCCGCGCGGGAAACCGGGAGCGGATCACCACCGCGTCCCCGATTCCGTCGACGAGGAGCCCGCCGATCTGGACCGCCGCCTCGATCAGGAAGGAGATGTCATCGTTGAGGAATCTCCGAGCATCCCAGACCAAGATGATCGGCCGGCGGTCTTGTTGCTCTTCCAACCGGCGGGCGATCTTCCGCCCCTCGGCGAGAAGCTCCTCCGCCTGGACGACGTGAAACTTTCCATCTGGGGACAGTCCCCCGCCAGATAAAAAGCTGGGACAGTCCCCTTGGGAGCTGCCCGCTGGCGCTGTGGCAGGGACAGTCCCTGGTGCTGCGGCGGGGACAGTCCCCAGAACGAACTCGCAAGGGGTGTCTCGGCCGCCGGCCTGACGGGGATGGGGGTAATCGCCGGAGTAAAGCCCCACCTTGACCGGCTCCTGGCCACCGATCACCAGAGTTTCATACAGGACCGAGTTGGACGGATGCCGGGCCCAGGCGAAGGGACGGACCGGGGGAGGAAGAATCGAACCTTTCTCCCAGCGATCTAAAGCCCAGGCGCTCAAGGCGCGGGCCACCGGAACCTCCTTGACCGGATCCTCGGTCAAGGAGACCCGGATCGTGTCCCCGACGCCATCGGCCAGCAGCACCCCGATCCCGATGGCGCTTTTAAGCCGGGCATCCTCCCCTTCTCCCGCCTCGGTCACCCCCAAGTGGAGCGGGTACGGAACCCCGTGGCGATCGAGCGTGTCGATGAGCAGCCGGTTGGCCTGGAGCATCACCACCGGGTTGGAGGCCTTCATCGAGAGGATGATCCGGTCGAACCCTTTCGACTCGGCCGCTTTGGTATACTCCATCGCCGACTCGACCATCCCGGCGGGGGTGTCCCCGTACCGATTCATGATTCGGTCGGAGAGGGAGCCATGGTTCGTCCCGATCCTCATGGCCCGGCCCAGCATCTTGCACTTCTCGACGAGTGGGGTGAAGGTGGCGGCGATCCGGCTCAACTCCTCGTTGTATTCCCCATCGCTGTACTCCTTCTGCGCGAACCGCTTTGAATCGGCGAAGTTGCCCGGGTTGACCCGGACCTTTTCGATATGCTCCGCCGCCTCCAGGGCCGCGGCCGGGTTGAAATGGATGTCGGCCACCAGCGGCGTGTCGAGCCCCTGGGAAAGGAGCTGCCGCTTGATCGCTCCCAGGGCCTTGGCCTCCACCGTGGTCTGGGCCGTGATCCGGACCAGATCGCAGCCGGCCTCGATCAAATGGATCGTCTGATCGACGGTGGCGTCGATATCGGAGGTGGTCGTGGTGGTCATCGACTGGACCGCCAGAGGAGCCCCCCCACCGACCGTCACCTTGCCGACTTGAACCGGACGGCTTCGTCGTCTCACTACGGCGGTCGTCCCCATAAAGGCAGGAGACGGTCGGCGATCCGGAACCGGGCCAGGTCGTTGACCGTCACCACCACCAGCAGAAGAACCAGAAGCCCCAACCCGACCCGGGTCATCATCTCTTGAGCCCGGAAAGAAACCGGCGTTCCTTTCAGACGCTCCACCAGCAAGAAGGCCAGATGCCCTCCATCCAGCACCGGGAGCGGCAGCAGGTTGAACAGCCCCAAGCTGGTGCTCAACAGGGCCACCAGCTGCAGCAGGGAGATCAGCCCCTGCTCCGCCACCGAGGAGGTAATGACAAAGATGCCGATCGGGCCGGTCACCGAATCCTTGATCGACAGTCCCCCCGTGGCCATCCGCCAGAGGGCCTGGAGGGTCACCGACGTCAACATCCAGACCCGTTCCCCGGCCTTGACCAACGCCTGGGGCAGCGGATACCGCCGGACCTGAACCTCGTCCGACGGCGTGATCCCGATCATCCCGACCCGGACCTTGGAACCGACCAGGTTGGTGACCTCCCTCACCGAGGGTTGGATCGTCACGCTCAAAACCGACCCGGCCCGATCCACCGTGAGAGCCACCGTCCCGACCTGGCGCTGAATCGTCCGGGTCATCTCCTCCCAGGTTTCCACCCGCGTGTTGTTGACGCTCAAGATCCGGTCCCCGACCTTAAGCTCGCTGGAGGCGGCCGGATACCCCTCGAGGATCCCCCCCACCTTCGGCGTCAGGATGGGCGCCCCCACCAGGAAAATCAGGGCGAACAGGGCGAAGCCGACGGCGTAGTTGACCAGCGGCCCGGCCGCGACGATTCCCATCCTCTCCCAGACCGAGCGGGCCCGGTACTCCCACGGCCGCTTCGGGGCCCCCTCATCGCTCTCCTCCCCCGCCATCTTGACGTAGCCGCCGATGGGGAAAAGACTCAGGACATACTCCGTCTCCCCGCGCCGGACCTTCAAGAGGCGGGGCCCAAACCCCAAGGAGAACCGCTCCACCCTCACTCCCACCCGCCGGGCGACGAGGAAATGGCCCAGCTCATGGACGAGGATGATGATGCTGAATGTGACAACGACAGCCAGCCACGTCACAGGAGCGCCTCCGCCTGGGTCCGGGCCCAGCGGTCCGCCTCAAGGATCTGATCGAGCGTCGGGCGGACGACCACCCGGTGGCGGCTCAACACCCTCTCGATCACCGACGGGATCCGGGTGAACTCAAGCCGGTCCTCCAGAAAGCCCCCCACGCAATGCTCGTTGGCGGCGTTTAAGACCGCCGGCATCGTGCCTCCAGCGGCGGCCGCCCGGTACCCGAATTCCAGGCAGGGGAATTTCGAGCGCTGCGGCGCCTCGAAGGTCAGCCGGCTCAACGAGACCAGATCCAGCGCCGGAAGCGGCGAGGAAAGCCGCTTCGGAAACGTCATGGCGTACTGGATCGGAAGGCGCATGTCGGTCACCCCCAACTGGGCCAGGATCGAACCGTCGATGAACTCCACGAGGGAATGGATGATCGCCTCCGGATGGACCACCACTTCGATTCTTTCGACCGGCACATCAAACAGCCACCGGGCCTCCACCACCTCCAGCGCCTTGTTCATCATCGTGGCCGAGTCGACGGTGATCTTGGGCCCCATCTTCCAGCGGGGGTGATCCATGATCTTCTCCTTCGGCAGCCGCTCGAACTCCTCGTTGGGGACATCCTTGAGCGGTCCTCCGGAGGTGGTCAGGAGGATCCGTCGGATCTCCTGGCGCGAATGGCCCTGAAGGCATTGGAAGATGGCGGAATGCTCGCTGTCGATCGGGATGATCTGCGCCCCGTTCGCCCGAACCTCACTCATCACCAACTCCCCGGCCATCACGAGGGTCTCCTTGTTGGCCAGGCCGATGGCGCGTCCCATCCGGATGGCGGCCAAGGTGGGCGCCAGGGCCGCCGCCCCGGTGATCGCCACCACCACCTGGTCCACCCCCTCCATCCCGCTTAAGATCTCCGCCCCCTTGGGCCCCGTCAGAATCTCCGGAACGTCCCCGTTTAAGAGGGCCCGAAACTGTTCGACGCGCGAGGCGTCCTTCAGGGCCACGGCTTTGGGATGGAAGGTCCGGACCTGCTCCGCCAGCCGATCGACCTGGGAGCCGGCCGCCAGCCCCACCACCTGGAACTCCTCCGGGTGATCCTCGATCACCTTCAGCGTGTTCACCCCAATGGAGCCGGTGGATCCCAGGACAACGATCCGCTTCATCCCCTACACCAAAAACTTGTGGATGTAAAAATAGCCGATCGGCACGCTGAACAGCAAGCTGTCCAACACGTCCAGCACCCCTCCCATCCCCGGAAGGATGCTCCCCGAATCCTTCACCTGACAGTCCCTCTTGATCGCCGACTCCGACAGATCCCCCAGCTGGCCCAGGAGCCCCAGCAAGCATCCCAACGTCAGAAGATGTCCGATCGGAACCTTCGGGAAAGCCGGCTTCAAGGCCAGGGCGCCCGCCACACTCAAGAGAAGCCCTCCCACCGATCCTTCCCAGGTTTTCGAAGGGCTGATCCGCCGGATCAGGGTGTGCCGGCCGAAGAGGGACCCGACGGCATAGGCCCCGATGTCTCCCGCCTTGGTGCTCAGGATCACCAGCGCCACCAGCCACCGGCCGTCCGGCAGCATCGGGCCGGTGGTCAGCCGCAGCTTCATCAGGAAACTGAAGCACCAGGAGATGTAGAAGATTCCAAACAGGGCGGTCGAGATCCCCACAATCGCCTGGGAGCTGTCTTTCCGGCGAAGCTGCAGGATGAACAGAACGAGGAAGGCCAGCACCATGAAGAACAGCTCCCACCCTCTCGTCGGCTCAAACTCCCAGTAGATCGACAGGGGAATCAGCAGGCCCACCCCCAACCCGATCCACCGCTCGATGACGATCCCCTTGCCTTCCACCAGCGCGTAAAACTCATTCAGGGCCGCCGCGATGAAGGCGACCGTGACCAGGGCGAACACCCACAGCGGGGCAAAGAAGAGGACGCCCACGACGACACCGATCAGAACCGATCCGGTCACCAGCCGCAAAGCCAGATTACTCATCGTACAACATCAGGCCCCGAAGCGCCGCTCCCGGCGCTGGTACTCCCCCAGCGCTTTGCGGAAATCGGCTTTCCCAAAATCGGGCCAGAGGGTGGGGGTCAGGACCATCTCGGCGTAGGAGATCTGCCACAAGAGAAAGTTGGATATCCGCTGCTCGCCGCTGGTCCGGATCAGAAGGTCCGGGTCCGGCAAGCCGTCGGTGTAGAGGAACTTGGCAAAGGTCGGCTCATCCAGCGCCGACTCGGCCAACCGCCCGGCTTTGACCTCCGCCGCTATCCTTTTGACCGCCTGGAGAATCTCGCTGCGCCCCCCGTAGTTGAGGGCCAGGTTGAGCACCATCCGGCGGTTGCGGCTCGTGGCGGCCATCGCCCGCCTCAGATGCTCCCGGACCTTCTCCGGAAGGCCGTCCAGGTCTCCCAGGACGTTCAGGCGGATCTCATTCTCCATCAGGTTGTTCAGCTCCCGGCGCAGATACTGATCCAGAAGCCGCATCAGGGTGTTGACCTCCTGGGGGGAACGTTTCCAGTTCTCGACGGAGAAGGCGTAGAGGGTGAGCACCTCGATCCCCGCTGCCCTCGCCTCCTCCACCACGGCCCGCACCGATCTGATCCCGGCCCGGTGCCCCATGACGCGGGGCAGCCCCCGCCCTCTCGCCCAGCGGCCGTTTCCGTCCATGATGATCGCGACGTGGCGGGGAAGGCGGCTCTTATCGATAGATTCGGTAGTCGAGGGAGGGAAAGAGGTTGTCTTGGCCTTCGACGCTTCCAAGCCAGTTTTCATCGATTCTATCCCGTTGGAGCTGTTCATACAAACTGGTGAATCGGATCAGGTGCTGCGTCAAACGGGTCCGGGCATAGTCGCTCGCCGTCCCCTGCCCCAGGATGAAAGTCCAGTCGCTGGCCTGGGCCAGGAGCAGCTCCCGCAGCGCCTGATTCAGGGCCCGCCGAACGATGCCGGAGGCCTCCGGATGGATCCCGACCAGCTCCCCCATCCGCCAGGCGGCCCGGTGAAGATGTCGATAGACCCAGGCATTCGCCCCCTGAAGCCAAACCTCATTATACCCTTTCCACCCCCAGGTGGATAGGTGCGGAGCCACCTCTTGCCTCCTCGAGACGAGGGAAAGGGCCCGTGACGGCGTGGTCAGATGGACCGTCTCCCGACAGCCGTGGAACTTCCGGAACAGGTGCTCCAGCCAGAGGGGCCCTTCAAACCACCAGTGGCCGAACAGCTCCGCGTCGTACATCGCCACCACCACCGGCGGCTGTCCCATCTGGGGGCTCAGATGCTCCACCTGCCGCTCCCGGTTGAACAAGAAGTTGCCCGCGTGCTCCTGGGCTCTCGCGAAAGCCCTCTGCGGCTGGTACGGCTGCTTCTCACCCGTCTTGCCTGTGACCCGAAAATACTTGATCCCGGTGGCCACCCGGAATCCCCCGTGGTAGAGGAAGGGTCGGAGGTACTCCTCCTCCAGGTCGAAGCCGATGTCCCGGTAAAACTCCCGGTACCATTCATCCCCCGGATATCCCTCAACGCTGGACCAGACCTGTCGGGTCGTCTCCGGGTCCCGCCCGAACAGAGCCACCCCTTCCGGCGATTGGACCGGAGCGTAGACGCCGAACCTCGGGCGGGGCTGCGCGTGCAGAACCCCGTGCGTCTCCAGAAAGGAGTACCGGATCCCGGAGTCCGCCAGCGCCCGGTCGATGGCCGGCGTGTAGCCGCACTCCGGAAGCCAGAACCCCTCCGGCCTGGCCCCAAAAAGGCGCTGGAAATTCTGGCACCCCAACTCCACCTGCGTCCGGATCGCCTCCGGGCAGACCTCCATCAAAGGAAGAAACCCATGGGTCGCGGCGGTGGCGATCAATTCCAGCGAGGCGGTCTCCTGGAGTCCCCGGAAGACCCCCACCAGATCCCGCTTGAAAATCCCCTTCCAGAGATCCCGCGTTCGGCTGAATCTCTCCAGGTACATCCGGGCGAGCATCTCGAACTCCGGGGAACCGGCGGTGCGCCGGCATTCCGACTCGGCCAAGCGAATCAGGTTCTCCAAATGGGCGTCGTACCGGGAGGTGAGCAGCGGGTCGGTCAACATCGTCGTCAGGGGGGGAGAGAGGGAGAAGGTCACCGGGAAATCGATCCCCTCGTTTTTGAGCCGCTCGAACATCTCCAGAAGGGGCAGGTAGACCTCGGTCAGCGCTTCGAAGAACCAGTCCTCCTCCAGGCACTCGGAAAGCTCCGGATGCCGGACAAACGGAAGGTGCCCGTGGAGAACCAGGCAGAGGTATCCTTTAGGCGAGGTCATTGGTAAAGCACTGGCTCAGCCCGTCAAGAGCCTCCCCAGCACCTTCCTTTGTTGAGTAGAGTCCAGGCGCAGTGTACGTACAGACCTTGTGAGGCCAAGC
>CAZRTR010000069.1:0-1882 GCA_964603095.1 uncultured Planctomycetia bacterium
AAGGAGGTGCTGGTCAACTTCGGGTTCCGGCTCCCCTCCTGCCTGGACAACCGGCCGCTCAAGTACGAGGAGTTCGAGAAGATCATCGGGCAGACGATCTTTGTCTCGGCCACCCCCGGCCCGTTCGAGCTGAAGGTCTCCAGAGGGGAGGTGGTGGAGCAGATCATCCGGCCGACCGGGCTGGTCGATCCGGAGATTCTGGTCCGCCCCATCGGGGGCCAAGTGGATGACCTGATCCATGAGGTTCGGGAGAGGGCGAAGGTGGGGGAGCGTTGTCTGATCACCACCTTGACCAAGCGGATGGCGGAGGATCTGTCGGCCTACCTGAAGGAGGCCGGCTTGCGGGTCACCTACATCCATTCCGATCTGGATGCCTTCGAGCGGGTGGAGGTCCTGCGCAACCTGCGGCTGGGGAACTTCGACTGCCTGGTGGGGATCAACCTCCTTCGGGAGGGGCTGGATCTGCCGGAGGTTTCCCTGGTCTGCGTGCTGGACGCCGACAAGGAAGGATTCCTCCGTTCCCCCACCTCCCTCATTCAGGTGTCCGGCCGGGCGGCGCGACACCTCCACGGGCAGGTGATCCTGTACGCCGATTCCGAAACCGACGCGATGAAGAGAGCGATGGCCGAGACCCGGCGTCGAAGAAAGATTCAGCAAGAGTATAATAAAACGCACGGGATTACCCCCCGCTCCGTCCAGAAGGCGATCCGGGAGGGGATCGAGGTGGCGGCGAAGGAGGAGGCGCAGGAGCTTGTCCAGGAGGCGGCCGGCTTCGATTCCGACCGGTTCGACATCGAGCAGGTGGCGGCGGAGATGGAGGAGGAGATGACGCTGGCGGCCCGGAACCTGCAGTTCGAGCGGGCCGCCGCCCTGCGGGATCAGCTCACCGAGCTTCGGGCCAAGGGAGTGACGGCGCTGGCCACGATGGAGCCGAAGGCCGACCGGAGGAAGAAATCTCATCGATGGAAGAGACGGTACTGAATGCGTTGAAGGCAAGGGAGGGGGAGTTTGTGTCGGGGGAGGAGATGAGCCGCGTCAGCGGGGTCTCCCGGACCGCGATCTGGAAGGAGATCCAGAAACTCCGGGAGGAGGGGTACCGGATCCTGGCCCAGCCGCACACCGGATACCGGTTGGTGGAGATCCCGGATCGGCTGACCGCGCAGGAGCTTTCCTGGAACCTCCGGACCGAACGGATCGGGAAACGGATCTACGCCTACAACACGACCGATTCCACGATGGATGTCGCCCACCGGCTGGCCGGAGCGGGAGAGCCGGAAGGGACGGTGGTGGCGGCGGAGCATCAGCGAAGAGGGAGGGGCCGGCTGGGCCGGAGCTGGGTCTCGCCGAAGGGGAAGGGGATCACCCTCTCGGTGATCCTGCGGCCCACGCTGCAGCTGGCGGAGGCGCCGCTCATCACCCTGATGGCGGCGGTGGCGGCGGCTCGGGCGATTCAAGCGGCCACGACGTTAAAGCCGGAGATCAAGTGGCCCAACGATCTGATGGTGCGCAATAAGAAGGTGGCCGGCATCTTGACGGAGCTGAGCGCCGAGCTGAATCGGGTCAACACCGTCGTGGTGGGGATCGGGGTGAACGTCAACACGCCGAGATCGGCCCTGCCCACGCACGCCACTTCCCTTGCCGAGGAGGCGGGCGAAAGGATCGACCGGGTGGAGCTTGCGAAGGGGCTTCTGAGGCAACTGGATCGGTGCTATGCTGATTTTCTGGCCGAGGGTCCGGAGGCGGTCTTGAAACAGTGGCGCCGGTTCGCCGGCTTCTTGGGGCGAAGGATCCGGGTCGTGGTGGAGGGAAAAACAGTGGACGGGCAGGCGGTGGATGTCGATTCGAATGGGGCGCTGTTGGTCCGGACCGACACCGGGTTCGT
>CAZRTR010000069.1:1982-6839 GCA_964603095.1 uncultured Planctomycetia bacterium
CGGCACGATCGACCCGGCGCTGGCCCGGTACGTGACGCGCGGACTGGAGACGGCTCGGGAAGCCCAGGCATCGGCCGTGGTGATTCAGATGGATACCCCCGGCGGGCTGGACGGCTCGATGCGCAAGATCGTGCAGGGGATCCTGAATTCTCCGGTCCCGGTGATCGTCTACGTCTCTCCCCAAGGGGCCCGGGCGGCCAGCGCCGGCTGCTTCATCACGCTGGCGGCCCATGTGGCGGCGATGGCGCCGGGGACCAACATCGGGGCGGCCCATCCGGTGCAGCTCGGGGGCGGCTCCGGCGATTCGGGCGATTCCAAGACAGAAGGAGGGAAATCGAGCCCGATGGAGGATAAGCTGACCAACGACGCGGTGGCCTACATCCGGTCGATCGCCGAGGAGCGGGGCCGGAACGTCGACTGGGCGGAGGAATCGGTGCGGCAGAGCCGCTCCTCCAGCGCCGAGGAGGCGAAGGGGAAAAAGGCGATCGACCTGATCGCCCAGGATCTGGAGGATCTGATCACGCAGGTGGAGGGCCGGCAGGTCAAGACCGTCTTTGGGCTGACGGCCCTGGCGCTCAAAGATGCCCCCCGGAAGAGAATTCCGATTTCCGCCATGGAGAAATGGCTGCACCAGTTGGCCCATCCGAACCTGGCCTACATCCTTCTGCTCCTGGGGATCTACGGCCTCATCTATGAGCTGGCCACCCCCGGAGCCGTCTTTCCCGGAGTGCTGGGGGCGATCTTCCTGATCCTGGCCCTGGTGGCGTTGGAAACACTGGAGGTCAACTGGGGCGGATTGGCTCTGATCCTGCTGTCGGTCATCTTCTTCATCGCCGACATCAAGCTACCCGGCTACGGGGCCCTGACGATCGGAGGGGTCATCGCCTTTCTGATCGGGTCGGCCTTCCTTTTCCCCGGCGCCCGGATCCCCGCCTTGCGGCTGCCGTGGAGGATGATCGGGACGGCGGCGGCGCTGACCGCCGGCTTCTTCCTGTTCATCGTCGGATTCGGGATCCGGGCCTTGAAGCGGAAGGTGGCCATGGGGGTGGAGACCCTGATCGGAGCGGAGGGGACCGCCAAGACCGATCTGAAACCGGACGGCCTGGTCCATGTCCAGGGGGAGGATTGGCAGGCCCGGGCGACCGTTCCGATCCGGAAGGGGGCGCGGGTCAAAGTGGTGAAGGTCGAAGGATTAACCGTTCATGTCAAACCTCTGCCGGTGCGGGTGGAGGTGAAGGAGGGAGCATGATGTCTACAATCCCGGTGTTCTTTGTCGTTTTTGTTCTGCTGGCCTCACTTTTGTTCACCACGATCCGGATCGTTCCGGAGTATCGGCGGCTGGTGGTGCTTCGCTTGGGGCGCATCATCGGGGCCAAGGGGCCGGGGGTGGTGATCATCCTGCCGGTGATCGACCAGCCGGTCTCGGCCGATCTGCGGGAGACCTACCTGGAGATTCCGAGGCAGACCTGCATCACGAAGGACAACGCCCCGATCTCGATCGATTTCCTGATCTACTCGAAGGTGGTGGAGCCGATCGCCTCGGTGATCCAAGTTCGAGACTATGCGGGGGCCGCCATGAATATCGCCACCACCACCCTGCGAGCCGTGGTCGGAGATATTCCCTTAGACGACGTGCTGGCCAAGCGGGAGCAGATCAACCATGTGCTGCGCGCCAAGCTGGATGAGGTGACGGAGCGGTGGGGGGTGAAGGTGACCACCGTGGAGATTCGGGAGATCTCTCCCCCGAAGGATGTCCAGGAATCGATGAACAAGCAGATGGCGGCGGAGCGGAACCGGCGCGCCATGGTGCTGGAGGCGGACGGCCAGAAGCAGGCGAACGTCACGGTGGCCGAGGGGGAGAAACAGGCGGCGATCTTAAAGGCAGAGGGAGCCAGGCAGGCATCGATCCTGCAGGCGGAGGGGGGCCGCCAGGCGGCGATCTTGAACTCCGAGGGGTACGCGATGGCCCTCTCCAAGATCTTCGACGCGGCCAAGCACGTCGACGCCAAGACGATGTCGCTCCAGTACCTGGAGGCGCTTAAAGCCCTGGGGGCCTCTCCCGCGACCAAGTTCGTGATCCCGACGGAGCTGACGAACCTGCTGGCTCCTTTCACGGCGTTGGTGAAGAGCTCAACCGAAGCCGACGGCAAGCGCGGATGACGCTGGCCTCCTGCGCCTTCATCGGCCTGGCCCTCTGGATAGGAGGATGGGCCCTGATGATCGGGGTGGTGACCCCGGTCATCTTCCGGGCGCACAACCAGGAGCCACCCTTGATCAGGCGGGAGGAGGCGGAGCGCTTGCTGGGGGTTCTTTTCCCGGCGGTCGATCGGTGGACTCTTGTTTGGGGCGGGGTGACGGCGGGGACACTCGCGGCCCTGTTTCTCAACCGCCATTTCGAGCCCCGATCCCTGGTGATCGAGATCCCGGTCGGGCTGATGTTCCTGCTCAACCTTCACTCGGTGGTGATCCTGCATCCCCAGATCCGGGAGCTCAAGCGGAAGATCAACCTCCCCCATTACCAGGGGACCTCTCACCAGCAGACGATGCAGAACGCCTTCAACCGGCTCCACCTGCGCTCCGTCCAGCTTCACGGCCTGCTGCTGTTCCTCGGGATCTTTGTCCTGGGGCTTTGCCCCCGGTTTCTCAGATAGCAAAGGGATGGATTGGAAGAAGATGAGGCAGTGGACTAGGAGCCGCCGTGCTGCTGGCCATTGATGTAGGGAACACCAACATCACCGTGGGTATCTTCCGGGGAAGCCGCCTGACGGCCAGCGGGCGGATCTCGACCCAGGGTCCACGGACGGTGGATGAGTACCTGATCACCCTCAGGGGGCTTCTGGATAACCTGCAAGTTTCGGCGAAAGATGTCACCGGGATCATCCTCTCCAGTGTGGTCCCCAAGGCGACCGCTGCGTTGAAGGTGGCATTCAAAGGATGGCTTAAGCCCAAGCCCCTGATTCTGGGAGAGAATGTCAAGGCGCCGGTGATCAATAAGTACCGGATCCCCTCCCAGGTGGGGCAGGACCGGCTGGTCAACGCGGCGGCAGCCTGTCTCCTTTATGGGGGGCCCGCGATCATCGTCGATTTCGGGACCGCCATCACGGTGGACCTGGTTTCCCGGCGCCGGGAGTATCTGGGGGGGCTGATTGTCCCTGGACTGGAGATCTCCCTGGAGGCGTTGACGGCCAAAGCGGCCCTGTTGCCGCGGATCGAACCGGTTCCTCCGACCGAGCTGCTGGGCCGGGATACGGTCAGCAGCATGAGGAGCGGGCTCTTCTACGGTTACAGCTCCCTTTGCGATGGGATTATCCGGAGGGTGAAGGCCAAGCACGCCCCGAAGGCCAAGGTGATCGCCACCGGCGGTTACGCCCATTGGATCGCCCCTTACTGTAAGACCTTTCAGCGGGTCGATTCGAATCTGACCCTGAAGGGGCTTGAATTAACCTTCCGGCAGGCAAAAAAATCTTCTTGACAACCAACCGATCTTCTGTATGATAGCCAATTGTTAGCACTCAAAGGTTCAAACTGCTAATTTTTGGACAAGTTCCCCGATCTTCGGACCGAATCCACTGAATTGTGTCTGGTACCGGGTACCGGGACGGTACCCGGTACCAGTTTGAAGGAGGTGAAAGGATGGCGATTCAACCATTGGGTGATCGGATCTTAGTGAAGCATCTGGATCAGGAGGAAAAGTCCCCTGGAGGCATCATCCTGCCGGACACGGCCAAGGAGAAGCCCCAGGAGGGGAAGGTGCTCGCGGTTGGAAAGGGCCGGATGTTAGAGGATGGGACCGTCAAGCCCCTGGAGATCAGGGTGGGGGACACGATCCTTTTTGCTAAATATTCCGGCACCGAGGTAACCCACGAGGATAAGGAGTTTCTGATCCTCCGGGAAGACGACGTCTTAGCCGTCAAAAAGTAGGTAGCTGACAGCGTTTTAGTTTTTAGCTTTGCCAAAACCTATTTTGGCGAGCTTAATAGGGAGAGCCAAAGATGCCGAAACAGTTGCTGTTCAACGACGAAGCCCGGCGGGCGATCCTTCGCGGGGTGGAAATCCTGGCGAAGGCGGTCAAGGTCACGCTGGGTCCCAAGGGACGTAACGTCATTCTGGACAAGAAGTTTGGGAGCCCCACCATCACCAAGGACGGGGTGACCGTCGCCAAGGAGGTGGAGCTGGAGGACCCGTACGAGAATATGGGGGCTGAGATGGTCAAGGAGGTGGCTTCCAAGACCTCGGATACCGCGGGGGATGGGACGACGACCGCCACCGTTTTGGCCGAGTCGATCTTCCGGGAGGGGCTCAAGAACGTCACGGCCGGCTCCAACCCGATGGGGATCAAGCGGGGGATCGATCAAGCAGTGGAGGAGGTCGTGGAGACCTTGAAGAAGCTGTCGAAGCCGATCCGGGACAAGAAGGAGATCGCCCAGGTGGCCAGCATCGCCGCCAACAACGACTCCACCATCGGCAACCAGATCGCCGAGGCGATGGAGAAGGTCGGCAAGGATGGGGTGATCACGGTGGAGGAGGCCAAGGGGATTGAGACGACCCTGGAGGTGGTGGAAGGGATGCAGTTCGACCAGGGGTATCTGTCTCCCTACTTCGTCACCGACGCGGAGCGGATGGAGTGTGTTTTGGAGGATCCGTACATCCTGATTCACGAGAAGAAGATCTCCGTGATGAAGGATATGCTTCCGCTGTTGGAAAAGATCGCCCGGACCGGGAAGCCCCTCCTGATCATCGCGGAGGAGGTGGAAGGGGAGGCGCTGGCGACGTTGGTCGTGAACAAGCTGCGCGGGACCCTCTCCGCCTGTGCGGTGAAGGCCCCGGGCTACGGGGATCGCCGCAAGGCGATGCTGG
>CAZRTR010000070.1:0-6721 GCA_964603095.1 uncultured Planctomycetia bacterium
CCGGAGCCGTTCCTCCTTGCCCTGGTCCCGGCTGTCGAACAGGAACCGGTGGGCCTGCACAATCGCGGCCGGGCCGACATAGCCGGGATCAGCCCAGAAGGAGGGGCAGCTGGTGGTGCAGGCCCCGCACAGGATGCATTTCGTCGTGTCGTCGAACCGTTCCCGATCCGCGGGGGACTGGAGCCGCTCCTTCTCCGGCGGAGGATCCTTCTCGATCAGATACGGCCGGATCGACCGGTACTTGGCGACGAACCCCTCCATATCGACGATCAGGTCCTTCAAGACCTTGAACCCCCGCATCGGTTCGACGAGAATCGGCTGCTTGACGTTCTTGACCAGCACCTTGCAGGCGAGCCGGTTGCGGCCGTTGATCATCATCGCATCCGACCCGCAGATCCCATGGGCGCAGGAGCGCCGCAGGGCCAGGGTCCCGTCGAGCCGGCCCTTAATTTGCTCCAGGCCGTCCAGTACCCGGTCGGTCGGCTCCAGATCGACCGGGTAGCTCTCCCAGTGGGGCTTGGCGTCGGTCTCCGGATTGAACCTTAAGATTCGAAATCGAACTTCCACTAGTCGCCCTCTCTAAAACCTGATGGGGTCAGACCCCTTTTGGCGAAAAGGGGTCTGACCCCTAATAGATCCGCTCCTGCGGCTGAAACCGGGTGATCGTCACCGGCTTGTATTTTAACGCAACACCTTCCCCGTCGCGATAGGCCAGGGAATGTTTGAGCCAGTTCGGGTCATCCCGCTTCGGGAAATCCTCCCGGTAATGGGCCCCGCGCGACTCCTGCCGGGCCAGGGCGCAGCTTACCGTCACCTGGGCCAGATCCAGAAGATACTCCAGCTCCAGCGCCTCCAGCAGCTCGGTGTTGAACCGCTTCCCCCGGTCCTGAAGCCGAACGTGGGTGTACCGGGCCTTCAGTCCCCGGATCGTTTCCAGAACCTTCTTCAAGTCGGATTCTATCCGGAAGACCGATGCCTTGTCCATCATCTCCCTCTGGAGCTCCTCCCGGATCCGGGCAACCGACTCGGTGCCGTTTGCCTGAAGGATCCTCTCGACCCTGGCCCGAGAAGGCCCCTCCGAATCGGAAGGCAGCGGCACCGGGTCGGCCCGTCTGACAAACTCCCCCATCGCCTTGCCGCCCCGCCGGCCGAAGACGATGATGTCGACGAGGGAGTTGGTCCCCAGCCGGTTGGCCCCGTGGACCGAAACGCAGGCGCATTCGCCGGCGGCGTAGAGGCCCCGCATGACGGTGCCCTTCTCATCGACCACCACCTCGGCGTCGGCGTTGGTGGGGATTCCCCCCATCGCGTAATGGGCGGTCGGCTGCACTGGGATCGGCGCTTTGGTCGGGTCGATCCCCAGGTAAGTCTCGACGAAGTCGGTGATGTCCGGCAGCTTGGAATGGATCACCGCCGGGTCCAGATGGGTCAGGTCCAGAAGGAGGTAATCCTTCCCATCGATCCCCCGGCCTTCCCGGATCTCCTTGTACATCGCCCGGGAAACCATGTCCCGGGGAGCCAGATCCTTCAAGGTGGGGGCGTACCGCTCCATGAACCGCTCGCCGGACCGGTTGCGCAGGATTCCCCCTTCCCCCCGAGCCCCCTCGGTGATCAGGATCCCCATCTTGTAGATGCCGGTCGGATGGAACTGGAAGAACTCCATGTCTTGAAGCGGAATTCCCCGGCGATAGACCACCGCCATCCCGTCGCCGGTCAGAGTGAGGGCGTTGGAGGTGATCTTGAACATCCGCCCGGAGCCGCCGGTGGCGAACAGGGCCCCTTTCGCCTGGAAGGTGTGGAGCTCCCCGGTGGCGATCTCGACCGCCACCACCCCGCAGACGGCCCGGTCCCGGATCAGCAGGTCCACGACGTGGAACTCATCGAAGAAGGCGACCCCCTGCTTGATGCACTGCTGGTACAGGGTCTGAAGGATCATGTGGCCGGTCCGGTCGGCCGCGTAGCAGGAGCGGCGGACCGGGGCCTTCCCATACTCCTTGGTGTGGCCCCCGAAGGGACGCTGGGCGATCTTCCCCTCCGGCGTCCGGCTGAAAGGCAACCCCATATGCTCCAGCTCGTAGACGGTGTCGACCGCCTCCCGGCACATGATCTCCACCGCGTCCTGATCGGCCAGATAGTCGGATCCTTTCACCGTGTCGAACATGTGCCACTCCCAGCGGTCCTCCTCCAGGTTCCCCAGCGCGGCACCGATTCCCCCCTGGGCGGTGCCGGTGTGGGAGCGGGTCGGGTACAGCTTCGACAGGACCGCAATCTTAGGGACTGTCCCCGAAGGGGACTGTCCCCCCTGTCCCTTTGTTGCCTGAAGCGCCGCCATCAACCCGGCCCCGCCGGCCCCGACGATCAGCCCGTCGAACTGGTGGAGGGTCACGGCCGGAAGGTGAGGATCACCCAGCTTCCTAATCCGAGGAAGGCGCATCCGACCGCGTAGAGGAGTTTCACGCTCCAACCCCGCCAGGGGGGTTTCAGGTAATCGTCGAGCAGGGTCCGGGCTCCGTTGGCCCCGTGGATCATGGCCAGCCACAGCATCGCCATGTCGTACCCCCGCCAGAAAATCCGCAGGTACCGCTGGGCCACGAAATCGTAACTGATCGAGTGGACGCTGTTGAAAACATGCATGATGAACAGATGCCCCAGCGCCAGCGCCAGCAGGACCACGCCGGAGATCCGCATGAAGAGCCAGGCATACAACTCGACGCCGCCGGAAGGCCTTGGGTGCGCCCCGGTGCTGCTGCTCATCGGAGGATGTGCCCCACCATGATGAAGGCGACCGGAACGAAAACCAGCGTGAAAACCCCCATCACCGCGGCGAACAGCTGCTTCTGGTACTGGGCCGAAGCGGGCCAGAAATCGATGACGATGATCCGGATGCCGTTCAAGGCATGGTACAGGACCGCCGCGAACAGGAAGATCTCCGCGATCCCGAACAGGGGGAGGCGGTAGATCCCGATCACCCGGTTGTACAGGCCGGGCCCCAGCAGGATGAGGGCGGTATCCAGGATGTGGGTGAAGAGGAAAAGCAGGACCCCGACCCCGGTGATCCGATGGAGGACCCAAGCCCACTGACCGATACCGCCCCGGTAGATCGTCATTTCATATACCGGGTGGGATCCGGAATGCCGGCTGCTTGAAATCCTGCCTTCCGCTCGGAGCATTTCTGGCAGCGGCCGCAGTGCTTCCCGGAGACAGGCCGCAGACAGGAGAAGGTCTTCTCCCAAGGCAGCCCCTTCCACTGACGGATCACCTGCGGCTTGGTGAATTCCCGGAAGGGGGTGGCGATCCGCAATGAGAAGCCGGTCGACTGCTCCAGAAGCTGCTCCACCTGCCGAAGATATCCGGAGCGGGCGTCCCGGAAGGGATTCCCCTTGAGAACCCCTAGCCAAAGGGTGGGGATCCGTCGAATGCTGCAGAAGATCCCGGCCAACCCCAGCAGAAGGAGGTTGCGCCCCGGAAGATAGACCGCCTCATCCGGGGCATGGAAACCGGGTATGCCGGCGCCCCCCAAGCTCCAGTGGGGACCGTAGACTTGGCCTAGCGGCGCCTCGAGAAGGGTCATCCTCGCCAACCCGTCGGAGCGAAAGGTGGGGAGCAATCTTCTCAATCCGGCCAACTCCGCCCCCTCCCAACGCAGGCCCTTGGCCACGTAGAGGGGGTAGACCCGCTCGTACTGCTTCAGGCCTTGGGCCAGCATCGCGGCCGACTCCACCCCGCCGCTGACCAGGATCGCCAGCGCTTGATCTTTGGGCTTATCCATCATAGGATAGGGGACAGTCCCCGGAGCCTGCTCTGAGCCGGCCGAATGGGGGGACAGTCCCTTTATGTTCAAGGTCACGAAGCAGATCCACTTCTGTTACGGCCACCGGCTTCTCCATTACGAGGGGAAATGCCGGTTTCTCCACGGGCACAACGCCACGGTGGAGATTGATCTGACCTCCTCCGGCCTGGACCGCCGAGGGATGGTGTTCGATTTCAACGAGATCAAGGAGAAACTCCAGCATTGGATCGACGCCACCCTGGACCATAAGATGCTCCTGAACGAAACTGATCCGGTTCTCCCTTCCTTGCACCGATTGAAAGAGCCGCTCCTCACCCTGCCCTGGAATCCGACCGCCGAGGTGCTGGCCCGAATGATCTTCGACTATGCCAAGGGCCACAGCTTCCCGGTCACCGAGGTCCGGTTCTGGGAAACCCCGACCTCCTGCGCGACTTACCGGGCGCACGACCCCGAGTCATCACCACGCCGACGCTCTCGGCGCCCGGCACAGAAAATTTCCGTATCCTGATCCGGACCCGGGCCGGACGGAACCGATCCAACACCCTCTGCGCCACCCCTTCGGCCATGCGCTCCACCAGCCGGAAGGGACGGCCCTCCACGAAACGCTTGACCGCCAGCGCCACCGCCGCGTAGTCGATCGTCCGGTCGACCCGGTCGCTCCGCCCGGCGGCCCCTAATGGAAGCTCCAACTCCAGATCGATCAGCACCCGCTGTCTGCGCCGCCGCTCCGATTCAGGAACACCCACATGGGCCAAGCATCGGAGTCCCTGAATGAGGATCTGGTCCAATCGAAGCGCTCTAACGTCTCTTGACTGCGCCAACCAGGGTGAGGAACTGGTCCGCGCTTTTGGCCTTGAGGAACGGGTTGCACGACTTCTCATCCCCCAGGGTGGCGGTGGGCTGGGGCGCGTAGTTATGGCCGGGGCAGAGGATCATCCGGTCATCCAACCGGCTCAGGCGGCTCAAGCTCTGATAGAGGGTTTCCGCGTCTCCGCCGGGCAAGTCGCAGCGGCCGCATCCTCCGATGAACAGGGTGTCCCCCGCGATCAGCCGATCCCCCACCGTGATGCACTGGGAGCCAGGGGTGTGGCCAGGGGTGTGGAGGAACGAGAAGGCCAGCGGCCCCAAGGAGATCTCCTGTCCCCCCTCGATCCCCTGAATGTTCCCCTTCTCGATCGGAACCGAGGCGGCTTCCTTCTTGTGGACAACCACCTGGGCGTCGGTGGCCTGAACGATCTCCGCCACCCCGTTGATATGATCGAAATGGGTATGGGTGATGATCACCGTGGTAATCCTCATCTCATCCTGAGCCGCCGCCTCCAGAATCCTCGGAACGTCCCAGGCCGGGTCCACCACCGCCGCCTCTCGGGTCTCGAGGGAGCCGATCAGATAGACGAAGTTCTGCAGCGGCCCCAGTTCGATCTGCTTAAGATACAGCTTCATCTCCTAGGGTATGAAAAGGGACGGTTCTAGAACCGTCCCTTTCTTTCGAGAAGTCGCTTGGCCGCGGCAACGATGTGCCGGGCTGTCAGCCCATACTTCTCAAACAGCTCCTCCGGTTTTCCCGACTCGGCGTAGGTGTCGGCGATCGCCACAAACTCCATCGGAACCGGATGCTTCTGAGTTACCACCCGGGCCACCGCCGAGCCCAGTCCGCCCCAGATCTGATGCTCCTCCGCCGTGACGATCGCGCCGGTCTCTCTCGCCTGCGCCAAAATCAACGACTCATCCAACGGTTTGACAGTATGAAGATCGACGACGGCCACGGAAACCCCCGAAGATTCCAGCTCCTCCGCCGCCACCAGGGCCTCGAAAACCAGCAGCCCATTGGCGATCACCGTCACATCTCTCCCTTCTCTCAGCTTAATCCCCTTGCCGAGGGAGAAGGGGGTCGTGGGCTGATGGATGATCGGGGCCTTGGGCCGCCCGGTCCGGATGTAGACCGGCCCGTTGATCTGGGCGGCTGAAGCCACCAGGGCCCGGGTCGCATGCTCATCCGCCGGGACCACCACCGTGAAACCAGGCAAGGAGGTCATCAGGGCGATATCCTCGATCGACTGCTGGGAGGCGCCGTCCTCCCCGACGCTGATCCCCCCGTGGGAGGCCACCACCTTGACGTTCAGATGAGGAAAGGCGACCGCCATCCGAAGCTGGTCGTACCCCTTGCAGGTGACGAAGCAGGCGAAGCTGGAGATGAACGGGATCTTGCCCGATGAGGCCAGGCCCCCGGCCATCCCGACCATGTTCGCCTCGGAGATCCCGACGTTGAAGAACCGCTGCGGGAACTCCTTGGCGAAAAGGGCCGTCTTGGTGGAGACCGACAGGTCCCCGTCCAGCACCACGATCCGGGGCTCCCTGCGGCCCAACTCCAGCAGCGCCTGCCCGTAGGCCTCTCTCGTCGCCAACCCCAATTTCTTCTCCATCAGACCGATCACTTTCCGCCCGTTTTGATTTTGCCCGCCGCGATCAGTTGCTTCGACAAGGAGGGATCCCCCTCCAGCTCCTTGAGCGCCGCTTCCGTCTCCTCCGCCGTCGGGGCCACCCCATGGAAATAGTTGTTGTTCTCCATGAAGGAGACCCCCTTCCCCTTCACCGTGTGGGCGATGATCAGGTGGGGCTTGGCCTTCACCCACTGGGTCCGCTCCAGGGCCTGCAGGAACTGGGAGATGTCGTGCCCCTCGATCTCCTGCACATGCCAGCGGAACGCCTCCCATTTCAGATGGAGCGGTTCCAGGTCGATGATCTCCTTGACCGCCCCATCCAACTGAAACTTGTTGTAGTCAACGATCCCGATCAGATGATCCAGCTGATGGAACCCGGCAAAGGCGGCCGCCTCCCAGGTCTGGCCCTCCTCCAGCTCCCCGTCGCTCATGAGACAGAAGGTCCGGTAATCCTTCTTGTCCAGTTTCCCGGCCAGCGCGATCCCGACCG
>CAZRTR010000071.1:0-6619 GCA_964603095.1 uncultured Planctomycetia bacterium
ACGCTCCAGTTTCGCAGAACCTTAGCCAACCCGCAGGTCGTGGAGATCGCCATGACGGTGCAACGGGCTCAGGCCGGTTTCCAGAGCCAGGGTTCGCTGACAACCCGCGTCCGTCTTCGGAACTAGCACCGTTTTGGTTTTGCCAAAACCTATTTTGGCGAGCTTAACAGGGAGGGCTTAGCAGATGAGAAAACAAAACGGCTTCATTCTGGTTTCCACCTACATCCTCCTTTTGGTTTTGATCGGGCTGGGGGGAGTGCTGGTGGCGCAGGCGGTGGCCGAGGTGCGAGCGACGCAGCGGACCCAAGCGATGTTTCAGGCCCTCTACCTGGCGGAGGCCGGGGTGGACTATTCCATCGACCAACTGAGGCAGAACTACAATTGGGGAGGCGACCTCCCTGGCACAGCGCAGGCCCTGGGGACCTTAGGCACCTATCGGGCTGACGTCGCCAACGAGGGGGAGCTTCGTCGGGTCACCGCCACCGGGACGAGCACCCTGCTCAGCAGCGGACCGATTTCTCGCCGGGTCGAGGCGATCATTGAGAGGGATCTGCCTCCCGATTTCTACGACAATGTGATCTGGTCTTCCGAGCAGTTGGTTTTCAAGGGGAACGCCTTCTCCGTGACCGGCGATGTCATCCATGGGGATACCGGACCGGAAGGGAATATGGGAAATGTCAACGGCACGGTGACCTACGATCCGGATGTGAATCCGCTGCCCCGATTGAACTTCCAGCAGCTGTACGACCTGGCGGTGGCGCAGAACAACGTCTACGACGAGGTGCGGATCGGAAACGGGCATGATGTTTTCCCCACCTCTTTCTGGTACCGGGCGCCGGGGACGTTGGGGGCTCTCGATCCTGGGGAGCCGAACGTCAACTACATCGCCACCGATCTGATCTTAAACGGCAACATCGGAACGATCGGCGGCTTCTTCGTGGTGGTGGGGGATGTCTTGACCGATCCCTCCGCTTCCGAGGATACGACGATCAATGGGAACGGCCAGATCTCCGGCTGCATCTACACGACAGGAGATTTCCGGGTCAACGGAGGCGGCAAAGGCTTGAACGTCGATGGTGGGATTTGGGCCGGGGAAGAGGCGCGGCTGAATGGAAGCGTCACCATGACCTACAACGCCACCTACATGAACGTCCTGCGGGACCTGGAGCTCCAGCCGGATGTGCAGGTCGTCTCCTGGCGGGACCGGGACCTTTACTCCTGGTAGGAACGGGTGAATCTCCTAAAACCGTAAAACCGGAGGCGTTACTACTGGTGCCGGGCTAAGATCCGACCCAGCATGGCACTCCCAGTAACGCCTCCCCCTGTGCGCCTCCCCCTGTGGTACAATCTTCCAACGTGTTACCGCAACTTCGGAAGGGTCTTCAGGAAGCGATCGGGTTGGATATCGGCTCCTCCTGCGTCAAGGCGGTGGGGATCGGCCGAACGCCCAAAGGTCTCAGGATTACCCAGGTGGCGACGGCCCCCATTCCCTCGGCAGGCGCTTTGGCCGAGCGAGCCCATTCGGTTCAGCAGGTTCTCCAATCGTTGAACCACCGCAGCCCCGCGGTGATGACGGCGGTGAGCGGAGCCGGCGCCGTGGTCCGTTCCGTCGTTTTGCCCAAGATGAGTCCCCAGGAGCTGCGGGGGGCCTTGAACTTCGAGGCGGAGAAATACATTCCTTTCAAACCGGAGGAGACGTTCCTCGATTTCTCGATTGTGGGGGATCGGCCCGGCGGGCGGATGGAGATCCTCCTGGCGGCGGCCAAAAGGGATCTGGTCAATACTCATCTGGAACTGCTGAAGGCGGCCCAGGTGAACCCGAAGGCGGTCGATCTGGAGATGTTGGCCCTCAACAATTGTTGGGAGGTGAGCCACCCGTCCGGAGGAACGGAGACGGTGGCCTTGGTCCATGTGGGGGCCCGGGCGACGATCCTGGTCTTGCTGGAGGGGTTGCAGTTCCGGTTCGGCCGGGAGATCGGCATCGGGGGAGAGATCTTCACCCGAGCCATCGCCGAAGGTCTAAAGCTTGACGTTTCGGAGGCGGAGAGGATAAAATGTCATCCAGAGAATCGGCTCCCCGAAGTTCAAGCCGCTCTCGCCCCCCGTTGGGAGGAGTGGCTGTCGCAGTGTCGGATCTCTTTTGATTTTTATGAGGATCATTTTGGCCGGGGGGTGCAGCGGCTGATGCTATCGGGGGGCTCCGCCTCCTTGAAAGGATTCCGGGATTGGATCCAAAGCGCGTCGGCGATTCCGACCGAGCTGTGGGATCCGTTGGCCGGGATAACCTTGGGGGTGGCGCCGGAGCGGATCGAACCGGTCCGAGGGATGCTGGGGGTGGCCGTCGGGTTGGCGGTTCGCGAGCTGGCCGCCGGGTCCGATTCCCGGCGAGGGGCGATGTGATCCGGATCGATCTTCTTCCCCAAAAACCAAAGCCGACCGCCTCCTCCCGCGTCCTCCAGATTCCCTGGACCCGGATCGGCGTCGGATCCTTCGCCGTCGGCGGGATCCTTTCCCTCGGAATTCTTCTGGCCAACCAGCTGCAGGCGCAGCAACTGGACCGCTTGAACCGGCAGTGGGAGCAGCTTCAGCCGAAGGTGAGACGGCTGGACCAAACGGAGGGAGCCATTCGGGCCTTGCAGAACCGGACGAAGGTCCGGCAGATGCTCAAATCGCCGGAGGCGCAATGGGCCCCGCGCCTGAACCTGTTATCCAACGCGATCGTCTCCCAACTTTGGTTTAGGCGGCTGAAAATCGAGATCCCTCCCCCTCCGAAGCCGGTCAAGGAACCGTTTCCTGCTGCGAAAGGGGCTGCCAAGAAATCGGTGGCCGGGACGGCCAAAGGACCGACAGCCAAACCCAGCGCGACCCTTCCCGCCGACTCCGGTGTGCCGCCGATCCAGAAGCCGACCGCTCCCCTTCTCGTGTTGGAGGGATCGGCCCTGATGGTTTCCTCGGGAGGGGCTCCGGTCTCCCGGTATATGCAGCGGCTGAAGGAACAGCCGGAGTTTTCCCGTTGGTTCCGGGGTGTGGAGCTCAAGTCAGCTCAGCAGCGGCAGGTTCAACAGGAACAGGTCAGCGATTTCGTGGTCCTTCTTTATCCGACGGGATCTTAGCCCTTGGGAAAATTTTCACTCGCGCCGGAGCAGCAGAAGCAGATCGCCGTCGGGATCGGCGGGTTCATCGGCATGATCCTTGGGATGACCTTCGTGGTGATCCCCCAGGCCGGTCTCAGGAGTGAACGATCGCCTCGGGTCGTCGCTCTCAAGCAGCAGTTGAATCAGGCCCATGAGCGGTTGGCGCGGACGGCTCCGTTGGAGCGGGAGCTGGAGGATCTCAAGCGCAAGGTGGAGTTGGGTCCCCCAACCCTTCCGCCGGAGGAGCAGCTGCCTGATCTGTTGGAAAGAATAGCGCAGGCCGCCCGCGGTTCTCAGGTGCGTCTGTCCGCCGTCAAGCCGAAGGAGGACCTGGCTAACTTGGCTCCCGGCCCCAGCGGTTATCTGGAGTTGCCGGTGGAGGTGAGCGCCTCGGCCGGCTATCATCCGTTGGGGGCCTTCCTGGACGCCCTGGAGCAATCGGAGATGCTGATCCGGGTTCAGGAGTTGGAGATTAAGGATGATCCGAGGGACCTCTGGAACCACCAGGCCACATTGGTCCTCCAGGCGTATCTGCTCCCTGGAACCAAGAAGGAGAACTAGCGTGAAGACGTCATTGCGAGCCCCTCATTCGCTTCGCTCAGGGCAGGCTCCGGGGCGAAGCAATCTCATCGTGAGCATAGGGATTGCTTCGTTGCTGGCGCTCCTCGCAATGACGGTTGTTCCCGTAGAGGCGGCTTACGAGTCCCGCGGCAAACGGGATCCCTTTGTTCCCCTCTTGACGGAAGACGGTCAGAGGATTGTTCCTCCCGGTCTGGATGAGGGGGAAACCACCGATCTGACCCTCGTGGAACTGCAGGGAGTCGTCTTTGATCCGAGCGCCGACTCCTATGCCGTCATCAACGGGCAGGTCATCCGGGAGAGGGAGACGGTCGGACACGTTCAGATTTTAAAGATCACACCCACAGCGGTCACCATTCGGGTGGACGGGAAGGAAAAACAGCTCCCCGTCCCCCAAACCTCAGAGGAGATAAAGTCAAGCCCATGATTCTTCGCCCCCGGTTCTTTGGGATTGGGTTTCTGGCGCTGACGTTGGTTTTCCAACAGGTTGGGTTTGCTCAGGAGACGACGCGCGACACGGCCATCGAGAAGGCGGTTCAAGTGGCTCAGGCCACTACCATCCCGGTTCCGGTGGAGCTGCCCTTTATCTCCCTGGATTTCAAGGACGTGGAGATCCAGGCGGTGCTGCAGGCCTTGGCCCGCAAGGGGAAGGTGAACATCGTCACAGGGAAGGATGTCACCGGGACGATCACGATTCATCTGACCGATGTGACCTGGGAGCAGGCCCTGGACGCGGTGACCAAGATGTCCAGCTTCGGCTACGAGAAGGACGGCAACGTCATCCTCGTCTCCACCCTGGAGGATCTGAAGGCCCGGCGGGAGGCGATGAAGGAGCTGGTGGAGATCGAGCCGCTCACCACCAAGGTGATCGAGCTGAGGTTCCTGGACGCGGGAGACGCGAAGAAGTTCCTGGAGCCGCAGCTTTCCCCTCAGGGGAGGATCTCCGTCCTGGAGGTTACCGGGCAGAAGGGGTGGGTCTTCGGCGCGGCGGCGGTCGGCGGAGAGGGGGGTGGCCAGCAGAAAGCGCGGGAGCGCCGCAAGCGGGAGGGCTCCCGTTCCAAGGCGATCGTGATCACCGACACCCCGACCACGATCGAGCGGCTGGAGAGGATCTTGACCAAGATCGACGTCATGCCCAGGCAAGTCCTGATCGAGACCCGCGTGATGGAGGTCTCCCGGGATCTGCTGCGGGATCTGGGATTGGAGGCGGGGACCGGGAACAGCTCGACCAACTTGAGCAGCTCCAGCGGGTTCGTCAGCTCCACCACCTCCCGCACCTTCACCGATCAGGCGCTCTCCCAGATCGACGGGGTGGACAACAAGGCCTCCTTCGGGGGATCGGTCCTGAACCAGTTCCTGACCCCCTCCATCTTTGTCCCGGAGACCACCAGCTTGACGGCGGCCAACACCGGGCTCTCCTTTATCCTGCGGCGGATCCGGGGCACCCAGTTTGAGGTCCTGATGAGGGCCCTGGAGGAGGATGTCCGGACCAACACCCTCTCCGCCCCCCATGTCCTGACCCTCTCGGGGCAGGAGGCCCGGGTCCTGGTGGGGGAGAAGTATCCGATCCTGAACACGCAGGTTTCCGGCACCAGCACATCGGTCACCACCACGACCCTCGACTATTACCAGGATATCGGGGTCGAGCTGTTTGTCGTCCCCCAGGTGGGGGGAGACGACCATATCGACATGATCATCCACCCGGTGGTCTCCTCACGCACCGGAACGGTGGGGTCGAACGCCTATCCGATCCTGAGCACCCGCGAGGCGGAGACCCAGATCATCATTGAAAACGGGGACACGATCGTGATCGGCGGGTTACTCAAGGATGTGCTTTCCAAATCCCGGATCGGATTGCCTTTCCTGGGCAAGATCCCGATCCTCGGGTTTCTCTTCTCCCGGAGCACGACCGACGTGGAGAAGATCGACCTGCTGATCTTCATCACGGCCCGAATCGTGGAATCGCAGGCGGTCTCGCCGGAGGAGATGGAGCGGCTGCGGAAGGACTACGAGAAGGCGGTGCGGGAGCAGACCCCGTTGGAGGCGGGGCGGAGCTGGTCGGATCTGACCGCTCTGCCGACGCTGCCGAAGAAGAGCTCCAAACCGACCCCGCCGGCGGCCCCCTCCTCCGCGACAACGACTGCATCGCCGCCCGCCGCCAAGCCGGCGACCACCGTTTCTACCGCGCCCACCGCTACGCCCCCATCTGCCGCCTCGACTTCCGGGGGAACGACCAAGGCGACGACGCCCGGGGCGGCTTCATCGACGGCCTCTCCCACGACGGGGGCGAAGCCGACAGTGACCTCACCCACCATGTCGGCGAGTTCAACATCCTCCTCAACGCAGACACCGACGAAATCGACGACCGCGACTTCCACAACGGGTTCCTCTTCGTCGCAGGCCAGCGGACAGACACGCTAACGAGAAGTTCTTTACAACTGGGCCCTGCATGACCCCGCCCCTCCAGTTCCAGCGCCGTCGTTTAGCGCGGCATGAACAAAGAACTCGACGGCGCCTCTGCCGAGCGGATGCTCGGCAGAGCGGCCCCGCCCTTGCAAGATCTTTGCTCGCAAACGATGCGGGGCGGGGCCATGGAACCGGAGGGGCGGGGTGACCAAGACGGTTAAGGCCTACGCCCTGTTCCTTCCCGAGCTCAAACAGCTTCTGGAGTCGAAGGATCTGGCCACTCTCAAGAGCGTCCTGCGCGAAATCAATCCGGTGGACCTGGCGGAGGGATGGAAGAATCTTACCCGAGAGGAACAGCTGACCCTGTTCCAGCTTCTCGCCACCCGGCGGGCGGTGGTGGTCTTCGAGGAGCTGGAGGTAGAGGAGCAGATCTTCCTGGTGCACGCGATGGGGGAACAGGCGACCGGCGCCATGGTGAGCGAGCTTCCACCCGGAGAGGT
>CAZRTR010000072.1:0-6494 GCA_964603095.1 uncultured Planctomycetia bacterium
GGATTCTGGAAACCGGAGCCAACAATGGCCACCGGCGCCTGAGTTCTACCAATGAGATTCGTTAAGCTGGTTACCTTGGTCGCGCTGGTGGCGATGGCGGGGTGGGTATGGGCGGAGGAGCCGCTGCCGAAGAGCGTCTACGTGGCGCCGGAGACGGTGAAGGGGTGGCAGGAGGAGGGGAGAGCGATCGTCTTCCTGGATGTGCGGGAGGAGGATGAGTTTGAGGCGGGGCACCTGGACGGGGCGGTGAACATCGCCTACACCGAGGTGCCGGGCATGGCGGGGACCCTGCCGAAGGATCGGCCGATCGTCACCTACTGCATCCACTCGGCCCACCGGGCCCCGGAGGCGGCGAAGGGGCTGCGGGGGCTGGGATTCGAGAACGCCTTCGTGCTGGAGGGGGGGATCGTCGCCTGGAAGGCCGGCGGGATGACGATCCGGGCCGGCGACCTGGCCAAGGAACCGGCCATCCTGCCGGTGGGCGAACGTTGCAAGGTGAAAAAGGGCTGAACCATGGTAGAATGGGGGTTTCAGAAGGAGGAAACCGAATGCAGACGCAAACTCAAACCGAATCGAAGGTTCTTGTCTCTACCTCCTGGGTGGCGGAACACCTGAAGGACCCGAAGGTCCGGATCGTGGAGGTGGACGTGGACACGAAGGCCTACAACGAGGGGCATGTGCCCGGGGCCGTGGGATGGGACTGGAGCCGGGAGCTGTGCGACACCCTGCGGCGGGACATCATCCCGAGCCGGAAGTTCGAGGAACTGATGGGGCGCTCCGGAATCTCGAACGATACCACCGTGATCCTGTACGGGGACAACAACAATTGGTTCGCCGCCTGGGCCCTCTGGCAGCTGAAGATCTACGGCCACGGGGATGTCCGGTTGATGGACGGGGGCCGGAAGAAATGGCTGGCCGAGTCGCGGGAGCTGACGCAGGATGAGCCGAAGCTGGCGCCGGCCCCCTACCGGGCGAAGGAACCGGACCTGTCGATCCGGGCCTTCCTGCCGGATGTGCAGAAGGCCTCCTCGCAGAAGGTGGCCGATATGGTGGATGTCCGATCCCCGCAGGAGTTCACCGGGGAGATCCTGGCTCCTCCGGGGTTGCCGGAGACCTGCCAGCGGGGCGGGCACGTTCCGGGGGCGAAGAACATCCCCTGGGCGAAGGCCTGCAACGAGGATGGGACCTTTAAAACCCCTGAGGAGCTGAAGTCCCTCTACGGCGGGGCGGGGATCTCCGGGCAAAAGCCGGTGATCGCCTACTGCCGGATCGGGGAGCGGTCCTCGCACACCTGGTTCGTGCTGAAGTACCTGCTCGGCTTCAAGGATGTGAAGAACTACGACGGAAGCTGGACCGAGTGGGGGAACCTGGTGGCGGCTCCGATCGAGAAGCCGTAACCGATGAAAGCGGAACAGTACCAGGAAAAGAAAGAGACGCTGTCCGGCTGGCCGGTCAAGGTGATCTCGTACAAGATGGGGGACACCTACTACGTCTCCATCCACAACGAGGAGCCGGGGGCCTGGATCACCAAGGGGCAGGGAGCGACACTGGCCGAGGCGGACGCGAAGGCCCGGAAAGAGGCGGCGGATGCTCTGGCCAAGGTCAAGAAGAGCCCGCCTCCGACCGGCTGCACCTCCGTCCCCGGATTCTAAGTGGGGCCTTTCAAGGCGGTGGGGCAGGGATTCTCCCTGACCCGCCGCCTTTGGTTTCCGCTGCTGGGGGTGGTGGTGGTGAGCGCCCTGTTGGGGGCGGTCGCCAGCGTGATCCTTCCATTTGAGATCGATCCCGCCACCGGCGGCATTCGGGCCCCGGAGATCCGAACGCTGGAACAACTGAAGACCGTCTTGGGGCCGGCCGCGGGGTTGTACGTCGTCTCCTCCACCGTCGCGCTGTATCTTCTGGGAGGGATCTTGGGGGGGGCCGCCCGGCTCCTTCGCAACGAGCCGGTGTCTGCTTCCAGGTTCCTGGCCGAGTCGAACCGCTGGTTCCTCCCGATGATCTGGTGGGCCACGATCCTGAGCATCGTGGTGCTGCTCTTGTGCCTGGCGGTGGGGATCTTCTTCGGATTTCTCTGGGTGATGAGCGCCAAACAGGAGGTGATGAAGGGGGTGCTCCTGTTCGCGGTAATGGGGACCTTCTTCGCCAGTTTCACAGCGCTCATCTACTCGCCGGTGGCGTTGGTGCAGAAGGGCCAAGGGAGCTGGGCCGCGATGGCCGATTCGGCCCGCTTCTTCTTCAAGCGTCTGATCGGGACGCTGGGGCTACTGGGAGGGGTGGTGGCGGTCGGCCTGGCGGCCGCCGTCGCCGGTCTGGCCCTGGCCCAAGCGGCGAACGGCCTGCGCCAGGTATTGGGAGTGGCGCCGTTCGCCAAGGGGTGGCCGGTTTTTGTATTCGGGCTGATCCTGGGGATCCCGCAGGCGTTTCTCACCGTTTACTTTCCTTCCGTTCTGTCCGCGTACTATCACGGGAACCAGCAAAAGTAACTTCTTGTGGGGAGCGGCCACGTCGGCCCACCAGGTGGAGGGGGGAAACTCCCTCAACGATTGGTATGGCTGGGAGCAGAAGGCCAAGGTCCCTGAGAAATCCGGCGCGGCCTGCGACCATTACCGCCGATTCGAGTCGGATCTGGATCTGGCCCGGGAGCTCCATCACAACGCCTACCGATTCTCCCTGGAGTGGGCCCGGATCGAGCCCCGATCCGGGGAATTCTCCGAGGAGGCCCTCTCGCATTACGAGAAGGTGATCCGCTGCTGCCGGGCCAGGGGCCTGGAGCCGGTCGTCACGCTGCACCATTTCACCAATCCCCAGTGGTTGGCCGAACAGGGGGGATGGGCCTGGGCCGGCAGCGTCGCCGCCTTCGCCCGGTACGTGGAGAAGGTGGCGCGGCGGCTGGGGCAGGGGGTCCGCTGGTGGATCACGATCAACGAACCGACGGTGCTGGTCTACTACGGCTATCTGCTGGGAACCTGGCCGCCGGGGGAGCGGTCGATGATCCGAGGATGGAGGGCCCTGCGGAATCTGGCGCGGGCGCACCGGGAAGCGTATCGAATCTTGCATGGGGAGGGCGTTCGTCCTTCGACAAGCTCAGGACGAACGGGTTCGACGGGCTCCGGACGAACGGCCGCACCAATGGTGGGGCTCGCGCATCACATCCGGCCGATCGATCCGTGCCGGCCCGGCTCGCCGCTGGACCGGGCCGCCTGCGGCTTGCGGCGCCATCTGGCCTACGAATGGCTGCTGCGATGCTGCCGGGGGACGATGGACTTCGTGGGGCTGAACTATTACACCCGGGACTTTCTCCGGTTCGGAGGGCTGCTCGGGACCGTCTGCAACGCCGACCACCATCCGGGGATGGGACCCAAGAGCGCCTTGGGATGGGAGATCTATCCGGAGGGGCTGCGCCGCGCGCTGGTGGACCTCAGGCGCCAGCGGCTGCCGATCCTGATCACGGAGAACGGGGTCTGCGCCGACGACGATTCGGTCCGGTGGCGGTTCATCGAGCAGCACCTGGCCGCGATGGAGAAGGCAATGAGGGAAGGGGCCGACGTCCGGGGGTACCTTTACTGGTCGCTGCTGGACAACTTCGAATGGGCGGAAGGGTTCAAGCCCCGGTTCGGGCTGATCGAGGTGGAGTTCGCCACGCAGCAGCGTCGGGTGCGCGAGAGCGCATTGAAGCTGGCCGAACGGATCGGGAAATGATAAAGTAGAATCAGAAACGGAGGATAACTCTTATGATCACGCAAGAGCAGGTTCTGGATGCGTTGAAGGAGGTGTACGACCCGGAGATTCCGGTCAACATCGTCGATCTGGGGCTGATCTACGGGGTGGAGGTCAGCCCGGAGGATAAGGTGAAGGTCACCATGACCTTGACCGCCCCCGGGTGCGGGATGGCCCACCAGATCGCCATGAGCGCCAAGCAGCAGGTTCTCCAGGTCCAGGGGGTCAAGGATGCCGCCGTCACGGTGGTCTGGGAGCCGCCCTGGGACCCTTCCCGGATGTCGGAAGCGGCCAAGAAGAAGCTCGGGATGGCTTAAGGCCCGTTCTTGATCGTTTCCAGTTCGAAGTAAAGTTTCTCGGCGGGGAAAAGGCGGCAGAGGTACCGCTCGTACTTCTTGTGGTGGAGGTGGGTGGCGATCCATCGGGAGAGCCGCTGGCCCTTGGTGAAGAGAAACTTCCTCTCAATCAGCTTGAACAGCATCCCCCCGTACTGAAGGTGCGGCATCGCGCCGGTGAAGTAGTCGATCGTCTGGTAGGTGAAGTAATGTTTGTGGGTCGGGTCCCGGAAGGCGTCCGGATGGGAGAAGTGGGGGGTCAGGATCTTGACCCGCCCGCCTGGTTTGGCGATCCGATGGGCTTCCCGCATCGCCTCGACGACGTCGTCGATGTGTTCGAGAGTGTCGTTGAAGGTGACCTCATCGAAGGAGTTGTCGCGAAAGGGCCAGGCGGGATGCTCGATATCGCCCACGACGTCGACTCCGGGGGAAGGCCGCCTGTCGATGCCGATCGCTCCAGCCATCTTTGACTCCCCGCAGCCGACATCCAGGATCCGACGCGCCATGGAGACGATCGTAACACAACGGAGGCGTTACTGGGAGTGCCATCCATGAAAAGCCCTTTGGCAGGTTTTAGCCCGGCACCTACAGTAACGCCTCCTTTTTTAGAGGGAGCGGCGGAGTTCCGCCTCGGCGTCGACCGGGTCCCGGTTGATCTTGTCCACGAGGCGCCGGGCGTTCTGCTTCAAGGCGGGGCTGGCCGCCGGCGATTGCCAGAGGGTGCGGCTCAACTGGATCGTCATCCGGAAGTAACGGATCAGCTCTCCTTCGTCCACCTTCGCATCCTGAACCACCTTGTCGAACCCAGCCCCGCCGCTCCATCGCTCCATCGCCTCCCAGAGGTGGAAGCATGGTCCTTTGCTGAGGGGGCTGGTCCGGGCATGCCGTTCCTGCCGGTGGACGGCGTTGACGACCTCCTGGACTTGCGAAGCCAGCCCGTAGATCCGACGAGGGAGTTTCACGGGAACCGCCCAGCGGCGGGGCTCGTACACCATCGCCAAGAGGAAGATGCCAAGATCGGTGATGGAGAGGGTGTCGAGCCACCCGGATTGGAACAGCTCCGACAGGACCAGCTCGTAACCGTACAGCTCTGCGGCGAAGCATCCTTTCGGGGTGAGCCCCTTCGGTTGGAGGTAGCCGAGCTGGTTGAGGAGTTTCAGCTTCCGCTCGACGAGCTGAAGGGCCTCCTGCCGGTGGATCTTGGACCCTTGGAAGGCGTGGAACGTCTTTTCATAGAAGGGGGTCAGGTTCTGCCCGGTGTGGCGGTAAAGGTTGAGCAGGGTCGCGTAGGTGGAGCTGAAGCGGCTCACCACCCGCTCCGGCTTGGCCTGGAGGAGGTGGGTGAGCTGCGGGAAGGGAACCTCCCATGGATTGACCCGGAGATAAACGAAGCCATGCTCGTCCATTCCCCGGCGGCCGGCCCGACCCGCCATCTGGGAAAGCTCACGCACCCGCAGGAGGGTTCGCGGTCCGTCGGCCCGCTTGAGCAGCGTGTCCAGCGCCACCGACCGGGCCGGCATGTTGACCCCCAGCGCGAAGGTCTCGGTGGTGACGATCAGCGGGATCTGGCGGCTGGCGAACAGGATCTCCACCACCTCTTTCAAGGTGGGAAGCAGCCCGGCGTGGTGGAAGGCGATTCCTTGGGCGACCAGCTCCCGCATCGAGGCGGCCGACGGCTCGCCGGAGATCTGACACTTCTCACAGAGGCGGTCGAACTGGTCCAGAAGCGGCTTCTTCCGATCCGGCGGGAGAAACTCCATCGGGGCGAATTCCCAGGCCAGGTCCTCCACCCGCTTGCGGCTGAAGGTGAAGTAGAGACAGGGCAGGTGCCCGGCCTCCTGAATCCGCCGCAGCAGGTGATCGGCCCGGTTCGCCTTGCCGAAAGGGGTTTCGCTGCGTTGCTGGACCCAGCGGAAGGAGCGGCCCCGTCCTCGATAGATCGGCTTCCGGGCGCCGCTGGTCCGTTTCCAGAATTCCAGGTTCTGGTACCCCTTGGATTTCAGGGAGCTTAAGTCCCAGTACAGCTCGTCCTGGCATTGGAACGCCACCTTCAGAGGGACCGGCCGGTGAGCATCCAGGATCACCTTGACCGGCCGGCCGTGGATCCCCTCGATCCAGGTGGCCAGCTCCTGGGCGTTGGGGATGGTGGCGCTTAAAGCCAGGATCTCCGTCTCCCGCGGGGTCAGAAGCAGCGCCTCCTCCCAGACGGTGCCCCGCTCCGGATCGTCCAGGTAGTGGACCTCGTCGAAGATGACCCACCGGCAGCGGGCGAAGCGGGCGCTCCGCTCAAAGAGGGAGTTCCGGTAGATCTCGGTGGTCATGATCAAGAGGGGCGCTTCGGGATTGATGGTGACGTCCCCCGTCAAGATTCCGACCTGATTCGGGTGGCGGGCGTGGAAGTCGCGGAACTTCTGGTTGGAGAGGGCCTTGATGGGGGCGGTG
>CAZRTR010000073.1:0-5938 GCA_964603095.1 uncultured Planctomycetia bacterium
GTTTCCGGTGCCGCCGGCGAAGATGACGACCCTGCCCTTCTCCAGATGGCGGATCGCCCGGCGGCGGATGTACGGCTCCGCCAGCTCCTCCATCTGGATCGCCGTCTGGACCCGGGTGAAACAGCCCTGCTTCTCCAAGGCGTCCTGGAGCGCCATGGAGTTGATCACCGTGGCCAGCATCCCCATGTAGTCGGCGGTGGTCCGGTCGATCCCTTGAGATTTGGCGTTGGCCCCGGTCCCCCGGAAGATGTTGCCCCCTCCGATGACCACCCCGATCTGGACCCCCAGATCGCGGACCTCCTTGATCTGGGCCGCGATCCGGTGGGTCACCTCGGAATCGATGCCGCATCCGGTTCTTTCGGACTGGAGGGCCTCGCCGCTGAGTTTCAGGATCACTCGTTGGTAGACGGCCGGCGGCGCCTTCTTCGGCATCTTGGTCAGGAGCAGGATCTCTGGGGAGAGGCCGTCTCCTCGCCCAGGATGAAGCGGACAAAGCGACGAATCACGATATTCTCCCGGAGGGAGGAGACCGCCTCGTGGAGGAGATCCTGGACCGTCTTGGAAGGATCCTTGACGTACGGCTGGTCCAGCAGCACCCGCTCCTGGTAAAACTTCTCCATGTGGCGCTGCTGGATCGGTTGAGCCCCTTCCTCCTCTACTTCCTCGATCTCTTCGTGCAGTCGGGCCAGC
Source organism: uncultured Planctomycetia bacterium (assembly GCA_964603095.1). Lineage (GTDB taxonomy): Bacteria > Omnitrophota > Gorgyraeia > 1-14-0-20-64-10 > 1-14-0-20-64-10 > CAZRTR01. The sequence goes on from CAZRTR010000073.1 coordinate 691, forward strand.
GTCTCTCCCACTTCCTCGTGAGGGACCTCCTCCCGGTGGATATACTGGGGTTTCATCGAAGCGATTTGCAGACAGAGTTCATGGACGAGCGTCTTGAACTGCTCGGTGCGGGCGACGAAATCGGTTTCGCAGTTGACCTCCACCAGAACCCCGATCTTGCCCCCGTGGACGTAACTGCCGATCAAGCCCTGCCGGGCGGCCCGCTCCGACTTCTCGGCGGCGATCGCCGCCCCTTTGGCGCGGAGGATCTTGAGCGCCTCTTCCATCTTCCCTCCGGCCTCGATCAAGGCCTGTTTGCACTCCATGATGCCGGCGCCGGTTTTCTCGCGGAGCTGCCTGATCTGTTCGGCGCTGACCTGGGCCATCGAGTTCACCCTCACCCCTTGGGAGTTTCTTTCTCCTCGGCCTTCGGCTTGGAAGCCCGCTTGCGCTTGGGAGGCGGAGCCGCTTCCACCTTCACCTTCAACGTCGACTCCGGGATGATCGCCTCCACCTCATCCACGGCCGGCAGAGGCGCCGACGCAACGGCTTCCTCTCCGATCAAAGGGAGGTCCGGCGGAGGAATCTCGGCCGGCGGCTCGGCAACCACCTCCGGTTCCGGCGGCGCGGCGGCGGCCTGCTGCGCCAGCCATTGCTGGCGCCCTTCCAGGATGGCGTCGGCCAGGAGAGAGATGACCAGAGAGATCGACCGGATTGAATCATCGTTGGCCGGGATCACGTAGGAGATCGGGTCCGGATCGGTGTTGGTATCGACCAACCCGACCACCGGGATCTCCAGGCGGGTCGCTTCCCGGACCGCCGTCTCCTCCCTTTTGGCGTCCACCACCACCATCGCCTTAGGCAGCCGCCCCATCTCAATGATGCCGCCGAGGACCTTCTCTAAGCGGGCCATCTCCTTCCCCACCTCGGCCGCCTCCTTCTTGGTCAGGCGGGTCAAGGTTCCGTCCTCCTGCCATCCCCGCAGGGTCTTCAAGCGATCGATCGATCTCCGGATCGTCTGAAAGTTGGTCAGGAGCCCCCCCAACCAGCGCAGGGTGACGTAGAATTGCCCACAGCGGGTCGCTTCCCGCTGGAGGATCGGCTGGGCCTGGCGCTTGGTGCCGACGAACAGGATCGCCCCTCCCTGGGCCGCCACCGAACGGAGGAACCCCTGGGCATCCACCAGTCCCTGGGCGGTCTTCTCCAGATCCAGGATGTAGATCCCGTTCTTCTCCCCGAAGATGTAACGGCGCATCTTCGGGTTCCACCGATGCGTCTGATGCCCAAAATGGGCGCCGGCTTCAACCAGTTGTTTGACCAATGGCTCCACCATCGCTAGGTAAACGGGCAGTATACCAGAAAAGGGCTAAGTCGCAACCTGCAATTCGTACAGGCGGCGGTAAACGGGGGACTCCCGCATCAGCTCCTCGTGTCGGCCGACCTCGGCCACCCGCCCCCGGTCCAGCACGATGATCCGATCGACGTTCCGGATCGTGGAGAGCCGGTGGGAAATCAGGAAGACGGTCCGCCCCTTCATCAGCCGGTCCAGCGCCTCCTGGACCAGAAGCTCCGACTCCGAATCCAGCTGGGAGGTGGCCTCATCCAGGATCAGGATCGGCGGATCCTTGAGGATCGCTCGGGCGATGGCGATCCTCTGCCGCTCCCCGCCGGAGAGCCGGCTCCCTAAGTCCCCGACGGAGGTGTCGTATCCCTTCGGGAAGCCCCGGATGAAGCCGTCGGCGTTGGCCGCCTGGGCTGCCCGCTCCACCTCCTCCAGAGTCGCCTCCGGCCGGCCAAAGGCGATGTTGTTCCGGATCGTGTCGTGGAAGAGGAACGGCTCCTGAGTCACCAGCCCGATCTGGGATCGCAGCGAGGTCAGCCCCGCTCTTCGGATGTCGATCCCATCGATGGTCACCCTTCCCTCCGTCGGATCGTAGAACCGGGGAATCAGGTTCACCAGCGTCGTCTTTCCTGATCCGCTGGATCCGACGATCGCGACCACCTCTCCCGCCCGGACGGTCAGATCCACCCCCTGGAGGATCCACGGATCCCCGTAACGGAACCATGCTCCCTCGAATCGGATCTCCCGCCGGAACCAGGGCAGAGGAATCGGATCCGGACCTTCCGCCACCGACGGTTCGGTCTCCAGGACTTCCACCACCCGCTTGGCGGCGGTCAGGGCCTGCTGGTTGATCGAATGGAGCCGGCTCAACCGCTTGACCGGCTGGTACAGGGAGAGCATCGCCGCCAGGAAGAAAACGATCGTACCCGGAGAAATCTGGCCGTTCAACACCGCCCTCCCCCCGATCTCCAGCACGATCAAACCGCCGCCGACGCTGATCAGATCGGTGATCCCGGCCAGCGCCTCCCGGCGCTTGACCGTCTTGATGTCGGCCTTGTAATACTGCTGATTGATCGTGGTGAAGCGGGCGATCTCCTTCTCCTGCGCGGTGAAGGCCTGGATGATCCGGATCCCCTGCAGCGTCTCGATCAGCCGGCTGTTCAGATCGGCCATCCGCTCCTGCACCTGGAACCCGAGCTTGCGCAGGGCCTTTCCGATCCGGACGATCGGAATCCCTAAGCCAGGCAGCAGCAGCAGCGAAACAAGAGCCAATTTCGGATGGATCGAGAAGACGATCCCCAGGAAGACCAGCGCCTGGGCCGTCTGGTAAATGAGATCGGTGATCCCCTCGGTGACCGTGTTCTGAAGGACCGAGACATCGTAGGTGATCCGGGAGACTAGCCCGCCGGTCCGCTCGCCGCTAAAGAAGTCCAGTGACAGCCGGTGGTACTGCCGGTACAGGGCGTTGCGGATATCCCTTAAGAAGCGGGCCGAGACATCGTTCATGAGAAACGTCTGGAAGAAGAAGACCAGATTTTTGAGGAGGAACAGGACCGCCACCCCCACCGCCAGAAGGTGGAGCCGAACAACCGGATCCAGCGCCTGGAACCGCAGCCCGATTTCTCCCACCGGCGCCGGAACCCAGCCGGGGATCGTCAGGGTCCGGTTTAAGAGGATGATGTCCACCAGCGGAACCAGCATCCCCAGCGACACCCCTTTAAAAAGGGAGGAGCCGAGCATGCAGAGCGCAGCCATCCCCAACAGGCCGAGGTGGGGTTTCAAGAACGGAAGAAGCTTCCTGTAAATCCTCATCGAAACCCTCATTTTATCATGCTATACTACCGATTCTCAACATGAAAGCTATTCGAGTGGGCGTCATAGGAGTCGGCCATCTCGGCTCCATCCACGCCCGAATCTACTCGGAACTCCAATCAGCGCAATTAGTTGAGGTCTGCGACCTTCTTGCTGACCGGGCGGAGGCGGCCGCCCACCGGTACGGCTGCCTCGCCACCACCGATTTCCGGGACCTTCTGGGCAAGGTGGAGGCCGTTTCGATCGCCGTCCCGACCCAGGAGCATTTCCGGGTGGCCAAGCCGTTCCTCTTAAAAGGGATCCACGCCCTGGTGGAAAAGCCGTTCACCCGCACCGTCCGGGAGGCGGATGCCCTGCTCAGGATGGCGGCCAAAAGCCAGGCGATCCTCCAGGTCGGCCACGTGGAGCGGTTCAACGCCGCCTTGCGGAAGGTTTCCGACACCCTGAAAGACCCCCGCTTCATCGAGGTTCACCGCCTGGCCCCGTTCCAACCGCGTGGAACCGAGGTCGGCGTGGTGCTGGACCTGATGATCCATGACATCGACCTCCTCCTGGGGCTGATCCGCAATCCGATCCGCCGCCTGGAGGCGGTGGGGGTCAATGTCCTGACCCCGTTCGAGGACATCGCCAACGCCCGGATCACCTTTCAAAACGGGGTTGTGGCGAACCTGACCGCCTCCCGCATCTCCAAAGAGGGGATGCGCAAGTTCCGGATCTTCCAGCAGGACGCCTACATCTCGATCGACCTGCTGGGCCAGTCGGTCGACATCTTCCGACACGTCGACCATCGGATCACCCACGAGAACCTCCCGATTCCGCGGGAGGAGCCGCTCAAATCGGAGTTGTTTGCCTTCCTGGAATCGATCGCCCACCACCTCCCACCCCCTATCTCTGCCCAGGAGGCGCGGGACGCCCTGGCGGTGGCCCTTAAGATCACGAAGCAGATCCACCGGCTCAGACCGTCGTGAGCGAGAAGATCATGCTGGTCGCCGGGGAATCCTCCGGCGATCTGCACGCCGGCCACCTGGCCCGCTCTTTGAAAGCGGTCCGCTCCGACCTTCAACTGTTCGGCTTCGGTGGGACCGCCATGCGCCAGCAAGGCGTCGATATCCTCGCCGACCCGACCCAGATCGCCGTCATCGGCATCTTCGAGGTGCTGAAGCATCTGCCCACCTTTCGCCGGCTTTTTGACCAGGCGGTCCGGGCCCTGGAGGAGCGGCGCCCCGACGGGGTCGTCCTGGTCGACTACCCCGGCTTCAACCTCCGATTCGCGAAGGAGGTCAAGCGGCGCGGAATCCGTCTGATCTATTACATCTCCCCCCAGATCTGGGCCTGGGACCCGGGCCGGATCAGGCAGATCAGGCGGCTCGTCGACCGGATGATCGTGATCTTCCCCTTTGAGAAAGAGCTTTATGAGAAAGCCGGTGTGCCGGTCACCTTCGTCGGCCATCCTCTTCTCGACCTGGCCCAGCCGACCCTTCCCCGCCTAAAGGCCCTGGAAACCTTCGGACTGCAAGAGGCCCTGCCGATCATCGGGCTTCTCCCCGGCTCCCGGGAGGTGGAGATCCGGAGGATCCTTCCGATTCTGTTGAAGGCGGCGGAACAGATGAACCCGGGCCTGCCCTCCACCGCCCGGTTCCTCCTGATCAAGGCCCCCCACCTTCCTTGGGAGCTGTACCGGGAATTCTTAAGCCGCTCCTCCGTGCAGCCGAAGGTGGTGGAGCGGTGGGATTACGACGGCATCCACCTGTGCGATCTGGCGCTGGTCGCCTCCGGCACCGCCACGCTGGAATGCGCCCTTCTGGAGCGTCCGATGCTGATCATCTACAAGACCTCCTGGCCGACCTATCTCCTGGGCCGGCTCTTCCTGCGCATCCCGATGATCGGCCTCGTCAACGTGGCTTTCGCTAAAGGAAGCGAAACCACTCCGCCCTCCTGCTTCGTCGTCCCGGAGTTCATCCAGCGCCGGGCCGACCCGAGACGGATCGCGCAAGCGGCGCTGGCCCTCTGGAACTCCGCCTCCCGGCGGGAAGAGATGCGGTCTGCTTTCCGAAAGATCCGATCGACCCTCGGTTCCCCCGGCGCGGCGCAGCGGGCCGCCCAAGCGGTCCTGGC
>CAZRTR010000074.1:0-5925 GCA_964603095.1 uncultured Planctomycetia bacterium
GGCGAACGGAAGGAAAATCTCCGGATTCCCGATGGGGTAAAGGGATCACCTCTAGGCCCATGCCGCGTGTTTGACGAAGACAGCGACACTGAGCTCGCGGATCCCGCCGCCTCGCGCCCGGAGGAGCTTTCCCATTGAACAAGCTTTCCCAAAAAGAGCAACGTCTGGGCGAAAGGTTTCGCGACTGGAAGAAACACCAGATCATGGAAAATCGCATGCTGACGCCTATCCCCTTTGCTTACACGTAGGCCTATAAGCAATTTACCGATCCTGTCCCAGCTTATAATACTTACGACCCAGAAATGAAGGAGCAATGGTGGCCTAAAGAGAGGTTACCCCATGAAGACAACCACTAAAGAACGAAAGCTCACAACCACAGAGAAGAGAATGTTGAGACAGGCCTCTGCAGCTGCGTTGAGTCTCCTGTCCCTTACCAGAAGTGCAAAGCCTGAGAAGATCGCCACTCGCATCGAGGATTTTGTGGAAGGCCTCTTTTCTCGTAAAGTGAAAAATCTTCTCGGTGAAGATGCCGCAATGGCGTTGGGCGCACTTTGGGGAGAAGCCATCTGTATTGCCTGTGGTTGGGAATGGGTTGTCGCCCAGCACGGCCGATGGAAAGGCCTGGGCATAGCTGATTCGGAACGGCGATACCTGGCGCTACCTCTCTCGTACTTCACATTCTTGCTTGCGAACCCTCCGAAGGACATCCATCTACCATCGTTGCAACTGTACAACTGTATCACCAAAGGAAACATGCCTAAGTCAAACCCGAGAGACTATACCATTGTTTCTGAAGAAGCCTACGCGGAATGAACTCCAAAATGGTGAGCTTTTCCGATAGCGGGCCGTTTCCCCTCTCCCTAACGCTCCAGCGTCGCCGCGGCCACGCCGGGCTCGAAGCGGGGCACCTGGTGCGGTGGAGGCAGCCGCCGGCCGGCCGGATCGATGAAGCCGGACCAGCCGGTGTTGGCGGCCCGAACCACCCAGACCCGGTTCTCGATCGCCCGGAAGACAGAGCATTGGGTGTGCTGGAGCGACGCCGCCGATCGCCCGAACCAGGCATCGTTGGTGATGACGACCAGCCACCGGGCCCCTTCCCGAACGAAACGCCGGGCCAGCCCGGGAAACAGATCCTCGAAGCAGATGAGGACGCTGAAAGAGGGCAGAGATTGATTCGTCGCTCCGCTCCTCGCAATGACGGGCAGCGAAAAAACCGTCCAGCGGTGGCCGGGAGAGAAGTCCCCCATCAGGATGAACCGGCGCAGCCAGGAAAGGAGCGGCCCCAGCGGGACATACTCCCCGAACGGGACCAGGTGCAGCTTGTCGTAACGCTCGACGATCCCCTTCTCCGGATCGATCAGGGCGGCGCTGTTGAAGACGTCCCCGGAATCGACACCGAACGGGCCCCCCACCAGAAGAGGAACCTTCACCTCCGAAGCAATCCTCGTCACTCGGGCTGAGACGCCGGGATCCTCCAGATAGTCCGGCACCGCCGTCTCCGGCCAGAGGATCAGATCGGGCCGACTCTTCGCCGCTTCCTGAGTCAGCCACTCGTACCGCTTCCAGATCGCCTCAGCGAACGCCTCGTCCCACTTCTGCGTCTGCGGGATGTTCCCTTGCACCACAGCGACCGTGAAGGAGGGGAAAGAGGGGTCGCTAAGCTGGCGAAGGCGGAGGGTCCCGTAGCTCCAAACGCTCAGAAGACAGAGGACGGAAAGCAGAAGACAGAGTTTCTGTCCTCTGACCGCCTGCCAGACGGCGATGTTGACCAGCGCGACGAGGAACGAGACGCCGTAGACACTCGCCACGTCGGCGATCTGGATGATCGGAATCCAGTTCCACTGGGTGTGGGCCAGCAGGTTCCACCCGAACCCGGTCAGCAGGATCGACCGCAGAATCTCCAGCAGCACCCACGCCCCCGCTAACCCGAGCATCACGAACCAGGAACCACGAACTACGAACCGATTCGCCAGCCATCCCCACGCCCCGAAGAAGAGGGCCAGATACGCGACCAGCAGGACCAGACCGGGGATCGTCACGTGTCCGATCCACCAGATCGTCCCGCCGAAGAAGAGGAGCCCGACGACGGTGCTTCGAAGAAACGCCTGGCGCGGCGTGGCCTTCTCGAGGGAAAGGAGCCAGGGGACAAAAGCCCCCCACGCCAGCCATCCCAGGTCAAACGGTGGGTACGACAGGATCAAAAGAAAGGAGGAGCGAAGGATCAGGAGCCGTGGCACTTCTTGAACTTCTTGCCGCTCCCGCACGGGCAGGGGTCATTCCTTCCGACCTTCGGATGATCCCGCCGGACCGGCTCGGTGGAAGATCTCCCGGCTGAGCCGGGCAGCCCCGCCGGCTCAGCCGGGGGAACCTCTCCCGGAAATGGAGTGAATTCCTCCGTCGGCCTCTCCGGCGGGCGTTCGGTCGCCCGCTGCGCCTCCGGATGGAGGAACTGGGTGGGGGCCAAAATCCGCGTCGCCCGTTCGGCCCTCACCGGCTGCAGCCGGAAGATCAGCTCCACCAGCTCCGCCCGGACCGACTCCACCATCCGGGTGAACATCTGGTACGCCTCGTGCTGGTACTCGACGAGCGGATCCTGCTGGCCGTAGACCCGGTAGCCGATTCCCTCCCGGAGGTGGTCCATCGCGTACAGGTGGTCCTTCCACTTGGAGTCGATCACCTGGAGCATCACCCATTGCTCCAGCCGGCGCATCTGCTCCGCCCCCATCTCCTGCTCACGCCCCTCGTAGGCCTGATGGGCCGCTTGAACCATCCGCTCGGACAGCTCTTCCCGGTTCAGGACGGAGCCAGACACCGCAAGAGGAAGGTTCACCCCGAACTGGCCCGACACCGCCTCCTCCAAGGAGCGCAGGTCCCATTCCTCCGGATCCTGGTGCTCCGGGGCGTGAAGGCCCACCATTCCCGCGACCGCCTCGTCGATCATCTCCAGAATCTTGTCTTTAAGGTTCCTCCCCTCCAGGACGGCCCGGCGCTCCCTGTAGATCACCTCCCGTTGCCGGTTCATCACGTTGTCGTACTCCAGGAGCCGCTTGCGGATCTCGAAGTTGTGCATCTCGACCCGCTTCTGGGCCGTCTCGATCGCCCTAGAAAGCCACGGGTGCTCGATCGCCTCCCCTTCGGGGATCGAGGCCTTGGTCCATTCCAGGAGCCGGTTCTCCCCGAAGATCCGGATCAGCTCATCCTCGAGGGAAAGGTAGAATCGGCTGGAGCCGGGGTCCCCCTGCCGGCCCGACCGGCCCCGGAGCTGGTTGTCGATCCGGCGGGACTCGTGCCGCTCCGTCCCCAGGACATGGAGCCCCCCCAGCTCGACCACCTTCTCATGCTCCTTCTCCACCTGCTGCTGCATCTGGTGGAGAACCTCGGCCTGCATCTCGGACGAGGGTTCTGGGACTGTCCCCGCCCTAGCGCCCTCCAGGATGCGCCCCAAAGGGGACTGCCCCAGCTCTTTGTCTGGCGGGGACAGTTCAGGGACAGTCCCCTTAGCAGCTGCCTGCTGATCTCGGGACGGGGACAGTCCCCTTTCAGAGGGAAGGCGGTTCAGCTCCGCCGCAGCCAGGAACTGGGGGTTGCCTCCCAGCAGGATGTCGGTCCCGCGTCCCGCCATGTTGGTGGCGATCGTCACCGCCTTGAACCGCCCGGCCTGGGCGACGATCTGCGCCTCCTGCTCGTGGTACCGGGCGTTCAGCACATGGTGCGGAATCTGCCGGCGCTTGAGCAGGGCGCTGACCCTTTCCGACTTCTCGATCGAGACGGTCCCCACCAGAACCGGGCGCCCCTGCTTGTGAAGCTCGGCGATCTCCTCCACCACCGCGTCAAACTTCTCCCGCTCCGACTTGAAGACCACATCCGGGTGGTTCGTCCGGATGAGATGCCGGTTCGTCGGGACCGTCACCACCTCCAGGTGGTAAATCTCGTGGAACTCCGACGCCTCGGTGGAGGCGGTTCCGGTCATCCCGGCCAGCTTGTCGTACATCCGGAAGTAGTTCTGGAAGGTGATCGTGGCCAGGGTCTGGTTCTCCCGCTCGATCTTGACCCCCTCCTTCGCCTCGATCGCCTGGTGCAGCCCGTCCGACCAGCGCCGGCCCGGCATGAGGCGCCCGGTGAACTCATCCACGATCACCACCTGGCCGTCCTTGATCATGTAGTCGACGTCCCGCTTGTACAGGGTGTGGGCCCGCAGCGCCTGGTTGATGTGGTGAACCAGGGTGATGTTGGTGTCCTCGTACAGGTTCCCCACCCCGAGCAGCTCCTCCGCCTTCTTGACCCCCTCCTCCGTCAGGATCGCGGAGTGGGCCTTCTCATCGACGGTGTAATCGTCCCCCTGTTTTAACTGCGGGACGATCCGGTCGATCCGGTAGTAAAGATCCGTCGACTCCTCCGCCGGCCCGGAGATGATGAGGGGGGTCCGGGCCTCGTCGATCAGGATCGAGTCAACCTCATCGACGATCGCGTAGGAGAGCCGCCGCTGGACGCACTCCTGGGCGGAGATCGTCATATTGTCCCGCAGGTAATCGAAGCCGAACTCGTTGTTCGTCCCGTAGGTCACGTCGCATCCGTAGGCCGCCCTCCGGTCGGCCGCCCCCATGTCGTGCTGGATGACCCCCATAGTCAGGCCCAGCCCTTCGTAGATCGGGCCCATCCAGTTCCGGTCCCGCTTGGCCAGGTAGTCGTTCACCGTGACGACGTGCACGCCGCGGCCCAGAAGGGCGTTCAAGAAAACCGCCAGGGTGGCGACCAGGGTTTTCCCTTCGCCGGTGGCCATCTCGGCGATCTTCCCCTGGTGGAGGACCATCCCCCCGATCAACTGGACATCGAAATGCCTCATCGAAACGAACCGGCGCCCCGCCTCCCGAACGAGGGCGAAGGCCTCCGGCAGGATCTCCTCCATCGCCTGATTCTCGATCCGCAGGCGCCGTTTCCGCTCCGCCTTCAAGGCATCCTCATCAGGGACTGTCCCCGCAGGGGACTGTCCCTGATCTTCCCGGATCGGAACCTCCCCTTCCGGCGTCAATCCTCCTCCCAGCTCCTCGATCCGGGCCGCGAGCCGGCGGCGCAACTGGTTGGACCTCTCCTTCAGCTCCGCGTCGCTTAAGCCGTTTAGGGACGGCTCCAGCGCGCCGATCCGCCCCACCATCGGCTCCAGGCGTTTCAAGGCCCGCTCGTTCTGGGACCCGACGATCTTATTCAGCGCCCAGGTCAGCATCGTTTACTTCCGGCTCGCTTTCCAGCGCAGGTACGCATCCAGGAACAAATCCAGATCCTCCCCATCCAGCACCCCCTGCGTCTTGCCGGTCTCCACCTCGGTCCGGTGGTCCTTCACCATCTGGTACGGGTGCAGCACGTAGGATCGAATCTGGGATCCCCATTCGATCTTCTGCTTCTCCGCGTACTGTTTCGCCATTTCCGTCTCTCGGCGCTTCCGCTCCAGCTCGTGCAGCCGGGCCCGAAGCACCTTCATCGCGAAGGCCTTGTTCTTGTGCTGGGACCGCTCGTTCTGGCACTGAACCACGATCCCGGTCGGCAGGTGGGTGATCCTCACCGCCGAGTCGGTGGTGTTCACCCCCTGACCGCCGGGGCCGCTGGCCCGGTAGACGTCGATCCGCAGATCCTTCTCCGGGATCTCGACCTGGACCTCATCCGGAATCTCCGGGATTACGTCGACCGCGGCGAAGGAGGTGTGCCGCCTTTTGTTCGAGTCAAAGGGAGAGATCCGGACCAGCCGGTGGACCCCGCTTTCCCCCTGCAGGAGCCCGAAGGCGCACTCCCCCTTGATCAGGAGCGTCGCCGACTTGATCCCGGCCTCCTCCCCCGCCAGATAGTCCAGCACCTCGGTGGGAAATCCCTTCACCTGCGCCCACCGGTTGTACATCCGAAACAGCATCGAGACCCAATCGCACGACTCGGTCC
>CAZRTR010000075.1:0-5317 GCA_964603095.1 uncultured Planctomycetia bacterium
ATGAAACCAACGGGACTGCTCAGATCGAAATCAACTAAAAACTGGACAAACCCGGGGATGATGCCGTTCTCACGCAGCCCTCGGTGACCGCTAAGCCGATCCGTCTCGTCGCCACGTTTGTCCTCATTGCATTCCTTGCGGCTCAGCCCGCCTTCGCCGACCGGCAGTAATGAATTTTCCTACATAACAGATTGCACCCGTGGTGTCCGACTTCGTTTAACGGTATAATGTCGGTTCCTATGGCTGTTGAAACGGTTCGACGGCTGACGTCCAACATCGAGATCGCCCAGGCGGCCCGGCCTCTGCAGATCACGGAGATCGCCCGAATGGCCGGTCTTCGAATGGAGGAGCTGGAGGTCTACGGGTCTTACAAGGCGAAGGTCTCCTTGAAGGCGCTGGACCGGATCCGGACCCGCCCCCTGGGCAAGTTGATCCTGGTGACGGCGATGACCCCGACCCCGTCGGGAGAGGGGAAGACCTCCACCGCGATCGGGCTGACCCAAGCGCTGGGCCGGCTGCGCAAGAGGGTGGTCCTGACGCTGCGGGAGCCCTCCATCGGCCCGATCTTCGGGGTCAAGGGGGGTGCCTGCGGATCGGGGTACGCGCAGGTGATCCCGATGGAGGAGATCAACCTGCACTTCACCGGCGACATCCACGCCGTCGGAACAGCCCACAACCTGCTGGCGGCCCTGGTGGAGAACCACGTCACCCACGGCAACGAGCTTTCGATCGACCCGGACCGGATCCTCTGGAGGCGCGTCTCCGAGATTCCGGACCGGAACCTGCGCCACGTGATGGTCGGTTTGGGGGGGATCGGCTACCTGAAGAGGGAGACCGGGTTCGACATCACGGTGGCGAGCGAAGTGATGGCGATCCTGGCCCTTTCCAACGGCTTCGCCGACTTGAAGGAGCGGCTGGGCTCCATGGTGGTGGCGTTGAACCGCCAAGGGGGTCCGGTGGCGGCGAGAGATCTGAAGGCCGTGGGGGCGATGGCCTTGCTGCTCAAGGATGCGGTGAAGCCGAATCTGGTTCAGACGCTGGAGGGGCAGCCGGTCTTCATCCATACCGGCCCCTTCGCCAACATGGCCCACGGCTCCAATTCGATCCTGGCCTCGGAGATGGCGCTGCGTTTGGCCGACTACTGCGTCACCGAATGCGGCTTCGGCGCCGACTTAGGATTGGAGAAGTTCTGCAACATCGTCGCCCGATCCTCAGGGCTCAAGCCGGAGGTGGCGGTCCTGGTGGTGACGGTGCGGGCCCTCAAGGTCCACGGAGGGATGACCATGGAAGAGGCCTCTCTCCGGGAAGATACCCGGGCCCTGCAGCGGGGCTTCGAGAATATGGAGCGGCACCTTCAGATCATCCGGAGGTTTGGGCTGACCCCGGTGGTGGCGGTCAACCGTTTCAAGGAGGACACCCCGACGGAGCTGAAGCTGATCTATGCGCATTGCCTGGGGCTGAAGGTGCGCAGCTGCGTCTCCGAGGTGTCGGAGCGGGGTGGAGAAGGGGGAGTGGATCTGGCCAAGGAGGTGACCGCCGCCCTGGCCGAACGGACCGCCCGCTTTCAACCCCTGTATCCTTTGGAGCAGTCGATCCCGGAGAAGATCGAGACGATCGCCCGGGAGGTCTACGGGGCCGACGGGGTCGAGTACCTGGACAGCGCCCGTTCCGATATCGAATGGCTCACGGCCCGCGGGTTTGCCGGGCTTGCGATCAACATGGCCAAGACGCAGCTTTCGCTGACCGATGACCCGGCGGTCAAGGGGGCGCCGACCGGTTGGAAGTTGAAGGTCCGGGCCGTCCAGGCGGCGGCCGGAGCCCGGTTCCTCGTGGCGTTGACCGGAAAGATCCTGACGATGCCTGGGCTTCCGAAATCGCCGCTGGCCGAGCGGCTGGACGTGACCCCCGAGGGGAAGGTCATCGGCCTGTTCTAGTAGCGCGTCATTGCGAGGAGCGGAGCGACGAAGCAATCTCAAAAAGCGAGATCGGCACGGCCCCTTCGGGGCCTCGCGATGACGACGATCCAGGAATTCTTGGATCGACTCTCCTCCCCGGATCCTGTTCCGGGCGGAGGATCGGCCGCTGCGCTGGCCGGCTCTCTGGGCTGCGGGCTGGAAAGCATGGTCTGCCGGATCCTTTTGAAGCGGCCGACGCTCAAGTCGTCCGACCGGGCCCGGCTCCGGAGAAGTTTGAGGGAACTGGAGTCGCTGGGAAGGAAACTGAGCCGGCTGATCCAGGAGGATGCTCGCGCCTATCGGCAGTGGGTTGAGGCCAGCCGGTCCGGGCGGGGGCTCGTTCGGGCCCGGAGGAAGGCGATCGAGGTTCCGCTGGCGATCTGCGAGCAGGCGGTGAAGGCCTCGGGGCTGGCGGCCCCTTTGAGCCGGCAAGCCGGTTTGAGCCGGCAAGCCGGTTTGGGCCGGCAAGCCGGTTTAAGCCGGTTGGCCGGGCCGGTCCTGCGTTCCGATCTGAAGGCGGCGCAGGCGCTGCTCAAGGGGAGTTTCATCGCGGCATGGGCGATGGTCGAAGTGAATCTCAAGGATCTCTCGAAATGACCGCCCAGATCCTGGACGGGCGGGCAATCGCCGCCAAGATTCAGCAACAGCTTAAAGAGGAGGTGGCGGCGCTTCAATCCCGCACCCAGGGATCCCCGTTCCTCCTGACGGTCCAGGTGGGGCTGCAGCCAGCCTCCGATCTGTTCGCCCGATCGCAGCTGAAGGCGGCTCAAGCGCTGGGGATCGGCTATCGCCTGGAGCGGCTGCCCGATTCGACGACGCAGCAGGAGCTGATCCGCCGAATCCACGGTTGGAACGCAGACGCGCAGATCACCGGCGTCACGATCCAGTTTCCTCTCCCGCAGGGCCTGGACCCGCGGGCCATCTCCGCCACCGTCGATCCCCGCAAGGACGTGGAGGGGATCCATCCCCAGCACATCGGCCAGGCGGTCTTCGGCTGGTCCCGGATCGGAACCTGCACCTCGCTGGCGATTCTGGAGCTGATCAACGCCACCGGCGCCGACCTGTACGGGAAGGAGGCGGTGATGGTGGGGCACAGCGAGCTGATCGGAAAGCCGGTTTCCCTTCTGCTTCTGGACCGGTTCTGCACCACGACGGTCTGCCATGTGGCCACCTCCGACCGGGGCCGGTTGAGCGACCATGTCCGTCGGGCGGAGATCCTGGTGGCGGCGGTCGGCAAGCCCCATCTGATCAAAGGGGATTGGATCCGGCCGGGGGCGATCGTGATCGACGTGGGGACCAACCTGGTGGATGGGATGCTGAAGGGGGACGTGGAATTCGAGGAGGCGGTAAAGAAAGCCAGCTTCATCACGCCGGTTCCCGGCGGGGTCGGGCCGATGGTGGTGGCGACCCTGATGCGCAATACCGTCGAGGCGTTCAAGATGCAAGTCAATTCCTGATGCTCCCGCTGGTTCTTTCGACCGTCTCCACCGCATTCTTCCACGCCCTGGCTCCGGACCATTGGCTGCCGTTCGTCATGCTGGGCAAGAGCTCCGGCTGGTCGAAGGGACGCCTGCTCCTGCTCACCTTCCTTGCCGGCCTGGGCCATGTGTTCAGCTCCCTGTTGATCGGTGTCGTCGGGCTGGCGATGGGTTGGCGCCTGCTCGCGATCCAGCAAAGCGACGCGACCCGGGCCCAGGTGGCGGTCTGGGCCCTGATCGGCTTTGGAGCGGCGTATGCCCTCTGGGGGATGAAGCATGCCCAGCATCCTCACCCTCACCTGGATGTCAAGGACGCGATGAAGATGTACGCGGTCCGCCGATTCTGGACCCTGTTCGCCATCATCGTCTTTGGGCCCTGCGAGCCGATGGTGCCTCTGATGTTCCTCGCCTTCGCCTCCGGGTGGGGGACGGTGATCTTCATCTCCATTCTTTTCTCGGCCGTCACGATCGGAATGGTGATGGGGCAGTCGCTCCTGGCCTTCCGGGGTGTCCAGTGGTTCTGGAATCCATGGCTCCAGCGCTACGCCCATACGTTGGCCGGGGTGGTGATCATCCTGACCGGCATCTTCGTGATGATGACCGGGGTTTAATGAGCCACTTAGGGCCTCTATCCTCTGGAGATACCCACTGCTCTGGAAGTCTTCCACGCTCCAGTTGATAAATTCCCCCCCTCCCCAAGAGGAAGCGCTGCGGGTGGCCTGGAGGTGGCGGATGCCTGAAACGGTCCTGGTGGCCATGAGCGGTGGGGTCGACTCCTCGGTGGCGGCCCTTCTTTTGAGCCAGGCCGGCTACCGGGTGATCGGGATGACCTTAAAGACCTGGCCCAAGGAGCTGTGCGACACCGTTCCCAAAAGCCAGACCTGCTGTTCCACACGGGACATTGAGGATGCCCGGGCGGTGGCGGCTCAGCTGGGGATTCCCTTCTACGTGGTGGAGGCCTCCGCGTCGTTCAAGCATCAGGTGATGGAACCGTTCGTCGACGGTTACGCCCGTGGCTCAACCCCCAACCCCTGCGTCGTCTGCAACCGGAAGATCAAATGCGGGATCCTGCTGGAAAAGGCCGACGCCCTCGGGGCCCGGTGGGTCGCCACCGGCCATTACGCCCGGGTCGGCTGGGACGAGACGCGAGGACGTTACTGGCTGCGGCAGGCGGTCGATGAGACCAAGGACCAGTCGTACGTCCTGTTTCAGTTGGCTCAGGAGCAGCTTTCCCGCCTTCTGCTTCCCCTAGGGGATTTGAAGAAAGAACAGGTTCGGGAATTGGCGCGAGCCGCCGGATTGCGGGTGGCGGAGAAGCCGGAATCGATGGAGCTTTGCTTCATTCCGGATGGAGACACTCAGGGGTTCCTCCGGGCGAGAGCGCCGGAGGCGTTTGAGCCAGGACCCATCGTCAACCGTCAAGGCCAAGTGTTGGGGACTCATCGCGGGATCGGCGCTTACACGGTGGGGCAGCGAAAGGGATTGGGGATCGCGCACCCCAGGCCCCTCTATGTGCTGGAACTGGATCCATCCTCCAACCGGGTGACCGTCGGGGAAGAGGAGGAGCTCAAGACCGACGTGGCCCAGGCGCGGGACCTTTTCTGGGTGTCGATTCCGGCTCTTGAAGCGCCCCTCGCCGCCCAGGTCAAGATCCGGTACCGGAGCGACAGGGTCCCGGCCCGACTCATCCCTCAAGAGGACGGCTTGGTCAGGGTCGAGTTCGAGCAGCCGGTGGAGGGAGGGATCACCCCGGGCCAGGCGGCCGTCTTCTACGACGGGGACCTGGTTCTCGGAGGGGGCTGGATTGTCCGTGCTATACTACCCTCGACGGCGGCGTAGCTCAGCCCGGTAGAGCAGGGGACTCATAAGCCCTTGGTCAGTGGT
>CAZRTR010000076.1:0-5131 GCA_964603095.1 uncultured Planctomycetia bacterium
CGTCGGTCAGCATCCCCGTGATCGTCCCGGTCCGGTAGGCGATCTTCAAGGCCTGGCCGAAGCTGGTCCGTGAGGCCGCCGCCACCCGGAGGTTGCCCCGCACCGCCAGGTTCATCCCGACGAACCCGACGGTGGCGGAGAAACAGGCCCCCATGAAGAAGGCGCAGGCCCGCCCGAGGCCGATGTGGCTCTCGCCCGCGGTGAAGTAGAGGGCTCCGGTCAACAGCAGGATCAGGAAGATGATCGCCCTGAACTGCTGCGTGAGGTAGGCGTTGGCCCCGCTCTGGATCGCCTCGGCGATCTGGATCATCTTGGGCGTCCCCCTGCCCTCTCGGAGGACCTGCCCCATCAGAAAGAAGGCGTAGAGGAGCCCCAGAACCGCGGTCCCCAGAACCGACCAGAGGGCGAATTTCTCCCACACAGAGAAGGCGGAACTGGTCATGAAAGCAAAATATTCGAACTCATGCATCAAACACCTCCTGATGTGAAAAGGGGTCAGGCACTTTGGTACAATCCCTTCGGCTCACCGGTACCAAAGAGCCAGACCCTACACATGGAATGCTTGCTCCCTTTTTGAACCGACCGATACGATGGAAATCTTGACCATGAGCAGCTCCTCGATCCGCTTCAGATACCGACGGGCCTGGGCCGGCAGCTCCTCGAAAGAGGTCGCCTCCGAGGTGTCGGTGAGCCACCCGGGATGCTCCTCGTAGACCGGCTCCACCTCCGCCCAGCGATCGATGCTGGAGGGGGGAAACTCCAGGATCTTTCCCTTGAGCGAATAGCCGGTGGCGATCTGGACCCGCGGCGAATCGTCCAGCACATCCAGCTTGGTGACCGCGATCTCGGTGATCCCGTTGATGAGGATCGCCTGTTTCACCAGCACCGCGTCGAACCAGCCGCAGCGGCGGGGCCGCCCCGTCGTGGCGCCGAACTCCTTGCCCTTGGCCCGGATCTGCTCCATCAACGCCAACGGAAACTCCGTCGGGAACGGCCCCTCCCCGACCCGGGTCGTGTAGGCCTTGACCACCCCGATCACCTGGTCGATCCGGCTGGGCCCCACCCCGGCGCCGGTGCAGGCCCCGCCGGCGGTGGCGTTGGAGGAGGTGACGTAAGGATAGGTCCCGTGATCGATGTCGAGCCAGGTCCCCTGCGCCCCCTCGAACAGGATCGATTTCCCCTCCCGAATCGCCCGATTCAAGAAGACCGGCCCGTTGATCGCGTAAGCGGCGATCCGCTCCCGGTAGCCGCTGTAGAGCCGGTGGATCTGGTCAAAATCGATCGGCGGGCCCGGATAGACGGTGCGAAACAGGGCGTTCTTCTCATCGACGTTCATCCTGAGCTTCCGCCGGAAGATCTCATCGTCCAGCAGGTCGGCGAGGCGAATCCCGACCCGGTTCGCCTTGTCGGCGTAGCAGGGTCCGATCCCCCGCCCGGTCGTGCCGATCTTGCCGGAGCCCACCTTCTGCTCCCGCATCTTGTCCAGCGCCTTGTGGTAGGGAAGGATCAGGTGGGCCTGGTCGCTGATCCCTAAGTTGCCGTCCACCTCGATCCCTCGGGACTTCAGATGATCGATCTCCTCCAGCAGGGCCCCGGGATCGACGACAACGCCGTTGCCGATGACGCAGTATTTCCCCCGGTGGAGGATTCCCGAGGGGATCAGGTGCATGATAAACTCCTGGCTTCCCACCACCACCGTGTGCCCGGCGTTGTTGCCCCCCTGGAACCGGACCACGATGTCGACCTTCTCGGTCAACAGATCGATCACCTTCCCCTTGCCCTCATCGCCCCACTGGGCGCCCACGACGACGATGTTCGGCATCAGAGCTTGATCAGCTTGACCTCCAAGACGCGGGGGAGCTTCCGGATCTGGGCCAAGTCCTCGGCCGACGGGGCCTGGTCCAGGTTCAGCAGCAACAGGGCTTCCCCTCCCTCGGTCTTCCGGCCGAAGGTCATGAAGCCGATGTTGATCCCCCGCTCCCCCAGCGCGGTTCCGACCCGGCCGATCATCCCGGGGCTGTCCTGGTTCTTCACCAGAAGCATCGACCCGGCCGGGACCGCCTCGACGCGGAAGTCGTTGATCCGGACGATCCGGGGGTCGGTCCGGGTGAAGAGGGTCCCCTGCACCCGGGCCTCCCCCTGGTCCGTCTCCACAACGGTGTCGATCAGGTTGGCGAAATCGGCCCCCTCGCTCGCCTTTGACTCGATCACCTTGATCCCCCGCTCCTTGGCGATGACGGCGGCGTTGACGTAGTTGACCGTCTCCTGCAGAGCCGGGGTCAGGAGCCCCTTGACGAAGGCGATCGTCAGGGGGGCTACGTCCCAGCGGATCATCTCCCCGATGTACCGGATCCGGACCTCCTTGACCCGGCCCTCCACCAGCTGCGCCTGCAGCGCTCCCAGCCGCTCGATCAACCTCAAGTACGGCTCGATCAACTTCAGCATCTCCGCGTCGACGGAGGGGACGTTCACCGCGTTGCGGATCCCCCTCCCCAACAGGTAGTCCCGGACGCTGACGGCGATCTCCCGGGCGACGGAGCTCTGCGCCTCCTCGGTGGAGCCACCCAGGTGTGGGGTCACCACCACCTGGGGCAGATTCAGAAGCTCCGAAGAGGCAGGCGGCGGCTCCTTCTCGAAAACATCCAGCGCCGCCCCGGCCACGTGGCCGGAACGGATCGCCTCGGCAAGGGCCTTCTCCTCCACGATCCCGCCCCGGGCGCAGTTGATGATTCTCACCCCTTTCTTCATCAGGGCGATCTCTTTGTCCCCGATCAAGCCCTTCGTTTCCTCCGACAGGGGGGTGTGGACCGTGATGAAGTCGGATTTTCTCAGGACCTCCTCCATGCTGGCCACCGGCGCCGCCTCCAGCTCCCGGACCCTCTCCTCGGAGAGGAACGGGTCGTAAACCAGAAGCCGCATGCCGAAGCTCAAGGCCCGCTTGGCCACCTCCGATCCGATCCGGCCCATCCCGATGATCCCTAGCGTCTTTCCGTACAGTTCCACCCCCCTAAAGGAGGAGCGGTCCCACTCCCCGCTCTTGAGCGACGCGCAGGCCTGCGGGATGCGGCGGGCGAGCGACAGGATCATCGACATCGTGTGCTCCGCCGTCGAGACGGTGTTGCCCCCGGCGGCGTTCATCACCACCACCCCCAGCTTCGAGGCGGTCTCCAAGTCGATGTTGTCCAGCCCGGCCCCGGCCCGGCCGATCACCTTCAGCTTCTTCGCGTGGCCCAAGACCTCTCCGGTCACCTGCGTGCCGGAGCGGACCACCAACCCATCGTACTGCCCGATCGTCTCCTTCAGCTGCTCGGGGGACAGCTTCGTCTTCACATCGACGGAGATCCGGCTGCGGCTAGAGGAGGCCGCACCACTTGTAATCTCTGAGTCGCGGTTGGAATCCTGAAGAAGCCGGATCCCTTCCTCCGCCAACGGATCGGTCACCAGCACCCGGATCGGCTCAGCCATGCACTCCCACCTTCCAGCCCATCTCGGAAAGGACCTTCTCCAGCGCGCTTAAACCGGCCCGGATCTCCTGAGGGCCGATCGCCCCCATCGAGGCGATCCGGAAGATCTTGCCGGCCAGCTCCTTCCCCTGCCCGCCGGCTAAGATAATCCCGCCGACACGCAGCCGCTTCAGCAGCTCCTTCCCATCGATCCCGGCCGGAACCTTGACCGTGGTGACGGCGTTGGAGGCGCAGGCCGAATCGGTGTACAGATCCAGTCCCAACGCCTGGATCGCCTTGCGGATCTCCTGCGCCTGATGCTTGTGCCGGGCCACGATCCGGCCGATCCCTTCCGCCTGAATCTTTCTAAGCGCCTGGGCCAGCCCCAGAATCAGGGAGATCCCCGGCGTGAAAGGGGTATCGAACTCTTTCCAGGCATCCTTCGCCAGCCGAAGATCGAAATAGTATCGAGGGGATCGGGCCCGCTCCACCGCTTCCAAAGCCCGGGCAGACAGGGCTATAAAGGAAAGGCCCGGAGGAAGCATCAGCCCCTTCTGGGAACCGCAGACCGCCACATCCACCCCGAAGGAGTCCATCCCGAACGGCTCGCACAAAAGCCCGCTGATCGTGTCGACCACCAGCAGCGGCTGGGACCCTTGCTCGGTGATCGCCCGCCGGATTCCGCGGATGTCGAACGCCACCCCGGTGGAGGTCTCACACAGGGTGGCGAAGACCGCCTTGACCGCTCGATGCTGGGAAAGGGAGATCTTGAGCTGATTTAAATCCAACGGCTTGCCCCAGGGAGGATCAATCGGGACCAACTTTGCCCCGTACGCCTCGACCAGCTCCCCCCACCGTTCCCCGAACTTGCCGCCCCGGATCACCAGGGCCTCATCCCCCGGAGAGAGGAGGTTCGCCACCGCCGCCTCCATCGCTCCGGTCCCGGAGCTGGTCAGGATGAAGACCTCTTGGCTCGTGCCGAAGACGGCCTTCAGCCCTTGGGCCACCTCCTTTAAAACGGCCTGGAACTCCGGCGTCCGGTGGTGGGGGATCGGCCGGGCCATCACCTCCCGAATCTCGGGAGGAACCGGGGTCGGGCCCGGCGTCAGAAGAATTGGCTCGCTGGTCATTGCTCTCCAGTTGCCGTTCGTGGTTCGTAGTTCGTGGTTCGTGGTTCCACGGTCACTACGAACTACTTACTACGAACTCGTTTTTCATTTCTTCTTGCCGCGAATCACCTCGTCGATCAGCCCGTACTCCTTCGCCTCGTCCGCCGACATGAAGAAGTCCCGGTCGGTATCCCGCTGGACCTTCTCAAAGGACTGACCCGTGTGGTGAGCCAGGATCTCGTTGACCCGATCCCTCAGGCGCAGGATCTCCTTCGCCTGGATCGAGATGTCGGCCGCCGCCCCCTGCACCCCGCCCCAGGGCTGGTGGATCATGATCCGGGCATGGGGCAGCGAGTAGCGCTTCCCCTTCGCTCCGGCCGCCATCAGCAACGCCCCCATCGAGGAGGCCTGCCCGATGCAGTAGGTGGCCACATCCGGCTTGACGAACTGTATCGTGTCGTAGATCGCCAGGCCGGCGGTGACGACGCCGCCGGGAGAGGTGGGGTAGACGCTGATCTCGTTGTTCGGGTCCTCCATCTGGAGGACCAGCATCTGAGCGATGATCAGGTTCGCCGCCAG
>CAZRTR010000077.1:0-4571 GCA_964603095.1 uncultured Planctomycetia bacterium
GACCGGGGAATCGGCCACCCTGTCCCACGACGAACATCAGCAGGTAATCGAGGAGACGATTCGGGCATCCCACGGCCGGATCCCGGTGATCGCCGGAACCGGATCGAACAACACGCAGGAAGCGCTGCGGCTGACCCGCCACGCCCAGCGGGCCGGAGCCGACGCGGCCCTCTTGATTTCCCCCTACTACAACCGCCCCACCCAGGAGGGGCTGTACCGGCATTTCCGGACGATCGCGGAGGCGGTGGGGATTCCGCTCATCCTTTACAACATCGCCTCCCGGACCGGAGTCAACATCGAGCCGGAAACGTTCGCGCGGCTGGCGAAACTGCCCCGCATCGTCGGGGTGAAGGAGGCGAGCGGCTCCCTGGAGCAGATGTCCCGAATCAAGCATCTCTGCGGGGATCGCTTCGCCCTGATCTCAGGGGACGATGCCCTGACGCTGCCGGTCCTGGCGATCGGGGGAGTCGGGGTGATCTCGGTGATCGCCAACCTGGTGCCGGACCGGGTGGCCCGGATGATCCGGCTCTTCGAGCAGGGAAAGGGCGCCGAGGCCCGAAAGATCCATTACGAGCTGCTGCCTCTCACCAAGGCCCTGTTCCTGGAAACCAACCCAATCCCAGTCAAGACGGCGATGGGGTTGATGAGGATGATCGAGGACGCCTCCCTGCGGCTGCCGATGTGCCCGATGAGCGACGGGAATTTGCCTAAGCTCAAAGAGGTCCTCCGCTCCTACCGGTTGATCAAGTAGGCAAACCATGGGTGACAAGAAACGAATCCGGCTCGTCGTTACCGGCTGCTGCGGCCGAATGGGGTCGCTCATTGCCCGGACTGCAGAACAGGTTCTCTCCGATGACTTTCAACTCGTAGAGGCAGTCGAGCGGGAAGGATATCCTCAAATCGGCCAAGCGCTGTCAGGGGATATCCCTTTAAAGATAACAGACAATCTCAATGACGCCTTGCCATCTGCGGACTTGTTGGTCGAATTTACCACACCGGAGGCATCGGTAGCGCATGCCTTAGCAGCAGCTAGCGCAAAAGTTCCAATCGTCATTGGGACAACCGGATTCTCAGCGGAACAGTTTGATCAGCTCCACCTTTTATCAAAAAATACCCCCATTTTCTGGTCACCCAATATGTCTCTAGGAATATTCATCCTCCGGAAGGACCTTCTTCTTACAATCGACCTCTTAAAGAAATTCGGGTATGAGTCCGGCGACATAAAGATCAAGATTTCTGAAACCCATCACACTCAAAAGAAGGACAGGCCCAGTGGAACAGCAAAACAGCTTGCGGAGGATATGGCTCAATCGTATGGGAGCCCTGCCCAGTGGATCCCGATCGAGTCAAAGAGAGAAGGAGAAGTCGTCGGGATTCATACCGTGAGTTTCAATCTGGGACACGAGGTGATTGAATTCAGACATGAAGTGACGGACCGTGCTGTTTTTGCTGTAGGAGCGTTATTTGCAGCGCGCCGATTCTTCCAGAGCTTTAAGGATCGTCCCGGCTGGTACGGGATGGATGACTTGTGGAGCCCCCTGAAGTGAGTCCGCGTGGCCTGCGCGCATCAATGATTCCGCCGCTGGCCAAACGGCTGACGCAGCTTCCCCCTTACCTGTTCGTTCAGATCGACGCCCTGAAGGAGAGGATGATCCGCAAAGGGGTCGACGTGGTCGACATGGGGGTGGGGGATCCGGATGAGCCGACCCCCGATCCCATCCTGGAGGCGATGGTCAAAGCGGTGCGGGATCCCCGGAATCACCCCTATCCGACTAACCGGGGGCTGGAGCTCCTCCGGACTTCAATCGCCCGCTGGACCAAAACCCGCTTCGGCGTCACCCTGGACCCGGAGACGGAGATCCTTCCTTTAATCGGATCCAAGGAGGGGATCGCCCACCTGCCTCTTGGCTTCGTCAATCCGGGGGACCCGGTCTGGGTGCCGGACCCTTGTTATCCGCCGTATCGGACCGGCACGATCCTGGCCGGAGGAAAGCCGGTCCCGGTGCCGCTTCTGTCGAAGAATCGGTTTCTCCCGGACCTGGAGTCGCTCCGCCGCAAGGGCAAGAGGGCCAGGATGTTCTTCCTCAATTATCCCAACAACCCGACGGCGGCGGTGGCCGATTTGCCCTTCTTCAAACGGCTGGTCACCTTCGCCCAGCGGGTAGGGGTCCCGATCTGCCACGACGCCGCCTACTCGGAGATTACTTTTGACGGACTCAAGCACCCCAGTTTTCTCCAGGCCCCCGGCGCCAAGGAGGTAGGGATCGAGTTCCACTCCCTCTCCAAAACCTTCAACATGACCGGCTGGAGGATCGGATGGGTCTGCGGGAACGAGAAGATGGTGGCGGCGCTGGCCAAGGTGAAGTCGAACATCGACTCCGGCATCTTCCAGGCGGTCCAGATGGCCGGAGTGCGGGCCCTGGAGGATCCCGGCCAGCACCTCAGGCGCATGTGCCGGATCTACGAGGAACGCCGGGACCGGATGGTCCAGGCCCTGCAAAAGGCCGGATGGCCGGTCGTGCCGCCGAAGGCCACCTTCTACCTCTGGGCGGCGATCCCTCGGGGGAAATCTTCCAAAGAGGTGGCGGCCAAACTTCTGGAGCAGGAGGGGATCGTGGCCACCCCCGGGGTCGGTTTCGGGGCGCACGGAGAAGGATACGTCCGATTCTCCTTAAGCGTCCCAACGCCCCGGCTGGAGGAAGCGGCCCGGCGGATCGAGCGTCTCTCGATATGGCCGTTGCGTACATCGGGCTAGGGTCCAACCTGGGGGACCGGAAGGCCTACCTGGGCTGGGGGGTGGAGCGACTCGGCCGCCTGCCCGGCACCCAGCTGGTCCAAACCTCCCGGTGGATCGAAACGGTTCCGGTGGGAGGCCCTCCGCAGGGAATGTTCTTGAACGGGGCCGCCCAACTGGAAACGAAGCTTGAGCCCCAACAGCTCCTCCATCAGCTCCAGGAGCTCGAGCAGACGTTGGGCCGCCCAACCGCCCATTCCCCCTGGGGGCCCCGGGTGATCGACCTGGACATTCTCTCTTACGACGATCTGGTTCTGGAGGAACCGGGGCTGATCCTGCCCCATCCCCGCCTGCATGAGCGGAGTTTCGTGTTGATTCCCTTGAGCGAGATCGCCCCCGACTGGAAGCATCCCCGTCTGGGCAAGACGGCGCGGGAGATGCTTCAACTCCTCTCTTAGAAAGGAGCGATCGATGCGCGTCGTTCGCCGGCCGGAAGAGCTGACCCGGTGGGTCCGGAAGATGAAGAGCCAAGGCAAGAGGATCGGGTTCGTGCCGACGATGGGGGCCCTGCACGAGGGGCACCTGTCCCTGATCCGCCGGGCGGCCAAGGAGACCGACCGGGTGGTGGTCAGCATCTTCGTCAATCCGATCCAGTTCGACCGGAAGCATGATCTCCAGTCCTACCCGCGCCCCCTGAAGGAGGATGCCCGGCTGGCGGCCGAAGCGGGGGCTGACCTGCTGTTTGTCCCCGCGAATCGCGCGATCTATCCCCCTGATTTCCAGACCTTCGTCGAGGTGACCTCTCTGAGCCGCCGGTGGGAAGGGCAATCCCGGCCCGGTCATTTCCGAGGGGTGACCACCGTCGTCGCCAAGCTGTTCCACCTGGTGGAGCCGACGGCGGCCTACTTCGGGAAGAAGGATGCCCAGCAGGCCAGGATCGTGGAGCAGATGATCCGGGACCTGAACTTCCCGATTCAGCTTAAAGTCCTGCCCACCATCCGGGAACCGGACGGCCTGGCGATGAGCTCTCGCAACCGGCTTCTCTCCTCGAGCGCCCGACGGTCGTCGAGGGCCCTGTTTAACGCTTTACACGAGGGCCGTCGATTGATACAATCGGGTGAGCGTCGAGGAGCCGCCGCCGCCCGACGGATGGAGCAGGTGATCCGTCGCGATGCGCCCAATGCAAAGATCGATTACGCGGCGGTGGTCGACCCGGAGACGTTGGAATCGACCCCTCGGATCCAGGGAACGGTCTGGTTGCTGCTGGCCGTCCGGATCGGGGGGATTCGGTTGATCGATGAGATGGAAGTTCGCTGATGAAAGCTTAGAGGATGCTTCGCTCGATACTGAAATCGAAGATCCACCAGGCCACGGTGACAGAGGCCAACCTTCGGTACGAGGGCTCCATCACGATCGATGAGGAGCTGATGAAGGCGGCCGACCTGATCCCCGGGGAGAAGGTGCACCTGCTCAACCTGAACAACGGCAGCCGGATTGAAACCTACGCTGTTCCTGGGCTGCCGGGATCGGGGACGATCTGCTTGAACGGGGCGGCGGCCCGATGGGCCCAGGTGGGGGATCAGGTGATCATCCTCTCTTACGGTTTGATGGAAGAGGAGGAGGCCCGGACATTTCAGCCCAAGATCGTTTTCGTCGATTCGTCGAACCGGATCCGCGAGAAAGCGGTGTGGTAACCCCGCCCCTCCGATTCCATGACCCCACCCCCTCTTCTGGCAGACCTCCAGGACAAGGGTGGGGTCACTGTGCCGAGCCAATGCTCGGCACAGGCGCCGTCGCTTTTCTTTCAATGGATCGCCTGACGCCATGCGACGGCGCA
>CAZRTR010000078.1:0-4474 GCA_964603095.1 uncultured Planctomycetia bacterium
CCGTACGTAAACCGTGCCCTGTCATATTTTCTTGCTCTAGGTTCATCACTTATGGTACACTTAGAGTATTGGGGGAGAAGGAGGTCTCTATGCCAACCAAGAATCCTCGTTTGAACGTGGTAGTGGAAGCGCCGCTGTATCGGACGATTAAGAATCTGGCCAAGCGCAACGGGCTGTCCCTGTCGCTGGAGGCCCGGGAGCTTCTTCGTGAGGCGGTGGAGCTTGATGAGGATGCCTACTGGGTTGAGAAGGCCCATGCGCGGGCAAAGACGTTCGGGAAGGGCTTAAGCCACAGCCAGACCTGGGGTCGGCGACGCCACTAGATGGCGTACCGGCTCCGTTATCATTCGGCCATTGCCAGGGAGGATCTTCCTCGGATTGACCGCCGCATGCAGGAGCGGATTCGGCGGGCCATCGAGCAGCGCCTGACCTTGCAGCCGACCTACTATGGGGAGCCGTTGCGCCACCGGTTGAAAGGATACTGGAAACTTCGGGTAGGAGATTACCGGGTGATTTTTCAGATGGCAGGAGACGAGGTTCGGATCTTGGTGGTCGGCCACCGGCGGCAGGTGTACGAGGCCCCACTGCGGCAATTCCCCTGACGGTCCTCGTCAACGCCCTTCTACGGCTTAATCCTTCTCAATCGGTGCAAGAGCCCCTATAATGAAGGATCGTCATGGATGCAGCCGATCTGTTCAGACAATTCCCGGTCAAGTTGGCGTACCAATTTGGCTCCTCGGTCCGAGGCAAGATTGGACCGATGAGCGATCTGGACGTAGCCGTCTTGCTGGATGCCGGTGTAAAGGAGTCCGATTATCTTGGACTTAAGTTGGAGCTGCTTCGGGCCCTGGATCCGGTCTTTGACTATCGGCCCGTGGACCTGGTCTTGCTGAACCGGGCCGGGCCTCTGCTTTGCCATGAGGTGATCCGAGAGGGGAGGATACTTTTCGCTGTCGATGACGACACGCGGGTCGCGTTTGAGGAGAAGGTGTTGCGGGAGTATCTCGACACCGCCTATCTGCGCCGGGTGCATTACCAGGCCCTTCTTGCCCGGCTGAAGGAGGGAGCCCTCGGTGACCCTTCCCGAGTCTTTTTTATCTAGGTTAAGCAAGTTCAACGAGTACATCGCCGATCTGAAGGCGTACCGGCACAAGCCGCTGGATCAATTCAAGAGGGATCACCTCCTCCACCATGCGGCGGAACGTTGCCTTCAGTTGGCGATCGAATCGGTGCTGGATATGGGCAGTCACCTGGTCGCCGCCAAGGGACTCCGAGAGCCCCGCGATTACGAGGATGTGATCACGGTGCTGGCAGAGGAAAGGATCATCTCACCGGAACTGGCGACTCGGCTCCAGGGTGTGGGAAAGTTCCGCAACGTCCTGGTCCACGAATACGTGATCCTTGATCTGGACCAGGTGTATCAGCATCTGTCTCGGGTTGAGGATCTGGAAGAGCTGGCCAAGCGGCTCATTGAGACGGTCGAGCGGATTTAGAGCCGGTTTTGAAACCGGCTCTTAGGTTTCCCATGGGCGACCCCCCCAGATATACTAAAAAAGGTATTTACTTTTTAACAGTTTCATGGTATCCTTGAAAATGAGGAGGTGAAGAGGATGCTGGCCAAGGTGACGAGAGGCAATCAGGTGACGATCCCGAAGGAGATCGTTCGAAAAGCGCATCTAAAGGAGGGGAACGATTACGTGGACGTGGAGTACGCCAACGGGATCATTGTCTTAAAACCGGTCGAGGTCGAGGAACGAGTTGCCCCGGAGGAGCTGGAGCGGTTCGCCCGTGCCGTCCAGCGCCGCGAACCAGGGGATGTGAAGGCCAACCCTAAGGAGACAGTGGAGGGTCTCCTTCGGCGCTGGAAGAAGCGCCGATGACCTTCTGGTACAAACGGGATTTTGAAAAGGCCTGTCGGCGCTTTACCGAAGAGATCCGGCAGGGGATAGCCCAAGCTGTCTTGGAAGTCAAGGACTGGTATGGGACAAGACACGCCTCCGTGGGGCTTCGCATCAAGAAGCTCTACGACGGACCCGCCGGCAAGGTGTTTGAAGCGCGGGTGAGCATCGACCTGCGGTTGGTTTGGGTTGAGAAAGGGGATTCCGTCTGGTTTTCCATCGTGGGATCCCATGACGAAGTTCGCCGCTACCTTCGGTCTCTCCGGTAAGTCAATGGTATAATAGGTTCTCCCCCGTGGAAAAATTCACAAGACTACAACAAGTCTTCCGCCAGATGGGGTCGGTGATGGTCACCTTCTCCGGCGGGGTCGACTCCACCTTCCTGGCGAAGGTGGCGTTTGGCACGCTGGGGGAGAAGGCGGTGGCGATGACGGCGATTTCCCCCAGTTTGCCCAGGGTGGAGTTAGAGGAGGCGAAACGGCTGGCGGCCCAGATTGGGATCCGGCACCTTCTCATCGAATCGAAGGAGCTGGAGGATCCCCGGTACGGGGCGAATCCGGTCAACCGCTGCTACTTCTGCAAGTCGGAGCTGTTCGCCATCGCCGCGGCCAAGGCGAAGGAGATGGGGCTGGCCTTCGTCGTCGATGGAACGCACCTGGATGATCTGACCGATGCCCGGCCCGGCCGCCAGGCGGCGAAGGAATGGGGGATCCGTTCCCCCCTGGTGGAGCAAGGGTTCACCAAGCAGGAGGTTCGGGAGGCCAGCCGTCTGCTGGGGCTGCCGACGTGGGACAAACCGGCGATGGCCTGTCTGGCCTCCCGGATTCCGACCGGGACCCCTGTGACGGTCGAGCGGCTCTCCCAGGTGGAACGGTGCGAGCAAGCGCTGAAGGGGATGGGCTTCAAGGATCTCCGGGCCCGGCACCTGGGGGAAACCGTTCGGCTGGAGCTGGAGTTGGAGGGGATGGAGCGACTCATCGACTTAGGTATAAAGGAGGCGGTAATTCAGGCCTGCCGGAATGCCGGGTTCAGTCAAGTACTGATCGATCTCAGGAAAACCAGAAGGGGTCAGACCCCTTTTGTCAGCCCATGAGAGATCGCGCAGGTCAGGGGTCTGACCCCCAACGCCCCCGCTTCGGGGCCCATATGTCGATCGCTGGAGGGTTCGAGCTGGCGATCGAGCGGGGCAGGGGGGTCGGCTGTCAGACGATCCAGATCTTCAGCAAGTCGAACAACCAGTGGGCCGCCCCCCCGATTCCAGAATCGAAGGCGGAGCAGTTCAAGCAGGCGGTTAGGACAAGCGGGATCGGCCCTGTCTTCGCGCACGACGCCTACCTGATCAACGTTGGCTCTCCCGACCCTCAGCTGCACGCCAAGTCGAAGCAGGCCCTTAAAGTGGAGGTGGAGCGGGCCACGGCGCTGGGATTGGCCTTCGTCGTGATGCATCCCGGTTCCCACACCGGATCGGGGGAGGAGGTGGCCTTGAAGAAGATCGCCGGGACGGTGGCATGGGTGATCGGACAGACGATCGACTCCCCGGTCAAGATCCTGTACGAGAACGCGGCCGGTCAGGGGAGTGCCGTGGGGCACCGGTTCGAGCATCTGGCCGCCCTGTTAAAGGGAACCGGGCATCCGGATCGTATCGGGATCTGTCTCGATACCTGCCACCTGTTCGCCGCCGGCTACGACCTTCGAACGAAGGCAGCATACGAAAAGACCTTTTCGGAGTTCGACCGGATCGTTGGGCTTAAAAATCTTCAGGCGATCCATCTGAACGACTCGAAGAAGGATCTGGATTCCCGGGTGGATCGCCACGAGCATATCGGCAAAGGAATGATCGGGCTGACCGGCTTCCGGCTGCTGGTCAACGACCCCCGTTTGAAGCATCTGCCGATGGTGTTGGAGACGCCGAAGGATGAGAAGACGCTGGCCGAGGACAAGATGAACCTGAAGGTTCTGCGGGGACTGGTGAAGGATGGCAGCTAAGAAAGCGGTGGCGATGATCTCCGGGGGGCTCGACTCCACCCTGGCGGCCAGGATCATGCTGGAGCAGGGGGTTCAGTTGGTGGGGCTGTATCTGTCCGCTCCGTGGGGATGCTGCGACAAGATCCAAGCGATGAAGGTGGCCCGGACCCTGGGAATCGACTTCATGGTGGTGAAGATGACGCAAGAGTACATCCAGGTGATCCGCAATCCCAAGTACGGCTACGGATCCAGCATGAACCCCTGCGTCGACTGTCGGATCTACATGTTCCAGAAGGCGAAGGAGCTGATGTCCCAGGTGGGGGCCTCCTTCCTGGTGACGGGGGAGGTGCTGGGTCAGCGGCCGATGTCCCAGATGCGCAACTCCATGTTCCGAATCGAGGAGGACGCTGGGCTCTCCCGTCAGGTGGTGCGGCCCCTGTCGGCCAAAGTGCTCCCGATCACGATGGCTGAGGAACAGGGGTTGGTCGATCGGGAACGGCTTCACGGGATCACCGGGCGATCCCGCAAGATCCAGATGGCGCTCGCGGCTGAGCTGGGGATCCTGGATTATCCGAATGCGGCGGGGGGGTGTCTCTTGACCGAGCAGGAGT
>CAZRTR010000079.1:0-4061 GCA_964603095.1 uncultured Planctomycetia bacterium
ATCTACGCGATCTTCGCCCGCTGCACCCACCTGGGCTGCACCCCGAACTGGCTGGAGGGGCAGAACAAGTTCAAATGCCCCTGCCACGGCTCCGGGTTCCGGCGGGGAGGGGTCAACTTCGAGGGGCCGGCCCCGAGGCCGCTGGAGCGCTGCCGCGTCGCCTTAGCCGACGACGGGCAGATCCTGGTCGACATCAACAACCGGTTCAAGAATCCGAAGGATTGGAAGAAGCCGGAGACATACCTGAAGGCCTGACATGATCAAACTCACGGAAATCACCCGGGCGATTCGGACTTCTCCGATCTGGAAGTCGATCTTCCGGCACGGGTACCAGGACACCCCCCGCAACCGGGCCCTGATGATCCTGTCCAACGTCTTTCTCCACCTGCACCCGGTCAAGGTGCGGCCCGCCTCTTTAAGGTTCCGGTACACCTGGGGATTGGGGGGCTTGAGCTTCTACCTGTTCCTCGTCTTGACCGCCACCGGGGTCTTCCTGATGTTCTACTACCGCCCGACGGTGGAGCACGCCTACTGGGACATGAAGGATCTTCGGTTCGCCGTCTTCATGGGGCCGTTCCTGCGCAACCTGCACCGATGGTCGGCCCACGTGATGGTGCTGTTTGTCATGTTCCACATGGCCTCGGTCTTCTACCGGTCCGCCTACAAGCCGCCACGGGAGTACAACTGGGTGGTGGGGGTGATCCTCCTGCTCATCACCTTCCTGCTCTCCTTCACTGGATATCTGCTGCCGTGGGACCAGCTGGCGATTTGGGCGGTCACCGTGGGGACGAACATGGCGGCCAACACCCCGATCCTTGGGTCTGAAGGGCCATTCTCGATCGTCACTCCGGAGAACGACGCCCGGTTCATCCTGCTGGGCTCCAAGCTGGTGGGGCAGGCGGGGCTCCTGCGGTTCTACGTGCTGCACTGCGTGTTGCTGCCCCTGGCGTTCGTGATCTTCGTCTCGATCCATTTTTGGAGGGTGAGGAAGGATGAGTTCTCGGCTGTTCCACTGCCGCCCAAAGAGGAGAGGGCCAAAGGGGTTCAGCCGGAGGAATGGTTGAAGCAGCGCCCGGAGGAGCTGCAGAAGAAGGTCTTCACCTGGCCCAACCTGGTCTCCCGGGAGTTTGTGGCGCTGGTGGTGATCACCGCGATCCTGACCGCCTGGTCGGTCTTCGGCCACGCCCCCTTGGAGGGGCTGGCCGATCCGAACAAGACCCCGAACCCCTCCAAGGCCCCTTGGTATTTCGTGGGGCTGCAGGAGCTTCTGGTCTACTTCGATCCCTGGATCGCCGGGGTGGCGCTGCCGACCCTGATCATCTTCGGGCTCATGGCCCTGCCGTACGTCGACTTGAATCCGCGGGGGATCGGCTACTACAATTTCCGGGACCGGAAATTCTCCGTCGGGATTTTCACCTACGGGCTGGGCCTCTGGTTCGTCCTGATCTTCATCGGCTATTACATGCGGGGACCGGGATGGGAGCTGTACCTGCCCTGGCAGAAGTGGGACCATTTCCGTCCCACCGGGACCGCGGCCGGGCTGCACAACCTTCCCAACTGGGCCGGGATCGGGCTCCTCCTGGCCTACGGCGGTTTGGGGATGATCCTGCCGCGGATCCTTTTCAAGAAGTTCTTCAAGCAGTTGGGGCCGATCTCGTATCTGGTGGTGATCTTCTTCGTGTTGGGGATGTTCTTCGTGCCGGTCAAGATCCTGTTGCGCAACGTCTTTCAGATCAAATACATCGTCTCGTTCCCGGACTTCAACTTTAACATCTGATGCGTCGAGGCATTTGGAATTGGCTTTTCCTGATCTCCAGCTTCGGGCTGATCACGCTGTTTCTGTTCCTGGTCTGGCAGGAGACCTTCCCGGAATGGGTGGGGATTCAGCAAGACTATTACCGGCGTCTCGCCCAAGTGACGGAGGATGTTTCCAAGGCCCGGACCCCGATTAAGCTGCAGCAGATCTTCCTGCCGGAGTTCCATCGGGTCGACCGGTGCACCACCTGCCACCTGGGGATCGACAATCCGAAGATGGCCGGCCAGCCGCAGCCGTTTGGGCGTCATCCGGAGGTGGCGCCCGGTTTTCTGGCCGCCCATTCCTTCAATGAGATCGGCTGCACCGTCTGCCATCAGGGGCAGGGCCCGGCCACGATGAAAGCCCACGCCCACGGGCCGATTCACCACTGGGAGGAGCCGCTGCTCGCCAAGGGCTTGACCGCGGGCAGCTGCACGAGCTGCCACCAGGATGTGAGGAACTTGAAAGGGGCCGAGGTCCTGGTTCAGGCGAAGCGGCTGTTCGATGAGAAGGGCTGCATCGGCTGTCACAACCTTCACGGAAAAGGGATGCTTGTCGGCCCGGAGCTGGCGGAGACCTGGCGAAAGGGGACGGATCAGTTCGACTTCCGGTATGTCAAGGGAGAGCAGACGGTGGCCAACTGGATCTTCGACCATTTCGTCGACCCACAGCGGGTGGTGCCCGGCTATCCGGCGATGGGGATCCCGGAGTCGGCGATGCCCAACTACGAGTTCACCGATGAGGAGGCGACGCTCCTGACCGCGCTTACCTTCAGCTTCGCTTCCGAGGAGGAGAAGGAAGGTCACCCGATCCCCTCCCGATTCAAGGTGGCTTCCACCGCGCCCCCTGAGAAAGAGCCGGTCTACGCCTCCAAGATCGAGCAGGGCCAGGCGGTCTACCAGAAGGTCGGCTGCGTCGGCTGCCATGGGGTGGCCGGCCGGGGCGGCATCAAGAACAAGAACATGGAGATGGCGGAGGAGGTTCCTCCCCTGATCTTCGTGGCGGAAGGATTCACCAAAGAGGAACTCAAGGAAACGATCCGCAACGGCCGCTACCCGGCCCGCTCCGATCCGAACGACCTGCCCCCGCCGCTGTGGATGCCTTCCTGGAAGGAGAAGATCTCGGAGGAGGAGCTGGACGCCCTGGCCGACTACCTGCTGAGTTTATCCCCCGAGTCCCACCCGCAGACCGCTCAATCGGATGGGGTCAGACCCCTGAATTGAAGGGGTCTGCCCCCTTTTGGTTTTTTGAGCTGTATGATTCGGGTCATATGGACAAGTGACCTGGATTGGATAGAATGCCTGTGTTAACGAGCGAACAGGATGCGGCCCTTCATTCCATGCGTGCAGTTTCTCGTCCTCCTCGGCGCCGTGATTCTCGCCGGCTCCGCCGAGGCGACGGTCGCCAACCAGATGTCGCTCAAGCAGGCCTACCCGAATTCAAAAGCGGTTTCCTGCAAGATGTGCCATCAGAATTCCGTCGGCCGGAAGGACGACCTGAACGCCTACGGCAAGGCGCTCAAGCAGCTCGCCCCGCCCGTCAACGCCAAGAAGCTCCGCCCGGACGATTACCGCGCGGTGGAGCCCGCCGATTCGGATGGGGATGGCGTCCCGAACCTCCAGGAGATCGAGGCCGGCACTCCGCCTGGCGCCGGGGTCGCCTCGGGCGGCGGGCAGAAGACCTCGCTGATCCCCGCAGCGGGCGGGGAGGAAGCGCCGCTGCCTCCCGGTCAGCGCCGGAGGATCCTCCTCGCCTATCTCGACCGGTGGGCGCAGCCGTCGGAAGCGTGGGCGGAGCCCACTAGGGCCTGGGCGTCGGAGAGGAAGGCGGAGTACGTCGGCTCGGAAACGTGCGCGAGCTGCCACAGCGATGTGGCCAAGCGCCACCAGCGCTCCCCGCACGCGCGGGTGGGGGCCGGCCAAGGCCCGGGCGGCCTCGACATCAGTTGCGAGTCGTGCCACGGGCCAGGGTCTCTCCACGCGAATGCGGGTGGCGGGCGAGGGGTCGGGGGGATGGTCAACCCCTCGAAAGACCCCAGCATGTGCTACTCCTGCCACGTGGACAAGCGGATGGAGTTTGCGCTTCAGTACCACCATCCGGTCCCCGAGGGGCGGATGTCCTGCACCGATTGCCATGCCCCTCACGGGGAGACGCCCACGCCCCGCTCCGCGAGGGCCCTGAACGACGCGTGTCTTCAGTGCCACGAACAGGTCAAAGGTCCCTGGGTTTTTGAGCATCTGGCGATGCGCGACGGCTGCCTCGCCTG
>CAZRTR010000080.1:0-3884 GCA_964603095.1 uncultured Planctomycetia bacterium
TTGGGCCGTGCGCTGGGTGAGCTGGGCTACAAGGAGGGTGCTGCCGTGCCTGAGGGCACCATCTCCCAATGGGAAACCGGAGTTCACCCTGTTCCTGGCCCTATTCTGGATCTTCTTGCCCGGCTGCTGGAGGAACGGCGTTTCCAGCGGGAGCCGACCGCCGGGCTGGAGGAGCCGGGCCGGCCCGGCTCCCTTGGTACCCGACTGGGTGTGCAGCGGATCTCCCGGGATCAGTTTCTGAAGCGATTCCCGGGAGTGGACGCTCCTCTTAACTCCCGTTGGGTTTACCTGATGTCCGGTCTGGAGAAACCCACCCGAGTCCATGTCTATGCCGCGCATGAGACGGTGCGACCCCTCCTGGATCGTTTGGTGGCTCAAGAGGCGAGTACCCTCCCCAAGGGGGTCGAGGTATTTATCCTGAGGATGGATCAACCGGAGAATCTGGAACGACCTGGAGTGATCGTTGCGGACTGGCTTCTTACCGTGCCCTTTGGAGAAGAAATCCTATCCAGGATCCTGCCCCTGATTAAAGTCCAGTTGGGTGGACGGGCTCCCTCCTTGGCAGAGATCGTCGTCTTGGCCCTCCAGGGTCCGGGCGGCAAAGCAGAGGCGATTATCGGAATCATGACCCTCCAGGACGCCCAGGGCAACACCACCACCGCCTATTTCGTGTAACGCGAGGATGTTCTGTGCGTTGACGGTTCGAGTCGTGGCGTGGTATCTTTAAAGGGGGGATATGGTCATGCGAATAGAAGAGGCGATCTCCGTAGATCCGCAAATCTGTCACGGCCAGCCCTGCTTCAAAGGGACCCGGATCATGGTCTACCTGGTCTTAGAGCTTTTGGAGGGTGGGGTGTCTGTGGAAGAGATATTGAAAGACTATTATCCCTCACTCACCAGGGAGTCGATCCAAGCGGCGCTACACTACGCTGCGGAGCTCGTGAAGGGAGAGCGAGTCATTCCGTTCCAAAAGGTCGCGTAGCGTGCGGTGGTTGTTGGATGAGAATCTTTCCTCCCCAGCGCTGATCCAGTTTCTCCGGTTTCGAAACGACGACGTTCACACTGCCCCTCCCGGGATGGTCAACTCCAAGCCGGCAGCCCTGGCGAGGGAGGAGAAGCGGGTACTTCTGACTCACGATAAGGGATTTGCCAACATCGTCGCCTACCCGCCTGACCAATACGCGGGCGTTGTCAGGATCGACATTCATCCTCCTCGATTGAAGCTTGTTACCGAGGCGTTGACCCAATTGTTGGCGCAGGTGGATCCCACCGTTTTCCATGGTCGGTTGATTACCGTGGATACCGGCGGTTTCCGTCTTTATCCGGAACTTCCCACCAGGGAATAGCGGTTCCAGTATGGCTTCTCATCGATCGGTTTTGTCTCTTCACCGGTTGATACCGGTGGTGCGGCGACTTCGGCGGGAAGGCAAGCGGATCGCATTCACCAACGGCTGCTTTGACCTGCTCCACGCGGGGCACTTGGAGTATCTGGAACGGATCAAGCGAAAGGCCGACGTTCTGATCGTCGCGGTCAATTCCGACTCCTCGATCCGGAGGATCAAAGGGTCAAGCCGTCCGATTGTGCCGGAGAAGGAACGTGCCCGGCTCGTGGCTTCATTGAAGCCGGTCGATGTTGTGACGATCTTCTCCGAACCGACCCCCTTGAAGGTGATCGAGGCGATCCGGCCCGACCTTCTGGCCAAGGGGGGGGACTGGAGTAGGCAGCGGATCGTTGGACGGGAGATCGTGGAGTCCTCCGGCGGGAAGGTTCTGGTGATTCCGTACCTCAAAGGGCACTCCACCACCCGCCTCCTCCAGCGCATCCGCCGTCTAAAGACCGTCCATCGTCCATCGTCCATCGTCTATGGCAAAATCTGAGTCGAGCCGACTAGATTTCGATCGACGATCGACGATCGACGATCGACGAGTTTTTTATCGGGTGCTCGACGCCAACCTCAACCGGGCCCGGGAGGGGATCCGGGTCTGTGAGGAGGTGGCCCGCTTCGTCTTGGAAGATTCTCGGTTGACGGCCCGCTGTCAGCGGATCCGGTATGGGTTGACGAAAGCGGCCAAGACCCTGCCCGGCCGGGAATTGCTCAGGGCCAGGGACTCCCTCCGGGACGTGGGCCGTCCAGCGCTGCGAGGAAAAGCCGCTTCCCACGATGGATACCGGGAGCTGGTCTTCGCCAACGCCAAACGAACGGAGGAGGCCCTTCGGGTTCTGGAGGAGTTCACCCGGCTTCAGGTTCCCCGCGTCAGTCGGGCCTTCGGTTCCCTCCGTTTTCGGGTCTACTCCCTTGAGCAGGATCTCCTTTCGCGGCTGTAAGCTGTACGTGATCGTCGATCGGGCCGTCCTGGGAGGTCGGGATCCTGTCCAGGTGGCGGAGCAGGCGATTCGGGGAGGGGCCGACTGCATCCAGTGGAGGGACAAGGCCTCTTCGGATCGGGAATTTCTCCGGGTGGCCCGTGTCCTTCGAGAGCTGACCCGTGAGGAGGGGAAGATTTTCGTGATCAACGACCGGGTTTCGGTGGCCCAGATCGTGAAGGCCGACGCGGTTCATCTGGGGCATGAGGACCTGCCGGTCCGGGAGGTCCGAGCCCTGGTGGAAGATTCCCTGGCGATCGGCCGGTCGACCCACTCGCTGGAAGAGGCGATGACGGCCCAGGCCGATGGGGCCGATGTTATCGGGGTGGGGCCGGTCTTTTCCACACCGACCAAGCCGGGCACCCCGGCGGTCGGGTTGGATCTCCTTCGGCGGGTCAGACCGGTGATCCGGATTCCCTGGCTGGCGATCGGAGGGATTGACCTGAAGAACCTCCCTGAGGTATTATCGGCGGGTGCCGATCGGGTGGCGGTCGTCCGGGCGGTGGCGGCATCCTCCGATCCGGAGGAGGCGGCCCGGGCCTTCAAGCAACAGATCAGGCGTCATTCATCATCCGTAGGAGTAGGCCAGTGAGTCTTCTGATTGTCGGTTCGATCGCCATCGATTCGATCCAGACCCCCTGGGGTCAGGCCCCCGAGGTGTTGGGCGGATCGGCCACCTACGCGGCGCTGGCGGCCCGATGGTGGACCCCGGTATCGATGGTGGGAGTGGTGGGAACCGATTTCCCGGCTTCCTACCGGCGGCTCTTTAAACGGTACGGAATGAACGGGCAGGGGCTCACGCAGGCGCAGGGGAAGACCTTCCGGTGGAAGGGCCGGTACGACGCCGATGGGCAGGTCAAGACCCTGTTCTTGGATCTGGGGGTCTTCAGCTCCTTTCAGCCGATGCTGCCCCCCTCCTTGAGGCGGGTGAAGTCGGCCTTCCTGGGGAACATCCACCCGACGTTGCAGTGGCGGGTGTTGAAACAATTGAAGGCGCCGAAGATCACCGCCTGCGATTCGCGGGACGATTGGATCGAGAATCAGCGGCGCGGATTCCTGAAGCTGCTCAAGAAGGTGGACCTGGTCTTTTTGAACGACAGCGAGGCGCGGCTTCTGACCGGGGTGCACGGCTTGATCCAGGCGACTCGGGTTTTGGCCCGGTTGGGCCCGAAGGTGGCGATCGTCAAGAAGGGGGAGCATGGGGTCCTGGCCGCCTCGAGGGATGCCTTCTTCTCTCTTCCCGGCTATCCGGTTCCGAAGGTGGTGGATCCGACGGGAGCGGGGGATGCCTTTGCCGGGGCCACGCTGGGGTATCTGACCGTTCAGCCCAGGGTGACTTGGGCAGTGCTGTGCCGGGCGATCCAGGTCGGCTCCAGTGTCGCCTCCATGACGATCGAGGCCTTCGGCCCTGCGCGTCTGCTCAAGGCGACCCGGGCCGACGTGGCCGCCCGCGCCCGTCAGTTCCAGAGATCGGAAGAGCACACGTCGAACTCCAGTCACTTGTATCAGGATCTCGTAT
>CAZRTR010000081.1:0-3427 GCA_964603095.1 uncultured Planctomycetia bacterium
TGGAAGAATGGGGTGGCCTTCGGGGTGCTGGTCCTGGAGCTCCTGGTGCGGCCCCGCGGGCTGCTCGGGGAAGGAGTGGCGGAGCGGGCGGGGTGAAATTCGCAATTCGCAATTCGCAATTCGCAATAGGGCTGCTCACCCTCCTTCCGCTCATTGATCCCAATCCTTACCGGGTGGAGATTCTGGCGACGGCGGCCTTGTACGCCCTGCTGGCTCTGGGCTTAAATATCATCGTCGGGTTCGCCGGTCTTCTGCACTTGGGCTACGCCGCCTTCTTCGCCATCGGGGCCTACACCTACGCGCTGCTCAATCTCCGGCTCGGATGTCCCTTCTGGATCGGGCTTCCGGCGAGCGGGGTGGCTGCAGGGGTGGCGGCGGCCCTGTTGGGGCTGCCGGCCATCCGGGTCCGGGGCGATTATCTGGCGATCATCACGTTGGGGTTCGGGGAGATCGTCCGGATCGGGGTGACCAACCTGGAGCCCTGGACCGGTGGGCCCAACGGGCTGCTGGGGATCGGCCACCCTGCCGTCGGTTCGTTCAACTTCGGGGTCGATTCCAAGCCGTACTACGGGCTGCTTCTTCTGCTGGTGGCGGTGACCGGCTGGGCCTGCGGGCGGCTTCGTCGTTCCCGGATCGGACTGGCCTGGGTGGCGATCCGGGAGGATGAGCTGGCGGCCCGCTGTTTAGGGATCAACACGACGCGGCTGAAGCTGCTGGCCCTCTGGTTTGGCGGAGCCGTCGCCGGAGTTGCCGGCTGCGTCTTCGCCGCCAAGCAGGGAACGATCACCCCGGACAGTTTCGATTTCATCCTGTCGGTGATGATCCTGGCGATGGTGATCTTAGGGGGGCTTGGATCGGTGCCGGGGGTGATCCTGGGGGCGGCGGTCCTCTCCTCGGCTCCGGAACTTCTGCGGGACTTCTCCACCTATCGGATGCTGATCTTCGGAGTCCTCATGATCCTCCTGATGCGGTTCCGGCCGCAGGGTCTCTGGGGCCTGACCCAGATCCAACGGGAGCTGCGGGTGCCACGTGCCGCTTCTTGAGATCTCAGGGTTGACGAAACGGTTCGGAGGGGTGGTGGCCTTGAGTCAGGTCAGCTTCTCCGTCGAGCGGGGAACGATCGTCGGGCTGATCGGACCCAACGGGGCCGGGAAGACCACCCTGTTTAACTGCGTGACCGGGGTGACCCAACCGGAGGAGGGCTCTGTCCGGTTTTCGGGGAACCGGCTTGAGCACACTCTGGGACGGCTTGCCTCTTATCAGATCGCCCGGTTGGGAATCGCCCGGACCTTCCAGAACATCCGGTTGTTCGCCAACCTTACGGTGCTGGAGAATCTGATCGTCGGCACCTACGTCCGAACAAGGGCCGGCTTCCGGGAGGCGCTTCTGCCTTGGGCGGGCCGGGCCGCTCAGGAGGAACGATGGGCGACGGCCAAGGCCGATCAGCTCCTTCAGCGGATGGATCTCGATCCTTTGGCGGATCGGCCGGCCGGCTCCCTCTCCTACGGGCAGCAGCGGCGGCTGGAGCTGGCCCGGGCTTTGGCCTCGGAACCGGAGCTGC
The DNA here is from genome assembly GCA_964603095.1 of uncultured Planctomycetia bacterium. Lineage (GTDB taxonomy): Bacteria > Omnitrophota > Gorgyraeia > 1-14-0-20-64-10 > 1-14-0-20-64-10 > CAZRTR01. Next base: position 1,562 of record CAZRTR010000081.1, read on the forward strand.
TCCTTTTGGATGAGCCGGCCGCCGGGCTGGCCCAATCGGAGCGGCAGGAGCTGATGGCCTTCCTTCAGCAGTTGAAAGGGCAGGGGCTGACGATCCTGCTGATCGAGCATGATATGAACGTCGTGATGCCGATCTCCGACAGGGTGGTGGTGTTGGACTACGGCGCGAAGATCGCCGAAGGGTCGCCCCGGACGGTCCAGGAAGACCCGAAGGTGATCGAGGCCTACCTGGGGGCCAAACATGAGTGAGCTGCTGCTGGAGATGGAAGATCTCCACGTCCGCTACGGGGCGGTGGAGGTGTTGAAGGGGGTCGGCCTTCAGGTCCGGAAGGGGGAGTGTGTCGCCTTGATCGGGGCCAACGGGGCCGGGAAGACCACCACCTTGATGGCGATCTCCGGCATGGCTCCGGTGGTGGGGGGTGAGGTCCGGCTGGACGGAAAGCCGATACGAGAGCTTGCTCCGGAGCAGATCGTGGCTCGGGGAATCACTCAGGTGCCGGAGGGGCGCCGGATCTTTCCCCGGATGACGGTGAAGGAGAATCTGATCCTGGGGGCCGGGCTCGGGGCCGGTCCGCAGCAGGCCGGCCGGGATCTGGAGAAGGTCTTTGAGTTGTTCCCGATCCTCAAGGAAAGGGTGAACCAACTGGGCGGAACCTTGTCCGGCGGGGAGCAGCAGATGCTGGCGTTGGGGCGGGGGCTGATGGCTCGGCCCAAGCTGCTCCTGTTGGATGAGCCGTCCCTCGGGTTGGCTCCGAGGATGGTGACCCAACTGTTTGAGGTGATCGACCGGATCCATCGCTCGGGTGTCACGATCCTGTTGGTGGAGCAGAACGCCTACCAGGCGCTGAAGGTGGCCCAGAGCGCGGTTATCCTTCAGACCGGCCGGGTGGTTCTGCGGGGCCCGGCCGAGGGGCTTCGGGAAGACCCGGCGGTTAAAAAAGCTTATTTGGGTGGATGAAGAGGGGCAGGTATGATAAATAGGGAGGGTTTCTGATGCTGCGACTGATTCCCAAAGAGGTCCAATTCTTCGAGCTGTTCGAACGTTCCGCGAAACTGCTGCTGGAAGGGGCCCAGCTTCTCCAGGAGCTGGTGGCCGATTTCAAGGACCTGGTGCCGAAGGCCCAGCGGATGGAACGGTTGGAGCATGAGGCCGACCAGGTGACACACGAGCTGATGGCGAAGCTCAACCGGACCTTCATCACTCCGATCGACCGGGAGGATATCCATCAGCTGGCCGCCGCCCTGGACGACGTCATGGATTTCATGGAGGGGGCCACGGAGCATCTGGTCCTGTACAAGGTGAAGGAACCGACCCCGGCCTTCAAGGCGTTGGCGGAGGTGATCCGCAAGCAGGTGGAGCAGATCCACCGGATGATCCCTCGCCTGAAGAATCTCAAGCATGCCGACATCCTGGAGCACTGCATCGAGGTGAACCGCCTGGAGAACCAGGGGGACCGGATCCATCGGGAGGCGATCGCGCATTTGTTCAATGAGGGAAAGGATCCCCTGGAGGTGATGAAGTGGCGGGACCTGTACGACCTTCTGGAGACGGCCACCGACAAATGCGAAGATGTGGCGGTGGTCATCGAAGGCATCTTCCTCAAGAACGCATAGCCGCCGATGGCCTACATCCTCTTCATCGTTGTTGTGGCGCTGTTGTTCGATTACATCAACGGTTTTCACGACTGCGCCAATGCCATTTCGGCAAGAATCGTGAGATAGGTCACTACACGTCACTACCTTACCATTAAATCCGCTGAATGGATAAACTAAAACCTGAGGATTTTTGACGCGCCATGCCCACGCAAAGCCGTGGGCATGGCACCCGGCACCCGGCGAAAGCATTGCCCTGCCCTCGGTGATCGGC
>CAZRTR010000082.1:0-3242 GCA_964603095.1 uncultured Planctomycetia bacterium
CCCGCAGTTTGCGCTTCCGAAAAGCCATCTATACCTCTGGGTCCCCAACGCGCTAATTTTGGAAGGGCTTGAAGTCATGAAGAGGTGGGGATTTACCTATAAGACAAATTTGGTTTGGTACAAAGTTCGCAAGGATGGCGGTCCAGATGGCAGAGGGGTGGGGTTCTATTTCCGCAACGTAACGGAATTAGTGCTTTTTGGCGCTCGCGGTTCCCTCCGGACCTTTGCCCCTGGTCGGAGGCAGGTGAACATTGTGGTAAGCAGGAAAAGAGAACATTCGAGAAAACCGGATGAACTTTATGGCATCATCGAAAAATGCAGTCCGGGTCCCTACCTCGAACTGTTTGCCCGCCACCCCAGGGCTGGATGGACCCAGTGGGGTAATGAAATAAAGTCGGATTCTGTCCAACTCCCTGAGTTCCGTGGAAGTCTGACAGGTAACGGAAACGGTCAAAAGTTCCTTTTCCAACTCCGGGGCCGCTACGTCGCCAGAAAGAATAAGGCGCTCAGGAGATAATCACTTGAAGCTTTCGGTCAAGGATAGTCGACATAGCCGATCCGGCTCGTCCCAGCGCTCTTTTCGAAGAACGTCCCCTTTTTGTTGTCCTAACTAGAGCAGGACATTTGTCTCACCGATCTCCAGTTACTGCCTAATTTAATCCCATCCCGATCCCGGCCCATTCTGTTTTAAGGGATGCTTCAGGATCGTCCCCACTTGCCTTTGCATGGCGATTTCGCCATAATAGAAGTTTCACAAGTGAATGGCCTATTTCCCGTTCTTTGTCGAATTGAAAGGAATCCCCGTCCTTGTCATCGGGGGAGGGGAGGTGGCCGGCGCCAAGGCCAAGTCCCTTTGCTCCTGCGGGGCGAAGGTGAGCGTCGTCAGCCCCCGCTTGTGCGATCGGCTGAAGCGGATGGCCCAGCGGGGCCAGGTCCGATGGCTCAAGCGCCGATTCCGAGCGAGCGACTTGAACGGGCTTAAGCTTGTGGTGGCGGCGACGGACGATCAGCCGGTCAACGAGTTGGCCTCCCGCCTGGCGAGGCGGCGCGGGATTTGGATCAACGTGGTGGATCAGCCGAGGATCTGCTCCTTCATCTTTCCCTCCGTGGTCCGGCGGGGGCGGCTGGTCCTGGCGATCTCGACCGGGGGAATCAGCCCGGCCCTGTCGAAATGGATCCGGAAGGATCTTGAAAATCGGTACGGCCCGGAGTTTGAGCGGCTGCTGGAGGGGATGCGTAAGGTTCGCGGGCAGGTGATCCGAAGGGTCTCCGGTGTGGCGCGCAGGAAGCGGCTGTTTGAGAAGGCGCTTGAGGCCTACTTCAAGGTGGTGGGGTGAGCTCTCAGATCGCTTCGCACGCGACGGTGATTTTCTTAAGTTATCTGGCCTTCTTCGTCGCGGTGGTGAGCGGAATCCTGTTTCTGGCGCAGGAGCGGCGGCTTAAAAAGAAGGATCCCCGGATCCTGCGCGACCAGCCGATCCCGCTGGAGCTGCTGGACCGGATCAATTGGGCCGCGGTCGTGGTAGGATTTTTCCTCTTCAGTGTGGGGATGATCCAGGGCCACCTGTTGGCCCGGACCAACTGGGGCTCCTTCTGGACCGGGGATCCGAAAGAGATCTGGTCGCTGCTGACCTGGGGATGCTACGCGGCGGTGCTGGCCTTGAGGTTGACCGCCGGGTTAAAGGGAAGGCGGGTCATCTTCATGTCGGTGATGTCGTTCCTGCTGGTGATGTTCACGTTTGTCGGGGTCAATTACTGGATCGGAGGCAGGCACGTCTTCTTCTGACATGCATATCGGCGTTCTGGGACTGAACCATCGAACGGCGCCGGTTGAACTCCGGGAGCAGTTGGCCGTCCAGCCGGGTGAGCTTCCGGAGGTCTTGAGCGCCGTCCGCCGAGAGTTAAAGATCCCGGAATGCGTGGTCCTGTCCACCTGCAACCGGGTGGAGCTGTACACCCTCCTTCCCGATCTGGACGGGCACGCCGGACGCCTCAAATCGTTCCTTAGCCGTTTCCATGGGCTCGCCCCGGAGTTCCTCGGCGATCGGTTCTACTGGTACCTTCAGCCCGATTCGGTCCGGCACCTGTTCCGGGTGGCGGCCGGCCTGGACTCGATGGTGGTGGGAGAGTCGGAGATCCTGGGCCAGGTGCGGGAGGCCTATTCCAAAGCGGTGGAGTGCGGCAGCGTGGGGGCCGTCTTTCACCGGCTCTTCCAGACGGCGATCCGGACCGGCAAGGAGGTCCGAGCCAAGACCCGGATCGGGCAGGGGGCGATCTCGATCAGCTCGGTGGCGGTGGAGCTGGCCCGCCGGATCTTCCGGGACTTGAAGGCGAAGACGGTGCTGACCCTGGGGGCCGGCCAGATGGGGCAGCAGACGGTCCAGTGCCTGAAAGGGTACGGGGTGACCTCGATCCTGGTGGCGAACCGCTCGTTGGAGGCGGCCGCCCCGTTGGCGCAAGCGGTCGGCGGGAAGGCGGTCCGGTTGGATCGGATCGACCAGGATCTGACGCGGGCCGACATCGTGATCTGCTCCACCGCAGCGCAGGGGTATCTCCTGAGCCAGCCGCAGATCCGCCGGGTGATGACGCTGCGCCGGCAAAGGCCCCTTTTCTTCATCGACATCTCCGTGCCGCGCAACCTGGATCCCCGGATCGGAGCCCTGGAGAATGTCTACCTGTACGACATCGACGACCTGGAAGGGATCGCCTCGGCCAACCGGAGGATGCGGGAGAATGAGGTGGCCGTCTGCACCGCGATGGTGGAGGAGCGGCTCGAGGAGTTCATGGGACGTCTTCAGGGCGGGCCCCATTCATGAGTGAGGAACCGCAGCCCCCGCCGGCGCCGACCCCTCCTCCTTCACCCACCCCTCCACCGGCGGTTCCTCCCAAGGCGCCGGCCAAGATGAAATCGATCCAGGAGCTTCAGGTGGAGGAGACGAAGGTCTGGAACCTCTGGTTCACCCGCCGGGAGTTTCTGACCCTGGCCGCATGGGGGGCCTTTCTCGTCTCGGTGGGAGGAGCGTTGCTGGCGACGTTGCGCTACTTCATCCCGAACATGACGTACGATCCTCCCGCCACCTTCAAGATCGGGCGTCCGGACGATTACACGGTCGGGGTGGTGGATGAGCGGTGGAAGAAAAAACACCGGATCTGGGTCGTGCGGGACACGCCGGCGGAGGGGGGCGGGATCTACGCGATCTTCGCCCGCTGCACCCACCTGGGCTGCACCCCGAACTGGCTGG
>CAZRTR010000083.1:0-2963 GCA_964603095.1 uncultured Planctomycetia bacterium
GCCTCCAACATCCTGAAGCCGGCCCTGTCCCGGGGCGAGATCCAGTGCATCGGGGCGACCACGCTGGATGAGTACCGGAAGTACATCGAGAAGGACGCCGCCCTGGAGCGGCGGTTCCAGACGATCGTGGTGGATCCTCCGAGCGTGGAGGAGACGATCGAGATCCTGAAAGGGCTTCGGGACAAGTACGAAGCCCACCACAAGGTGAAATATTCCGACGCCGCCCTGGAGGCGGCGTCCAAGCTGTCCGACCGGTACATCTCCGGGCGGTACCTTCCGGATAAGGCGGTCGACCTGATCGACGAGTCCGGGTCCCGCGCGCGGCTGATGGTTTTGACGGCGCCGCCGAATCTCAAGGATATCGAGCAGCGGATCGAAGACCTCCGGAAGGAAAAGGAGGCGTCGGTCAAGGGCCAGGATTTCGAGAAGGCGGCGGCCCTGCGGGATCAGGAGCGGGAGGCCCGGGCGGAGCTGGAGCGGATGAAGCGGGACTGGTCCCGCTCAAAGGCGGAGGCGCAGCCGTTGATCACGGAGGAGGACATCGCCCAGATCGTCTCCAAATGGACCGGGATCCCGGTCTCCCGTCTGGAGGAGAAGGAGACGCAGAAGCTGCTCCGGATGGAGGAGGAGATCCACAAGCGGGTGGTGGGCCAGGACGAGGCGATCCAGGCGATCGCCAATGCGATCCGCCGCTCCCGGGCGGGGCTCAAGGACCCCAGACGGCCGATCGGCTCGTTCGTCTTCTTGGGACCGACCGGGGTGGGGAAAACCTTGCTGGCCAAGGCGCTGGCCGACTTCCTCTTCGGGAACGAGGATGCGGTCATCCAGGTGGACATGTCCGAGTACATGGAGAAGTTCAACGTCTCCCGGCTGGTGGGGGCGCCCCCGGGCTACGTGGGGTACGAGGAGGGGGGCCAGCTGACGGAGAAGGTGCGCCGGCGTCCCTACTCGGTGGTCCTGCTGGATGAGCTGGAGAAGGCCCATCCGGATGTGTTCAACCTTCTGTTGCAAGTGCTGGAGGAAGGGCGCCTGACCGACAGCTTCGGCCGAAAGGTCGATTTCAAGAACACCGTGCTCATCATGACCTCCAACATCGGGGCGGAGCTGTTGCGCAAGCAGGGGTCGCTGGGCTTCAAGAGCACCAAGGAAGAGGTGACCTATCAAGATATGAAGACCCAGCTCTTGGACGAAATGAAGCGGGCATTCAAACCGGAGTTTTTGAATCGCGTGGATGACACGATCGTCTTCCGTCCGTTGACCCGGGAGGATCTTCACAAGATCGTGGAGATCGAGATCAACGAGGTGCGCCTTCGGCTCAAGGAGCAGGGGGCCTCCATCGAGCTGACCCCGAAGGCCAAGGAGTTCCTCATTGAGAAAGGGTTCGATCCGGTCTACGGGGCCAGGCCCTTGAAGCGGACGATCGCCCGCTACCTGGAGGACGCCCTGGCTCAGGAGATCATCGCGGGCCACTTCAAGGAGGGATCCATGATCCTGGTGGATCTGGAGCAGGATCACCTGGTGTTCCGTACAGACACCGTGGCTGCGTCTCCGCGCGGTTCGCCTCCTTCTTCTTCCGCCGGGGTCTAGCTCTGTTTAGGACGACACTCCTGCTGTCGGGAGGCCTTCTCTTGCTGGCGGCCGGCCTTTCCCTTGCTCTGGAGAACGGCCGGCGGCAACTGGCGTCGCAATGGGCTCTTCTCTCCCCCGCGATCCAACCCCTCCAGTTTCAGGTAGAGGCGAATTACGCCGGCGGCGGTCTTCCGATTTCAGGACGGGTGGTAGGGCGGATCCGTCTTGAGGGACCGTGGAATCGGCTGGTAAGCCGCGGGGAGCTGTTCAGCCGAAACGGCGCCTTTGGACATCGGCGGTTCGAGTTGGCCACCCTCCGTTTCTTCGGGACAGGGCCGGTCCTGCAGATTCAGAATTCCGGCATCACCTTTCCAGGCGAATCGATGCGGATGGAGGGGCTCGTGGACCTTCGGCAGATCGGGCGATCCGATTTTTTTAAACAGGTTCGCCTGAATCCAACGGAGAAGAGCATGTCCTTCAATGGTTGGACGGTCAGCCCAGTGTCGGTCCGCGCCGCCGGCAGGCCAACGTCCGGGTCCGCAGGGGGGGCATCGGGTTTAGCCGCGCAGCGGCTCACGGAGGACGAAAAGGTCACCGTCCGCCTCGCCTACGAGGTGGATGAAGAGATTCAGCCGGAGCCGGTGACCCGCCAGAAGGTCGAGGTGGGGTATTCTCTCTCCGACCAGGAACAGCTGAAGATCCGTATCGACCGGGATGAGAACTTCCTAGGGGTTGAACATCGGAAGAGGTTCTGATGGAGCCGCCCTCCGCACCGGTAGAAACGCAGGCGATCCCCCGGCGGTTCGTCTCCTCCTTGGGGGAGGGGGCGCTGGCCTTCTTCAGCTACGTGGGGGGATCGGCCCACCTGTTCAGCCAGATCCTGGCCCGATCCTTCTCCCTTCCGTGGGGGCGATGGCTCCTGGCGCTGTTTCTGCCGTGGCGCTGGGGGTCTTTGAGCCGCGATCGCCAGTGGCTGTTGGTCATCGATCAGATGGAGAAGGTCGGAGTGGCGAGTCTCCCCTTGGTCTTCTTGACCGCCCTGTTCACCGGGGTGGTGCTGGCCCTTCAGTCGGCCTATCAGCTTCAGAAGATCTCGGCCGAGATGTACATCGGCTCCCTCGTGGCCCTGTCGATGACGAGGGAGCTGGGACCGGTGCTGACGGCGCTGGTGATCGCCGGCCGAGTGGGGGCGGCGATCACGGCGGAGGTGGGGACGATGCGGGTGACGGAGCAGATCGACGCCCTTCAAACCCTCGGGACCGATCCGGTCCGATACCTGGGGGTCCCCCGCTGGGCGGCGTTGACGGTCATGCTGCCCTTGCTGACCCTCTACGCGGACCTGGTCGGGATCCTGGGCGGATATCTGGTGGGGGTCTACAAGCTGGGGATCGGTT